>DAHUZQ010000094.1 GCA_027306495.1 Actinomycetota bacterium | reverse complement strand
CGCCCAGCCCCGGTCACACCCCACACCCCGCCCAGCCCCCCCCCCGGCCCAGCGCTGCGCTCGGCTGTGCTACCTACCAGCACCCGAAGAGCCGTAATTCATAGAGATATTCGACAGATAGCCCATGAATTGTCAGTGCTCGATAGTAGTATCGAACCAAGCTCGAACCGGGTTGGAGGTGGTGGCCGTGGAGGGTGTCTCGCTCAGGGACCGTGCGGCGTTCGCTGCCCAATCCGAGCAGCCCGCCGGCACCCAACCCTGCACCAACACCAACCAGCCCGCAGGCGCGGGTGGTCGGCAGCCGGTGTCTGCGGTGGCCCTGCCCTCTGGCCATGGCCCCCTGCCGTCGACCGGGGATGCCTTGCGGGATGCGTTGCTGGGCCGCGTGATGCCCTGGTCGTGGCCTGACAGCGTGGCCGATGGCGGGTTCCCCGCTGATGCGTCCCCTGGGCCGTGCGGGGACGAGTGGGATGAGGTGGACGACCCGGCTTCGGCGCCACCCGACGGTGAGTACCAGTGGCTAGCGCTGCTCCCGGAGCCGTTGCTGGCGGAGTACTCGGACGCCACCGCCGCCTCGGAGGGACCGGAGACCCGCAAGGCCGGTCACTGGGACCGGGCAGCGGGTGATGGGGTGGGTTTCGCCTCCGGCGGCGTGACGGACCGCATGGCGCCGGGGGGCGCCTTGGCGCATTTCACCGAAAACGTGCTCGCCGCTGGCCTAGCTCACCTCAGCGATGACGAGCTGGTCGGGGTACTCCGGGCGGCGCGACGCCTGTCCTCGTGGAGCACGGCGGTGGAATTGACCGCTGCCGCAGACC
The DNA here is from genome assembly GCA_027306495.1 of Actinomycetota bacterium. Classification (GTDB taxonomy): domain Bacteria; phylum Actinomycetota; class Actinomycetes; order Streptosporangiales; family Streptosporangiaceae; genus DAHUZQ01. The sequence continues at coordinate 20,363 of DAHUZQ010000094.1, read as the reverse complement.
TGATGCGACGACGCATGGCCGAAGAGGCCGCCGGCGATGCCGGGGTGGCTGAACACGCCGGGGACGAACTGGCCGCTGCGCTTACCATGACCAGCCGCGCCGCCGACAAGCTCCTCGACCGTGCCATGGCCCTGGGCCGACTGCCCCGCACCATGAAAGCCCTCACCGAAGGTGATATCGACCTCCCCAGGGCAGCGGTGATCGTCGATGAACTCACCGGCCTCGATGACTTCCACGCCGCCATCGTGGAGCAGATCATCGCCCATGACGCCCCTTACCAGACCACCGGCGAGCTGCGGGCCGCCGCGAGGTGGGCCGTGCTCGTCGCCGACCCGGCCGCGGCGTTGGCGCGCAAGGAACGGGCGCAGCGCGAGGCTCGGGTGGAGCGCTGGACCGAGCATGCCGGCACCAGCGCTCTGGCAGGACGTGACCTACCCCCAGCCCAGGCGCTGGCGGCCGACGAGCACATCAGCGCCCTAGCGGGCGAACTGCGTGCGGCGGGTTTGCCCGGCACGATGGACGAGCTGCGTGCCCAGGTGTTCCTGGCCCTGCTCGCCGGGTGCGACCCCGCCACCGCCCTCGCCATCCAGGACCCAGCCGCTCCGCCGGAAGCGGTGCCGGCCAGCCAGCCGCCAAGCTCCCAGCCGACGGAGCCCATCCCTGGCCCCCCCGGCGCAACGCCCAACCCCAGCGCCCCCGGCGCAACGCCCAACCCCAGCGCCCCCGGCGCAACGCCCAACCTCAGCGCCCCCGGCGCGTCAGCCAACTCCGGGATCCCAGCGACGTCCCCCGACCCCGGCACCCGGGCACCTGCTGCTGGTACCGCAGGGGGAACCCCGGTCGCGGCCACCAAACCCGGCACCCAGCCGGGCCCGCGACGAGAGCGGTCGGGCGGGATCTCCGCCAAGGTGAACCTCACCATCCCGGTGACAACCTGGCTGGGCATGTCACAGCTGCCGGGAACCGCCGCCGGGTTCGGGCCCCTGGACGCCTCCGACAGCCGACGACTCGCCGCCCTGATCGCCAGCAATCCGCGCAATCAGTGGTGCCTAACCCTCACCGACGACACCGGCCGCGCCATCGCCCACGGGTGCGCCCGGGCGGGGCCGCCCACCAGCCCCCGCACAGACGCGCCCGACGGCTTACATCCACCCGGATGCGCGATTGCCTGGCTGAGCGGCATCCCGGTCCGTCCCTTGGCGACGGGCACGTGCGACCACCGGCATCAGACGCCCGCCTACCGGCCGCCCGCCGCGCTGCGCCACCTGATAGAGATCCGGCAAACCACCTGCTCCTTCCCCGGATGCCGACGGCCCGCCGCACGATGCGACCAGGACCACACGCTGGCATTCGACCAGGGCGGGATCAGCTGTGAATGTAACCTTTCGCCTTTGTGCAGGTCGCATCACAGAGCGAAGCAGGCCCATGGCTGGGGCCTGGAGCAGCCACAGCCGGGCGTCATGGTATGGACGACGCCCAGCAGGCGCACCTACACGACCCGGCCCACCAGCTATCCGGGCGAGGCGGACATCGGCCGGTAGACGCTCAATCGCCAGTCACCGCCCGGGTCGCGTACACACGCAGACTCGGTCACAACTGGCCGGCCAAGCTGGGCACCATCTTCCGCAAATGCCCGAAAGGCCGCGCTGTCCAATTCGGCGAGAACGCCGAATCGGTGGTCGCCTGCGCGAACAGCCACGTGCTCACGGCCCTGTTCGATTTCGTTTCTGCTGACCAACACGAAGATGTCCCGGGAGCCGGGGACAGGCTCAGCGCCATCGCCGCCACGCGGATCCAGTCGTTGCCGCGCATCTGAATCGAGGATGAAGTCCGCCCCCGGGTATGGACCGATCGCAGGCCGAGCCAGCGGGTGCCTGTGTTGCGACGCCCCGGCTCGTCAGCGAGCGAAGCGATCGGCAGCGCGCCGCCGAGGAGCCACTGTCCGGTAACTTGCCATCCGAGCTCACCGTGAGCCGTCAGGCGGTCCGGAAGCTCACCGTGAGCCGTCAGGCGGTCAGCAAGCTCGCAGAGGCGAAAGGACAACTCATGCAGCCAGTCGCAGTCGTCACCGGCGCCAGCAGCGGAATCGGCGCGGCCACCGCGCGGCTGCTGGCACGCCCGCAGGCCGGTTACCATGTGGTCCTCACTGCTCGCAGGGTCGACCGGATCGAAGGCCTCGCTGCCCAGATCCGCCAGGACGGCGGCCTGGCCACAGCACGCGTGCTCGACGTCACCAACCGGTCTGCGGTGCAGGCGTTCGCCGCCTCGATCGAGCGTTGCGACGTGCTGGTCAACAACGCCGGCGGCGCTTTCGGCGCGGAAACCATCGCAGCGTCCGACCCGCTGGACTGGCAGGCCATGTACGAGGTCAACGTGCTCGGCACCTTGCACGTGACCCAGGCGCTGTTGCCGAAGCTAATCGCGAGCGGGAACGGCACCATTGTCGTCCTCTCGTCCACCGCGAGCTTCGTCGCATACGAGGGCGGGGGCGGCTATGTGGCTGCCAAGCACGCCGAACATGCCATCGCAGCGACTCTGCGACTGGAATTGTCCGGGGAACCGGTCAGGGTCATCGAGATCGCCCCTGGCATGGTCCGGACCGACGAGTTCGCCGTGAACCGGTACCGGGGGGACGCCGAGCGCGCCGCAGCCGTGTACGCCGGCGTCGCCGAGCCACTGACCGCCGACGATATCGCCGACTCCATCACCTGGGCGGTCACCCGGCCACCTCATGTCAACGTGGACCTGCTGATGCTCCGTCCGCGCGCGCAAGCGGCCCAGCACAAGGTGCACCGCGAGCTGTAACCGCCCTCAGGAACGGGGGAACACCTGTCGCCCACCCACCCAGGCCGCCCGGGTGCGCAGGTCATCACCCAGCCACAGCAGGTCGGCGGCCGAACCAGCCGCGATCCTGCCCAGGTCCGGGCGGCCGAGCAGGTCGGCGGGCACTCTGGTGGCCGCCGTGACCGCCTGAGCGAGATCCACGCCGGCCGCCACCGCGTTCGCCACCGCTTGATCCATCCGCAGGACCGAGCCCGCCAGTGTGCCGTCGGCACGGATGGGCACCTCGCCCTCCCCGCGCGGCAGGGTGATCGGCGTCCCGCCGAGCGCATACCGGCCCGGTGGCATCCCGGCGGCCGAAACTGAATCGGTGACCAGGCATACCCGTCCCGGAGCAGCCGCGAACGCCAGGGCCACCGCCGCAGGCGCCACATGCCTGCCGTCCGCGATCAGCCCACAGGTGAGTCTTGGGTCAATGAGCGCCTGCCCTGCCACGCCGACCTCGCGGTGGTGGAAGGGGCGCAGGGCATTGAACAGGTGGGTGACCATCCGCGCGCCCGCATCAGCGGCTGCCACGGTCTGCGAGCCGGTGGCGTCGCTGTGGCCGATGCTCACCAGCATGCCCGCCGCCGCCAGCAGCGCGATCGCCGCCATGCCGCCCGGTACCTCTGGGGCAAGCGTGACCACCCGCAGCACCCCGGCCCCTGCCTCGACCAGGCGGGACACTGCCGCCGGCGTCGGCTCGGCCAGCCATTCCCGCGTGTGCGCGCCCGCCCGGCCAGGTGCCAGGAACGGCCCCTCCAGGTGCAGGCCGAGCACCCGCGCACCGCCCGATAGTTGTGGCGCCATATCGCGTACGGAACGAAATGCCGCCACCAGCTGCCCGACCGGAGCGCTGAGCAGGGTCGGCAGGAAAGCCGTCGTTCCCGTCCCCGGCAGATGGCGGACGACCTTCGACCAGCCCCGCCCATCTGAGTGTGAGAGGTCAACACCAACGCAGCCGTTCAGCTGCAGGTCGATCAGGCCGGGCGCCAGCAGCCCACTGGGCAGACGGAGGTCAGGAGGCCGGGCGGGTTCGCCTGCCGCGACCTCGGTGATGACGCCGCAGCGGATGGCGACGTGGCCGGGCGCGAGCACACCGGTGCCCGCAGTCGCCGGTACCACCCGCGGCGCCCAGATCAGGAACGGCTGATCACGGCTGGCCGCCGCATGCAGCTGCGGCTCCGCAGGGGTGTCCCGGACAGTCCCGGCCGGAGCGCCCGGCAAGGTCCCGAGCGGCAGGCCAGCCAGCTCAGCGCCGCTTGAGCTCACACCCCCACACGCGCCATCATCGCCGGCGGGTAACGATCCCCGGCCGCCGCGCCGGGGGGTGCGACTTCGTCTAGCTGACGGAGGTCTTCGGCATCGAGTTCGATGTCCACGGCGGCGGCATTCTGGTCGAGGTACCTGCGGCGCTTGGTGCCTGGAATAGCGACGATGTCCTCACCTCGCGCCAGCACCCAGGCGAGCGCGAGCTGGGCGGCAGTCACTTCCCTGGCCGCCGCGATATCGGCGATCTTCGCCGCCAGAGCGAGATTGTGGGTCAGGTTGTCACCGCGGAACCGGGGGTGATTGCGGCGGAAGTCGCGCTCCGACATCTCCTCGGACTTCGGCACCGCGCCTGTCAGCAGGCCGCGGCCGAGCGGGCTGTAGCAGACCAAGCCGACCCCGAGTTCGCGCATCACCGGCAGCAGTTCGCGCTCGGGGTCCCGGCTGAATAGCGAGTACTCATACTGTCCCGCCGCGACGGGGTGGACCGCATGGGCGCGCCGCAGGGTGGCCGGCGCCGCTTCGGAGATGCCCAGGAAGCGCACTTTGCCGGCGCTGACCAGTTCGCTCATCGCCCCCCAGGTCTCTTCGATCGGAACGTCGGGATCGACGCGGTGCTGGTAGTACAGGTCAATGTGATCCACCCCGAGGCGCTGCAATGAAGCATCGCAAGCCTGCCGGACGTATCCGGGCCTGCCGTTCACTCCACGTGTCCCATCGGGGCGGAACTCCTGGCCGAACTTCGTGGCCAGGATCACCTCGTCACGGTGACCCTCGATCGCCCGGCCGACCAGGCGTTCGTTGGTGTGCGGGCCGTAGGCATCGGCGGTGTCCAGGAATGTGACCCCCAACTCGATCGCCCGGTGGATGGTAGCGATGGACTCCTCGTCGTCCGGGACACCGTAGGACTGGCTCATCCCCATGCAGCCAAGCCCGAGTTCGGACACGGTCAGCTCATGGCCGAGTACTCGCTGTCTCATCGGTACCGCCTCTCTACACGGCGCGCCAGGAATCCACGCTCGCTTGTCGTCCTGCCTGCGGGCAACCCTAGCGACTCGGGCACTGAGCCCAGCGGCACACTTGATCAGGCGCTGGCCCGCCGACGGGGCCGCCGCTGACCATCGGACGCCTCGGGCTCAGTGTCCTGCTTTCCCGCCTTGCCGGCGCGGGTGCGAGCCGGGCCTTGGGCTGACCCCGCCGCGCGGGGCTTGCCGTCCCGGTCCGCGCGGGGATTGCCGTCCCGGTCCCCGCGGGGCTTCCCGGCGGGCGCCCGGCCGTCCGGCGCCGTTCCCCCCTCGCCGTCCCCGGCGGCCGAAGCACCGGCCGGCGCCCTTGCCGCGGCCAGGCTGGCCCGCAGCGCGTCGGCCAGGCTCCCAGCAGGCTCCTCCGCGTGCTCGGGCTCGGGTCGTACCACCTCCTGGCCCTCGGCCTTGGCCGCGGCGAGTTCCTCCACCGCCTCCCGGTAGTGATCGTGGTACTCCGATGGATCGAAGTCCGTGGTCATGGATTCGATCAAGGACGCCGCCATGGTGAGTTCCTGTGGCCGGACGGCGATCTCCTGGCCGAGGAAAGCGAAGTCGGGCTCGCGCACCTCATCGGGCCACAGCAACGTCTCGAGCACGAGCACGCCGCCGCGGGCACGCAGAGCCGCCAAGCTCTCCCGCTGGCGCAGGGCGACCCTGGCGATCCCCACCTTGCCCGACTTCTCCAGCGCGTCGCGCAACAGCGCGTACGCGCGCAACCCCGCCGTATCCGGCTCGCTGTAATAACCGCGCGCGTATAGCAGCGGGTCAAGCTGATCGGCGGAGGTGAAGTTGACGACCTCGATGCTATGAGTGGTCGGCAGGGGCAGATCAGCCAGGTCATCGTCAGTGAGCACCACCATCCCGCCGTCCGGGAGTTCGTAGCCCTTGGCGATGTCGGAGAAGGGTACTTCTTCACCGCAGACCGAACAGATGCGCCGGAACCTGATCCGGCCACCGTCGGATCGGTGCACCTGCCGGAAGGCGACATCGCGTTGCTCGGTCGCGGCGTACAGGCGCACGGGGATGGTCACCAATCCGAACGAGATGGCGCCGCGCCACATACTTCGCATGCGGTAGCGATACCCGTTCTGCGGCGGTTCATCGGGGGTTGCGCCCTGCAAGCTCCGCCAGTGGCGCCGACTGAGCCCGCGGCAGCCATAGCACCTGCCGCCTGTCATGATGAAATCACAGCTACGGTCCGGCTTAGGGTGAGGCTTTGCGGTACCCGAGTCTCAAGCGGCCGGAACGAACGCACGGAGGGGCGCATGAGCGAGAACGATCCAGAGGCGCCGATTCCGGATGCGGTGGAGCAGCACGAGGAGGTGGCCGACGACCCTGAGGCGGCAGCCGACGAGTTCGCGGCTCAATCGCCAGGCGGGGAGCAACCGGTTGAACTGCCGTTCGACGCGAACGAGGCCGACGCTGCCGACCAGCGCCGGGAAGTGAGACTCGATGAGGATGACTACCGTTGATGGCGCTGCGCCGGGGCCTGCCGACCCGGTCGTGGCCAATCCACTCATAGGCGAGCCGACGGGCAGGGGAATGCCCACCCGACTGCCCAAGCCCGCTCGCCGGCGCCAGTTGCTGGGGGCTGCCCGGGAGATCTTCGTCGCACAGGGCTACCACGCCGCCGCGATGGATGAGATCGCCGAACGCGCCGGCGTCAGCAAGCCGGTGCTGTACCAGCATTTCCCCGGGAAGCTCGACCTGTACCTGGCACTGCTGGACGAAAGCGTGGACGCGCTCACCGCCACTGTCCGGGCAGCGCTTGATTCGACGACCGATAACAAGCAGCGAGTCAGCGCCACCTTCACGGCGTTCTACGACTTCGTCGTAAGCACCGACCAGGCGTTCCGGCTCATCTTCGAGTCGGACCTGCGCAATGAGCCTGCGGTGCGTGACCGACTTGACCGGTCGATGCACGACTGCGCCGAGATGATCAGCGAGATCATCCGGGAGGACGCCGGGGTTGGCGACACCGAGGCACACCTGCTCGGGACCGGCCTCGTCGGCATGGCCCAGGTCAGTGCCACCTACTGGCTCAGCAGCGATGGAGCCATCGGCAAGGACGCCGCCGAGCAGTTGATCGCCCGGCTCGCCTGGCGGGGAATCAGCGGCTGGCCCAGGGCGCAGGATGGGGTCAGCGGGCACGACTACCCCACTGCCGAGTAAATCCCCCGCCAGTCCCCCCTGTTGCCCTACCGTGATCGACCGTGATGGACCGTGATGGACCGTGACCGGCCATGCGGCCGGGGCACGGCACCGTAATTGCGCACAAGGGAGAGCAGCCTCGTGGAAGTGAAGATCGGGATCCAGTCGATCCCCCGGGAACTCGTGCTGGAAACCAACGTCTCCGCGGAGGAGATGGAGCGCTCTGTGGCGCATGCGGTGGAATCTGGTGGTCTGTTCGTCCTGCCGGACGACAAGGGGGGCAAGGTGCTGATCCCGGCCGACAAGATCGGCTACGTCGAGTTCACCGGGACCGAGCAGCGGCGGATCGGGTTCGGGAGCTTGTGACCGCGGCGGATCGGGTCCGGGAGCTTGTGACCGCGGCGGATCAATCCGCTGCTGCCTCCGTCTCCACCTGCCGCTCCCAGTCCGCGAGGCCGAGCGCGGCCATCCGCTCATCGTGGGCGTCGGTCAGGCGGGCGAACATCCGGCCGATCTCCCCCTGGTCGCCACGCTCGTAGTCGGCGGTGCTCACCAGGACCTGAGCTAGCGGCGGACGTTCGCCCACCACCCGGTGGGCCTGGGCCAGCGCCTCCCCGACCAGCCGGCGGGCCCATAGCGACAGGCGTCCCGCCAGCCGGGGATCGGCTTCGATCGCGGCGCGCACTCGCGGGATGACAAAGGCGGCGTGCCCGGTGTCAGCGAGCACTTCCATCACCAGTGCCCGCTGCCGGGGCCGCAGCAGTTCGGCGACGGCTCGGTAGAAGTCCGCCGCGATACCGTCGCCAACGTAGGCCTTCACCAGCCCCTCCAGCCAGTTCGCGGGCACGGTCCGCGCATGGAACGCATCGAGTGGCGCCACGAACGGGCCCATCGCCTCCTCGGGCACGGCACCCAGGCTCCGCAACTCCTCGCGCAGTTTCTGGAAGTGGCCGAACTCCGCCACGGCCATCTCCCCGAGTGCGGCCTTGTCCGCCAGCGACTGCGCGAGGGCGGCGTCTTCCGAAAGCCGGAAAAAGGCCACCAGCTCGGCGTAGGCGAGCAGTCCCAGCAGGTCCACGACGCCGTCAGTGCCAGCCATGCCACGCTCCAGTCAAGCCGGGGACCTGCGTCAGCCTGAGCCTGCCAGCGAGCCTAACAACCGGGCCCGCGGAATGTCGCTGCCGACCCCCGAGCATCGCATTGCTAAGCTGAAGTATCGCCACGGGAATGTGGCGCGGTCAGGGCTGTGTTTGACAGTGCAGCAAGCACGGCGTGTGGCATGTGCCAGTGCCGTGCGAGGGCCCGCTGGGCATTCCCGCGGGCGCCCCGTACTCTCTGACTTTCGCGGAGGCGGCCCGGTGCGCGTCACCGGCCCGAGTCGCAGGTCACTGATGGAAGTTGGCAAACCTGACCACCTACGCGCTCCCCGAGCAGGACCTCCCAGACTCACTCCCCACGCAAGCACCCGCCTTCACCGATCTCGGTGTCAGCCCGGTCATTTGCGAGGCACTCGCGACCGCCGGCATCGTGCGGACGTTCCCCATTCAGGAGCTGGCTCTCCCGATCGCCCTGGCCGGCCACGACATCATCGGCCAGGCCAGGACGGGCACAGGTAAGACCCTCGCCTTCGGCATCCCACTCCTGCAGCATCTTTCGGGCGAGCGCCTGCCCGGCGCTCCCAGCGCCCTGGTGGTGGTCCCGACCCGGGAATTGGCCATCCAGGTAGCCGGGGATCTCACCTTCGCCGGATCGCTGAGCGGCGCCCGGGTGCTTACCCTCTATGGCGGCCGCGCGTACGAACCGCAGATCGAGACCCTGCGGGCAGGGGTGGACGTCGTCGTGGGCACACCCGGCCGCCTGCTCGACCTTGCCCGCCAGCGGCACCTCGACCTGTCGCATGTGGCCACGCTGGTGCTGGACGAGGCCGACAAGATGCTCGATCTCGGGTTCCTGCCGGATGTGGAACGCATCCTGGAACTGACTCCCCAACAGCGCCAGACCATGCTCTTCTCCGCCACCATGCCCGGCGACGTGGTCACTCTCGCCCGCCGTTACCTGCAGCGGCCCACCCATGTCCGGGCGCAGCAGGATGACGAACCGGAGCACCCACCGCTCACGCAGCAGCACGCCTTCCGCGCGCACCAGCTCGACAAGGTGGAAATGCTGGCCAGGGTCCTGCAGGCGGAAGGACGGGGGCTGACGATGGTCTTCTGCCGGACCAAGCGAACAGCCGATCAGCTTGCCGACGCGCTGTCGACACGCGGATTCGCCACCGCCGCCGTGCATGGAGACCTCGGGCAGGCCCAGCGTGAACGGGCATTGCGCGCCTTCCGTCACGGCAAGGTCGATGTGCTCGTCGCGACCGAGGTCGCGGCCCGCGGGCTGGACGTAGACGACGTCACCCATGTCGTCAACTACGAATGCCCCGAGGACGATAAGGCCTACCTGCACCGGATCGGGCGCACCGGCCGGGCCGGCCGCACCGGGGTGGCGGTCACGTTTGTGGACTGGGCCGACCTGAGCCGCTGGAAACTGATCAGCGAAAGTCTCGGGCTCGAGATGCCGGAGCCCGCGGAGACATACTCGACGTCCCCAAGCCTTTACGCAGCCCTGGGCATCCCCGCCGGCGCCACCGGCCAGCTGCCCCGCGACCGGCGGGAGCGGGCAGGGCTCGAGGCCGAGGAGGTCGAGGACCTGGGGGAGACCGGGCGCGCCGACGGTCAGGGCGGGAAGCGGCGGCCTGGTGACCGCAGCCGCGCCGGTGACCGCAGCCGCGCCGGTGACCGCAGCCGCGCCGGTGACAGTACTCGAAGTGGAGAGCACAGTGGGAGCGGTGAGCACAGCGGCAACGATGGGGCGGGGGGTAACCGCCGAGTGCGACGGCGGACGCGGCGGGGTGCGGCGCTGAACTCGAGCGGGACCGCCAGTTCGACTGCGCCGGCCGGCCGTGAGGTTCCCTCGGTCGCCGGTGGCACTCCCTCGGTCGCCGGTGGCACCCCCTCGGTCGCCGGTGAGCAGGCCGGAAGGGGTGGGCGCAAGCGCCGCCCGGCCGGCTCGGACCGTGATTCCCGGGGTCGCGCCGGGCCCGCCGTGCGGGCAGGCAGCGTCTGAGGACGGCAGTCGGTGAGTACGCCGAGGAGCCTGCGCCTAGCCGATGGCGTGCGGCGGGTGACGATCAGCACCTCCCGCGGGGCTTTCGCAGCCCTTGAGGCCCTGCCCGTGACCGGGGTCCGCGAACGAGAGCCCGCGCTGCTGGTACCTGGCTACACCGGCAGCAAAGAGGACTTCCTGGCGGTGCTGGCTCCGTTGGCGGCGGCCGGACGCCGGGTGATCACCATCGACATGCGGGGCCAGTACGAGACCTCACCCGCGACGGACCCCGATGGTTACCGGATGGGTGCGCTCGCGGCGGACGTGGCGGCGGTGGCGGCGGCGGTGGCCGCGCCGCGGGTCCACCTGCTCGGTCACTCATTCGGTGGGCTGGTCGCCCGCGAGACCATGATCACCGATGGCGGCACCGTCGGCTCCCTGACGCTCATGAGTTCCGGCCCGGGCCCGATCACCGGGCCGCGCGCCGCGGCTCTGCGCAATGTGCTCGCCGATTTCGACAGGGCCACGGACCTCCCCGCCCACGTCAGGTGGCTGTGGGACACCCAGTTCGGGCCGCAGGCCGTCGCGGACGGTGCGGCACCGGAGATCGTGAGGTTCCTGCGCAACCGGATGCTGGCGACCTGCCCGGTCGGCCTGCGGACGATGGCCACCGACCTGCTGAGCTGCCCCGACCGCACGGCAGACCTGCTGGGAACCGGCCGGCCCATGCTGGTGGTGTACGGGGAGGATGACGACGCCTGGCATCCGGCCGTTCAGGAGGACATGGCCGAACGCCTGCGCGCGCAGCGGACCTGCATCCCCGAAGCCGCGCATTCACCCGCGGTCGAGGCGCCCGAGACCACGGCGGCCACGTTGACCTCGTTCTGGAACACGGTGGAGTCGGCTCAGGGCCGCTCATCGTCCGCCAGGCCATCCCAGGGCTGACGGGCGGGTGCCGCAGCCTGGCCCTGCGGGCAGTGCGCGCGGTAATCACACCAGCCACAACCCGGACCTGGTCTCGGCGGGAAGACCTCGTCGAGGTCCGCGCCAGCCAGCCCGGCCCGGAATCGGCTGTCCGCGGCGGAGCACTCGGCCGCGATCGCTTCCGCCCTGCTCAGGTGACGTGCCAGGCTCGCGCCGGTGTGGTCGAACGTGTGAACCCCAGCAGTGGGAAGGTGATGCAACTCCACGCGCTGGCAGGGTCTGCGCAGCACGTGCCCGGCCGCCAGGGCATATAGCGCCAGCGGCAGCGACGAACGCGCGTCGTCGACCGACAACCGGCGCCGACCGGTCTTGTAGTCCACGACTGCCAGGGTGCGGCTGCCATCCGGAGCGTGACGCTCGTCCAACCGGTCGATACGGCCGCTTACCACCAAGGCGCGCGTGGGCATGCTCACCGTCCGCTCGACGCCGCGCGGCTCCGCAGCGGGGTCCAGCCCTGCAACGTAGCGCTCGACCATGTCGCGGGCGAGCCGTCGATGGTGCGCCGACTGATCCGGGTTCGCGAAGCCTTCCTCGATCCAGCCCCGGTCCAGCAATTCCCCGGCCGCCGCCGGGTCACGGTGCCCGACCGGTCGGCGCCACCAGTTGGCCAGCGCGTTGTGAACGCTGGCGCCCAGGCTGTTGTGTGCCCACGGCGGGCCCTTACGGACCGGCGGACGGTCCAGATAAGCCATCCGGTACCGGCGCGGGCAGTCGAGCCAGGCCGCCAGCCGGGTAGGGGTGCAGGGATAGAGCCGGGCGGGCATGCCGTCCAGTTCGGCCTGGCCGGACACCCCCGTCATGGCACGGTGTCCCCGTGGCCGGGCCGGACCGCCACCCGGGCCATCAGCGCCTGGTACGCCCGCGGATCGGCCAGTTCGCAGCCGATCCGGTCGCCGGTGCGTTCTCCGTGGTCGTCACTGCCGCCCGAGGCAACCAGCCCGAGGCTGACAGCCACGGCGCGCAGACGCAGCCGTTCCCGGTCATCGTGGTTGGGGTGGTCGACTTCCAGTCCGGCCATGCCCGCCAGCGCGAGCTTGGCGATCTGGTCGTCGGAGATCTTCCAGCCACGGCCCGTGGCGCCCGGGTGCGCCAGCACGCTGACCCCACCAGCCTCGCTGACCAGGCTGATCGCCCGGACCGGATCGAGTGCGTACCGGGAGACGTGGGCCCGTCCGCCCGCACCGATCCACTCGGCTGTGAACGCCTGCGTCTGGTCGCCGACGACCCCCGCTTCGGCCAGGGCGTCGGCGATGTGGGGGCGCCCGACCACCGCGTCACCGGCGAGTTCGGCCACACGATCCCAGGTGATGTCGGCACCGAGTTCACGCAGGCGCTCCACCATGGCCTTGGCCCTGGCCACCCGCCCGTCGAGGATCGCGGCGCATTCAGCGGCCAGCGCAGGGTGAGCGGGGTTGGCGCAGTAGGCGAGCAGGTGCACGCTGTGGCCATCGAGCCGGCAGGACAGTTCCATGCCCGGGACCAGGGTCATGCCCGTCGGCAGCGCGGCCCGGGCCTCCGGCACGCCACGCTGGGTGTCGTGGTCGGTGAGCGCCACCACACTCAGCCCGGCGGCGTGGGCTCGGCGCACTACCTCGGCCGGGGTCCGGGTCCCGTCCGAGACACTGCTGTGGCAGTGCAGATCAATCCGCACGAGCGCTCATCGTAGGCCAATGCGCGGTCATGGGGCGGGAACCGGCTAAGCCGTCAACCTGTCCGAGAGGGCGCCGAACGGCAGGTCCAGATCCTGGCCGGGGTCGCGCAGGTCGAGCAGCGAAAGCGCCTCCATCACCAGCACCCCGGCACTGGCCGGCCAGAGGACCAGCCAGAGCCAGTCCGCCAGTACCTCGCCAGCGTAGACGGCCCGGTCGGGTGCGCCGACATGCCAGAGCGGGAACTCGTGGTGGCTGTAACGCACGAACGCCTCCGGAGCACCGGTCGCGAATCCCTCCCCCGGGTCCGGGCCGGGCAAGCCCGCATACCGGGCGCCCATGCCCACCCCCGGTTCCTCTGAGATCAGCACCATGTCCCCGATGCCCCCGACCGGGTTCGGGCCGGTCAGAGCCACCGCGCAGCCTTGGGCGGCCTCCCCGTCGGCGCTCGCCGCTGCGAACCCGCAGACCAGCCAGCCCACGGGCAGCGGCCACGGGAGCCAGACCGGGACGGCCGCGTCGGCGACGACCGCGGCCAGCCCCTGGGGATCCGGCCGGTACGGCGGCCGCAGGGAGTACACCATGGGTAGGACATTGATCCCCGGGCGGGGTGCGGGCCAAGCACCTCCCGGTCAAGAGTTAGGTCATACTGGCCAACGTGAGCACGGGATCGCGCATCCGGTGTGTCGGGGCGATCATCACCGATGACGAGGGCCGGCTACTGCTGATCAAGCGCGGGCATGACCCGGAGGCGGGCCGCTGGTCCCTGCCCGGTGGCCGTATCGAGCCGGGGGAAACAGACGAGCAGGCGGTAGCCCGCGAGATCGCCGAGGAGACGGGGTTGCGGGTGGCCGTCGGCCGCCTGGTCGGCGCGGTGGAGCGCCCCGGCCGGGACGGGGCGGTGATCGACATCCATGACTACGCCGCCACCGTGACCGGCGGCACGCTCGCGTCCGGGGACGACGCCGCCGATGCGCGCTGGGTCAGCCCGGCTGGCCTCGCGGACCTGCGGTTGACTTCGGGACTCGCCGAGACATTGCGCGCCTGGCAGGTCATCGATTAGCTCCCCGGCTGGAAGCTGCGGCCGCGGCGCAGGCCCGCCGCCCGGCCCTGCACCGCGGTGACCAGCGCGAGCTTTCGGGAAGCCTCGTCGATCATCTCCCCGCCCAGCGTGGCCGCCCCCCGTCCTTCGACGCGCGCGTAGTACTCGCAGGCGTCCAGGACGAGCTCCGCACGCTCGTAGCTCTCCTGGTCCGGGGTGAACGCCTCGTTGACGGTCGCGATCTGCCCCGGGTGGACCACCCACTTGCCGTCATAACCCAGGGCGGCCGCGGCCGATGCGGACCTGGCCAGCCCGTCAAGGTCGCCGATGACCAGGTACGGGCCGTCGATCGCGGCCAGGCCATGGGCACGGGCGGCCACCAGGATGCGCATCAGCGGGTAATGGAATGCATCCGCACCCGAATACCCCGGTGACTGCGCGTGGGCGGCCAGTGGCCGCATTCCAACACTGGCCATGAAGTCGGCCGGGCCGAACACCAGTGCACGCAGGCGAGGTGAGGCGGCCGCGATGGCTTCCACAGCGGCCAGGCCCGCCGCGTCCTCGATCTGGGCATCTATGGCGATCCGGCCCACCGCAGCACCGGCGTCCCGTTCAATCTGGCCAAGGGTCAGGTCGAGCCAGGCGATCTGCCGCGGGTCTGTCACCTTGGGCAGCACGATCGCCGCCAGGTGGCGGCCGGCGCCACCGACGACCTCGGCCACGTCCCGGTATGCCCAGCGCGTGGTCGCGTCGTTGACCCGCACCGCCACGTCCTTGCCCGCCCAGCCGCCGGAGTTCAGTGCTGCCACCACGGCGGAACGCGCCTCGTCCTTGGCTGCGGGTGCCACCGCGTCCTCAAGGTCGAGAAACAATTCATCGGCGGGCAGGCCCCGCGCCTTCGCAATGAAGCGCGGGCTGCTGCCCGGCACTGCCAGGCAGGTGCGCCGGGGCCGGTACGTCTCCACTGCCGACCCACCTCCGACCAGCTGAGGCGCCCTGTCCCGCACCGCGGCGCCCGTTCCTCGCCACGGCACCGGCCGTGGCCCTGTCTCTCGCCACGCCACTGGCCGTGGCACCCTGTCTCTCGTGAACGCGGACCCGGCCGGCACCCAGCCCGACGCTGCGCTCATCGCGGAGGTTACCAAGCGGGCCGGTGTCATTTGGGTGGAGGTCGCCGGCCGGCGGCCAAGAGCGGTGTGGCACGTCTGGATCCGCGGCGCTGCCGGGCCCGGATCCGCCGGCGCCGCCTATCTGCTGACCGGACCGGGCGAGCAGGATGTGCCCGGTCTTGCCGATGTGGACCGGGTGGAGGTGACCGTCCCAGCCAGGGAACCGGGCGAGGTGGCCTGCCACTGGACCGCTGACGTCGTCAGGGTCGAGCCTGCCGGCGCGGAATGGGAAGCGGTCATCGGCCCACTGCTCGCGGGCCGGCTTAACGAACCCCTGGCAGCGGGCGAGACCTCTGCCGCCGAGCGCTGGGCCCGCACCTGCCTGGTCAGCCGCCTTCAGCCTGCGACCGGGCACTGAATCGCTTCAAGGCGGCCGCGTACCTCGACGGTCACACCGGCACCCGCCTGTCAGGGGAGGTCACACACCGGCACGGCATAGCATGACAGCATGCCGATGTCACACCCCGCCTCCACGCCGAGCACCGAGCAGGTCATGGCCGCGCTGGCCAAGGTCAACGACCCCGAGATCCGGCGGCCCATCACCGATCTGGACATGGTCAAGAGCATCGATATCCATCCGGATGGGACCGTTCGGGTGGAGGTCTACCTGACGGTGTCCGGCTGCCCGCTGCGGGAGACCATCACCCGGGACGTCACGGCGGCCGTGTCAGCGGTGCCGGGGGTTACCCGGGTGGCCGTGGACCTCGACGTCATGAGCGATGAGCAGCGTCAGAAACTGCAGGGCAAGCTGCGGGGCGGCCAAAAGGAACGGGAGATCCCCTTCGCCCAGCCGGACTCACTCACCAGGGTCTTCGCGATCGCCAGCGGCAAAGGTGGCGTGGGCAAGTCCTCTGTCACGGTCAACCTGGCCGCCGCACTCGCCGCGGCCGGCCGCAAGGTGGGCGTGCTCGACGCTGATATCTACGGCCATTCGGTGCCACGCATGCTGGGCGTGACGGGCAGGCCCACTCAGGTGGAGCAGATGATCATGCCGCCGTCAGCTCATGACGTCAAGGTCATCTCGATCGGCATGTTCACGCAGGGCAACGCGCCGGTGGTGTGGCGTGGCCCGATGCTGCACCGCGCGGTCCAGCAGTTCCTCGGCGACGTGTACTGGGGCGACCTCGACGTGCTGCTGATGGACCTGCCGCCGGGTACGGGCGATGTGGCGATCTCGGTGGCACAGTTGGTGCCCAATGCGGAACTGCTGGTCGTCACCACCCCGCAGATCGCATCCGCCGAAGTCGCCGAACGGGCCGGGGCCATCGCCGTCCAGACGCGGCAGCGGATCGCCGGTGTGATCGAGAACATGGCGGGCTTGGCCTGCCCGCACTGCGGCGAACTGGTGGATGTCTTCGGTTCCGGCGGCGGCCAGGTGGTCGCTGACGCGCTGACCCGGGTCACCGGCGCGCCCGTCCCGGTTCTCGGCAGGATCCCGATCGACGTAAGGCTCCGGGAGGGCGGCGACATCGGTGTGCCACTGGTGCTGAGCGATCCCTCATCGGCGGCCGCCAAGCAACTCATCAGCGTGGCCGAAGAGTTGGGCACGGCACGCGGACTGGCCGGCCGTCAGCTCGGCCTGTCACCCGTCTGACGGGTGCGGCGCTCCCTGGCGGGGCCGCCGGTCAGGCCCCTGGCAGGGCCGCCGGTCAGGTCGCCTCGAAGTCGTAGGGCGGCTCTTCGCCCGGCTCCAGGGAGGCCACGGCGGGCACGGGCTGGAACTCATGGCCAGGGTCGGCTTCCAGGCCAAGGTCTGCCAGGCTGAATCCGTCGAGCAGGTGCTTGCGGACCAGCGTCCGAGGGTTCAGGTCGGATAGATCGAGGTCCGCGAACTCCGCCCCGAGCCCCTCCCGCAAGTCGTCCTTGGCGCCATCCGCGAGCCGCCGCAACTCCCGCAGTGCCCGCCCCGCCTGAGCCGCGATCCGCGGCAGCTGGTCGGGACCAAAGACCACCACAGCAATCACCGCGAGCACCAGGAACTTGGTGATGGAAAAATCCACGGTGATCTCCAGCCATCCGGCCACGCACGCCTGCGCGCTTTTTCCACTGTAGACGGTTCCGGCCGCTCCGGGCCGGGCTGGTTCAGGGACTGACCAGCGAGAGCAGATGACGCAGGCCGTCACCGATCCGCGAGAGGACGCCCGGTGGCCCAGCATGCGGCAGCGCCGCCACCACCTGCCCGACAATCTGCCGCGGCGCGGAGGAGATCACCGTGTAGACGTAGCCCCGCGCGGACCATGCCACGCTCAGGTCATCCGGGTCGCCCGCGTACACATGCTCACCGTGCAGCGCGACCTGCGACCAGCCACCGATCCGCGACGGCAGGTGCCCACGCTGCACGAAGATCGACACCTGCGAGAGGCCGTCGGAGTAATCGAGCCCGATCACCGGGCCTGATGAGGTGGTGGCTTCCCGGGCGTCCAGCAGGCTGAGGTGTCCGGGCAGCGGGCCAGGCAACGGCCAGCCCACCGCCCGCAGGCGTGCGAGCTGGGCTGTGGCAAGCTCCTCGGTCTGGGTCGCGCCCGGCGCCGCGGGCGCCCCCGAGCCGGCGCCCCGCCCCACCGTCAGATCCGCGAACCCGGCCTCGCTCAGCAGTGCGGACCGGTTGCCGAACATCTGCCGGCGCAGCGGCAGGCCGGTGACCTTGTCGAACCAGAACCGCGCAGCGAGCGAGCCGTGCCGCCTGCGGACAGTGAGTATCAGGGCCTGGCGTCCGGACGCAAAACCCGAACCGGTGATGGCGAGCAGGTAGTTCCTGGCCAGCAGGGCGGCCAGCTGCCTGCTCATGGTCAGGGCGGAGGCGCCTGCTGCCAGTCCGGGGCTGAGGAGCGCACCCGACAGCGGTGCCCGGCGCTGGCTGTATCCGGGCAGGTCGGAACCGGGCTGCAGGGCCGCGGTCATCGCCTGGAGCCCCGGCCGGTGCCAAACCTGCAGCGCCGCCGTGCTGAGACCGTCAACCCCCCACCAAGCGAGCACCTCGATGCCGGAGTAGGTCATCAGGCTCGACGCCCGTGCCGCCCGCAACAGCACCCTGTCCGCGGCCGTGGCCGCCCGCAGCACGGCTGGCTGCTCGGGCACCAGCGCGGCGGCGTTACCACCGGGTGCCGACCCGGCGGCGGGCCACCGGACCCCGGTCGCCACCAGCGCTGCCAGAACCGCACCGGTGATGAGGATCATGCCAACAACATCCCGCCCGGTGCGGGAACGGGCAGCGCGGGGTCGGTGTCCTGCTCTCATGGCTCACTCAGGGGGCCGCGGTGCGCGCGGGCTGCGATGGCGTGGCGAACTCCGGCCCGGGCATGATCGCGTGCTGGACGATGAAGACGTCGACGGCCGGAGGAACCCGCGGACCGGAGGGCTGCACATCCCCTCCGAGGACAAAAGCGGCTGTGCCGATGCCCACCCCGGCCGCCAGCACCGCCGCCACCAGCAGCGGGCGCAGCGAGCCGGGCCGATTGGCGGTCGTGGGCCGGGCAGCCACCTCCCCCGAGGCGGCCCAGGCGGGTTCCGGCACGCCAGCGGCCATCGCGATCAGGCGCCCGGTCAGCGCCTCATCAGCGGCCGCTTCGCCCAGTGACCGCATGCGCTGCTTCAGCGTCCGCAGGCTCACCGCCTCCCCGCGGCATCGTTCGCACCGGGCAAGGTGGATGACCGCCCGGTCACGCTCGGCGCCGTCGAGTTCGCCGTCCACGAAGGCGGACAGGCGCTTGCCCAGGTGACTCATGGCGCTTCCGCCCCGGTTGCGGGGCCAAGCACCTGCGGACGCGGGCGGCGATGCTCCAGGGCCGCCCGGAGCTGGGCACGGCCCCGGTGTATCCGGCTCCGGACCGTGCCCAGCTTGACTCCCAGGCTGGCCGCGATCTCTTCGTAGGACAGTCCCTCGATGTCGCACAGCACCACAGCCGCGCGGTACTCGGGCGGCAGATCCCGCAGCGCCGCCTGGACGTCGGTATCGAAGTGCCGGGCATCGAACGCCTGTGCCGGGGTCAGGTCACCGTCCCGCAAGCGGCCCTCCGCCTGCTCACCCAGGCCCTCGAACCGGATGCGCTGACGGCGACGGGCCATGTCGAGGAAGAGGTTGGTGGTGATGCGATGCAGCCAGCCATCGAATGTGCCTGGGGTATAGGTGGCCAGCGACCGGAACACCCTGACGAAGACCTCCTGGGTGAGGTCTTCGGCGTCGAAGGTGTTGCCGGTTAGCCGGTAGGCGAGACGGTAGACTTGGGCGGAGTACTGGCGAACGACGTCGTCCCAGGTAGGCGGAGTCCACTCGGTTACCTCCGACTGGACTGTCTGGGTCTCGCCCACCTGCATACGCCTCCCGCCACTTTCGTCCCGCGAGCCACCAACCAGTGCAACGCCTGGGCCGGCCCGGCTGGTTCCCGTGTCACGTCGGGCAACGCTAGGCTTCCGCGGGGGGGCCCGCAGCAACCGGAGGCAGCCACCGTGAGCGGTCAGGCCAGCACGGCCTACATTGAGGAGTATCTCCCAGAAGACGATGCGCTGGCATCCGCCCGGCGGAATGCGGCCGAGGTGGGCGGTGCCGTGCCGGTCGCCCCGGGGGTAGGTGCCGCACTGCGGTTCATCGCCTCGGCGGTCAGTGCCCGGACCGTCGTGGAGATCGGCACGGGCTGCGGCACATCCGGCATCTGGCTACTGCGGGGGATGCGCCGGGACGCTGTCCTCACCAGCGTCGATGTCGACCCCGAGCATCAGCGCCTGGCCCGCCTGGCGTTCGCCGAGGCCGGCTTCCCCGCCAATCGCTGCCGCCTGATCACCGGCAGGGCGGCCGAGGTGCTGCCCCGGCTCACCGACGGGGCTTACGACCTGGTCTTCTGCGACGCCGACAAGCAGGAGTACCCCGACTATCTGCGAGAGGCACTTCGCCTGCTGCGGCCAGGTGGTGTGGTCGCCTTCGACAACGCGCTGTGGGAGGGCAGGGTGGCGGATCCGCGCGCCAACGACCCGGAAACGGCCGCGATCCGGGAGGTGTGTGAGCAGGTCCGCCAGGATCAGCGACTGGTGCCGATGCTGCTGCCTGTCGGGGACGGACTGCTGGCCGCTGTCAAGCGGGCGTAGGACAGAGCCAGCGGAGCAGCAACCGGGTGCCGAACCCGGTAGCCCCCTTGGCGGTTTCGCCGTCATCGGCGTTCGCCCGGGCCGC
>DAHUZQ010000077.1 GCA_027306495.1 Actinomycetota bacterium | reverse complement strand
GGCCCCCGTGCGCATTCAGAAGCCTCAGCACTGGCCGCGACGGCTGCCCGGCAGGCAGTTCGATATGGCGCGCAGTGAGGCCGCACTGGACATCCAGCTCCCCGGCAAGCTCCGGGCTCAGCCCGCAGGGCCACCTGCCGGGAACGCCGGATATCCGGCCCGTATCCCAGGCGGACAGCCCAGCGGTGACATACCGCTCCTGGAGCAGGTCCACCGGAGGGCTCAGCCGGTCCTCCCGGTCCAGCCGGCCGCGGGTGCGGACGCGCACACCACGGGCGCGCAGCCGGTCGCGCCCGCTGCGCCGCGATGTCGCGGCCACCTTCGAGATCTGCCCCGATGTCCATCCCGCCTCGACACACAGCCAGGGCATCAGATCATCCAGCGACGCCCGGCGAACGTGCCCGTTCCACGCGGTGCCGCGGCGCGCCGCCGAGCCACCCGGCATCCGCGCCTTGCCGTTCTATACTGGAATTCGCGGCCTGCGAGCCGCGCGGCGGTGGAGCCCGCCGGGGCGCCAGTGCCGATGCCCGAATGCCAGTAGGGCCGATGGTTCCTGTTCAGTGGACGCTTGCGACACGAGGGCAGGAAATGGCGGCACCGATAGCAAGGCCATTGCACCAGCCGGAGCGATTCGGGCGGCTGTGGTGGCTGCCCTCGCACGGAAGGGGCAACGGGCTCAGTGATACGGGCTGGGCACCGATTGCCGACATAGACGCCGCGATCGTCGCCCCACTGCTCGTGGAACTGCGGGCGGCGGGCGTACCCGCCCATGCCGCCCCCAGAACACAGCGGCCACGCCACGTGCGCCGCCGGACGCCGCCGGGCGGCCCCCGGTGCCGGCTCTGGGTCGGGACCAGCGCCTACGCCCGCGCCGAAGACGTACTGCGCACCAGCCTGCCGGTCCTGCTGGAGCGCGCCATGTCATGACATCGCCGGGTGCGGGCGGGCACCTCCCCTGCCCCGCCCTGCGTAACGAATCCGGCCCGCGAACGGCCCGCCTCACGACCTGCCGGAGTGAGCGGGCCCCCTGGGAGGAAGGACCGATATGGCGGCGCCTGAGCCGACCGACCCCCCCGGCACCGCTGAGCGGGAACCGTCCGGCCCGCGCAAGCACCTGGCGGGAGCGTCCCCGGCGCTGAAGTTCGTGCTGGCGGTCGGCGTGATGAGCTTTTTCGCCGACTTCACCTACGAGGGCTCCCGCTCGGTGATCGGCCCGTACCTGGGCACACTCGGCGCCGGGGCGCTGGCGATCAGCGTGATCAGCGGTCTGGGAGAGTTCCTCGGGTATGGGCTCCGGCTGTTCTCCGGCCGGAGCGCCGACCGCACGGGCCGGTACTGGCCGATCACCATCAGCGGCTACGTGGTGCAGATGGCCGCGGTGCCACTGCTGGCGCTGGCCGGGAACTGGGAGATCGCGGCGCTGCTGATCATCGCTGAGCGGGTCGGCAAGGCGACCAGGAATCCGCCCCGGGACGCGATGCTGTCGCACGCTGCCAAACAGATGGGGTTCGGCTGGGGCTTCGGCGTGCATGAGGCGCTGGATCAGTTCGGCGCGATGTTCGGGCCACTGCTGGTCGCCCTGGTGCTGGCGGTCAGCAACCACGACTACACACTCGCGTTCGCCGCGCTCGGTGCCCCGGCGGTGATCACCGTGACACTGGTGCTGATCGCCCGGCGGTTCTTCCCCCGGCCGCAGGATCTGTCGGCCGGGCCGGCCGAGGTGACCACCTCCGGCCTGCCGAGGGTGTTCTGGATCTACCTCATTGGCGCCGCGCTGGTGGCGGCCGGGTTCGCCGACTTCCCGCTGATCGCCTTCCACTTCGGGCAGGCGCGCACGGTCCCCGCACCGATCGTGCCGGTGCTGTACGCGGTCGCCATGGCGGTCAGCGGCACCGGGTCGCTGATCTTCGGGCGGTTGTTCGACCGGGCCGGGATCGGGGTGCTCATCCCGCTGACGATCGCCGGGGCGGCGTACGCGCCGCTGGTGTTCCTCGGCGGGGTGTGGGCGGCGGTGTCCGGGGTGGCGCTGTGGGGGCTGGGCATGGGCGTGCAGGAATCGATCATCCCGGCGGCCGTCGCGCCGATGGTGTCCCCGGACCGGCGTGCTTCGGCCTACGGGCTGTTCACCGGCGCATACGGCACAGCGTGGGTAGCTGGCAGCATCATCGTCGGCGTCCTCTTCGATGTCTCGCTGGGCGCCGTGACCGCCTTCGCGGTCGCCGCGCAACTGGCTGCGATCCCGTTCCTGCTGGCCGTCCGCCGGCACGCCTGACCGGCGCCGCGCTCCCCTGGCGCATGCCGGTCGAGGTGAACGGCGCGCTGGCCGGGGCCCGGTGCCCGGCCAGGCCGCCCGTTCCTTTCGATTCACGGTCTGCAGGTCACGTAGGTTCACGGTATGCAGGTCGCGCGCAGCATCGGCTTGTTCGCCGCCGCCGGGCTGGCCGAGATCGGCGGTGGGTACCTGGTCTGGCGGTGGCTGCGCGAGGGTGCTCCCTGGCCCGTCGGCCTGGTGGGTGGTCTCATCCTGGTGGTCTACGGCGTCATCCCCACCCTGCAGACCACCGCCGACTTCGGCCGCGTCTACGCTGCCTACGGCGGCGTGTTCGTGGTCATGAGCCTGCTGTGGGGCTGGAGCATCGACGGCCACCGGCCCGATACCTACGACTGGCTCGGGGCAGCGATCGTCATCCTGGGGGTCGCGGTCATTTTCTTCGCTCCCCGCCCGCGCTGAGCGAGGAGGTGCCCTCGTAAGCCTGCGGCCCGTGCGGTGCCGCGGGTGCTCGGCGCCCGGCACCTCGGGCAGGCCGCACCCAGCACGGCAAGGCCGGCTCACGCCATCTGCAAGCTTGGCGAAGTCACCGGCCTGCTGCATCCGGCGACCTGCCTGAGCCTGATGATGGGGAGCACCCGCTCGCGCCGCGCCGCTGCCGCTGGCTTCTTCATTGCCTCCGGGTTCGCGGCCGCCAGCCACGCCGCGGCGGACCGGCGCCGGCCGGGGCCACCGGATAACTCGGGCGGGCCCGAGGCGCTGGGCGGCCGGAGCCGGCCAGTGGCGACGATCTGCCCGGTGACGTCCCCGACCGTTCCCGCCCCATCCACCCTCACCAACTGTCCCTGTTGGCCATACCAGGTGAGAACGGGCCGCATGTCCCGGTCGTAGGCCGCGAGCCGCCGGTCGATGGTTTGCGGTGTGTCGTCGGTCCGGTCCTGCGCGCGGGCGCGCGCCAGCAACCGCCGCCGGCACTCGGCTTCGGGCACATCCAGCGAGACGGCCAGTTCCGGTCTCTCGCCGGGTGGAAGTTGTGCCAGCACAGCTGCCTGGGACACGTCCCGGGGAAAGCCGTCGAGCACGTACCCGCCCGCCGCCGCCGCGTCAGCGAGCCTGGGCATGAGAATGGCTTCCACCGTTTCCTCGGGGACCAGATCTCCCTCCGCCAGCAACCGGGCCACCGGGCCCGCACCGGCTGCGTCGGTGGCCACCTGACGGCGGAGCAACTCGCCGGTGGACACATGGGTGATCCCGAGGATGCCCGCCAGGCGCTCGGCCTGCGTGCTCTTGCCGGCCCCCGGCCGGGCCAGCAGCACTATCCGGCGTGCCCCGCCCGCCGGCAGGTGCCGGAAGCGGTGAACGGTGCGGGTGATCGTGACGACGGCGACCACGACGATGAGGATCACGAGCAGTGTGCCGATGTTGACCTGATCCAGGTTGTGGACATGGATGCCGGTGCTGATCCCCACGGTCATGATCGCGGGGACGGCGAGCCCGGCCACTCCCGCCAGCGTGAAGAGCGCACCGCCCGCCAGCAGCGTCCATCCCGCACCTTCCTGGGCGACCTGCTCAGCGAGGTGGCGCGGCAGCCGCTGATGGCGGATGAGGCCCCCGATCACCGCGCCCGCCCCGGCCAGCACGGCTGTGGTGCCGATCCCGAACGCCGCGCCGGGCGCCCACCCGAGCGCGGCCGTCGGCATGGCAGGGGCCAGCACCGTCATCATGATCAGCGCGAAGGCTCCCATGCCCCACCCCGCGACGAAGCCGTGCACGGCTGCCATCGCCGGGGTGGGTGTGCGCCCGGCCCATTCGGCGGTGTCGGCGTGCTGGGGGCGGTGGCATCCCCCGATCCTGGGCGGCCACAGGTGCAGATGCAGCGAACAGCGCAGCCGCAGCACGTAGAAACCGGCGGCCACCATCGTCACCCCAACCACCAGATAGATGGCGGCGTTCCAGGTGGGGTTGTCACGGATCGCCAGCAGTCCCAGGAAGGCAAGTTCGGACAACAGCGCCCGCTGCACGGTGAAGGACAGCGAGAACGCCAGCGCAGAACGCATTCCCCGGCGTGCCGAGAAGGAGCCGACCGCGTACGAGAACGTGATCGGCCAGGTGTGCTCATCGGGGGTCACCCCGTGCACCACGCCCAGCAGGAACGCGGTGAGCAAGGCGACACCGATGGACAGCCCGTGGCGCGGGCTCCACAAGTTGATGGCGAGCACGTGGCCCACCCTCGCATCATGGCTCGCCGGCGCGGCCCGGCCAAGGGTCGCACGTCACACGTGCCGGGACTTTCCGCCTCCCTGCCCGTGGAGCCAGGCCCTGGCGTGGGCCGAACAGTCGCGGCGCTGCCCAGTCCGGCAAGGCTCCTGGCCGCGCAAACCCGCTGCCAGCTTCGCCAGCTGCTCGCCAGCGGCCGCACGGCTGTGGGCTGGCCATCGACGGCCCGGCAGCGGACGCTCGGGTTAAGTGATCAGCTCGAAGTCGATGTCGAGCGCGCGATAGGTCTCGGCGGCTCGGCGATCGCGGGTGGCAAGGGTGATGGCATGCTCGGCTGCCGTGGCTCCAACAAGAGCGTCGTAGACGGCGCCGCCGGCGATGCCCAGAGAGGCCAGCCTTGCGTGCAGCCGCCTGGCTCCTTCGATGCTGAGAAATCGGGAGTCGGGAAAGTTGTGCGCGAGCAGCCGCGCAACGGCGGCCGGCGTGCGGCGGTTCGGCGGCGGCAGCCGAGTCAGTACGGAGAAAGTCTCGAATGCCGCGTGACCACTGAGGCCGCAGCGGCGCTCACCGACGGCGTCCCTGGTCGCCCGATGGTATTGGTGCCCGGCGGCGGCCAGTGCGACGGCGACGCTCGTGTCGATCAGAAGCAGGGGCCGGTCATCGCTGGTCGGCATTACGCAGCGTCCTGATGAGCTCGTCGCTGACATCGACTTCCCCCGCCGGGATGACGAGAAGGCCGTCTTCGTCATCCAGCAGGTCGTCAGCCAGCGGCTCTATGTGAAGGCCAGCTCCGTCAGCGAATACCTCGACCTCGCCAGGCACCAGGCCAACCATGTCGCGCAAAGCCTTGGGTATGACCAATCGCCCTGCCTGATCTATGGTTGCCCGCATACCATAAACTTACCATCCGCTGGCTGACGTGGGCCCCGCATCGTCGCCGATATCGTCGCTGAATGGGCCCGCCGGCACCGCTAGCCGTTCACACTCCAGTTCAGCGACCCAGCCGGCGGTGCCTACCCTTGCGACCCCGGCTGCGGCCAGCCCGGTGGCCAGCACCTGCCGCTCGACGCAGTCGAGTTGTGCCGCACCCTGGCCGGACGCGCGCCGGGGACGGGGGTCCTGGCGACCATCGTCCCCTTCTGAAAATCGGCCTCTTCCGGCTAGTGGCCGGCCGCCGCCGGGACCTGCTATCTCACCACCGGGCCGCGGGCGCTCCCCCAGCCCGGGTCCCGCGCGGGCTCGCACACCACCTGCCCGCGCGCAGCCGACGCCGCGAACCTGCCGCAGCCCGCCGTGATCAACCGTGTTTACCCAATTCACGCGCCTCGTCGCGGACGCGTCTGGATGGGCTTACGCGGTCGTGTTTGTGTTCGCGTTCCTGGATGCCCTGCTGCCGGTCGTGCCCAGCGAAGCCGCCGTGATCACCGCTGGCGTGGTCGCCGCTACCGGTCACCTCGCCATGCCGCTCGCCCTCGCAGCCGCAGCGTGTGGCGCGTTCGCAGGCGACAACACCGCGTACGCCCTCGGCCGCCGTTTCGGCCCCTACGCCAAGGCCCGGTACTTCCACGGCGCGAAGGGTCGCAAGACGACTCACTGGGCCGAGCGCCAGTTGGCGCGGCGCGGCGGCGAACTCATCCTTGTCGCCCGCTTCATCCCGGGCGGGCGGATCGCCGTGACGCTCACCGCTGGCGCGGCCCGTTACCCGTGGCGGCGCTTCGCGGTGTTCGACGCCGTCGCGGGCATCTTCTGGGCCACGTACGCCGCGTTCCTCGGCTTCTTCGGCGGCAGGGCGTTCGAGCACATGCCCTGGGCCGGCTTGCTCCTCGCGCTCGGGATCGCGTTCGCCGTCACGGGAGCGCTGGAATTGGGACGCGCCTATGCGCAGCGCCGTCGTGGGCCGCGCCAACCGGACGGGACGCCGGACCGGGAGCCTTCCTGACGCTCCACCGCTTGTCAGCACGAACCCAGCACGGCATGTGCGGCGTCCCGCACGCTCAGCAGAGCAGGAGGCGGCGTCCCGCACGCTCAGGTGCGCGGACGTTGGCGCAGATCAGCCGGGCCAGCAGTGACCTGGCTATCAGCGACAGGGCGAGGTCGCCGCGTTCCCCGGTCAGGTCGCTGCGCCGCGGCCCGCACGCGGGAATTGCGGTGCCATGTTGAGCGCGAACGCCGCTGGCCCGGACCGGGCTGAACCCCGACCGCTGGCGCTCGTCCCACCCGTCGGGTACATAAGCCGGCAGGCTCCCAGAGGGGGCGCTTTGCCGGGCCCGCCCGGCAGCGGAGAGGGCGGCCGGAGTGTCCACTGCGATAGCTGCCACGGCAGCACTGGCCGCGGCGTTCTGTTTCGCTGTCGGTTCGCTGGTGCAGCACGGTGTAGCTGTCCGGGAGTCCGGCAAGGGGATCCTGAGCTTCCGGTTGCTGCTGTCACTTGTCCGGCAGCGCCGATGGGTCGGCGGGGTCTTGCTCGCGGCAGGTTCGTTCGCCATCCAGGGCCTGGCGCTGGCGTTCGGCCCGCTGACATTGGTACAGCCGCTGGCTGCTACCGACGTGCTCTTCGCCCTGCCGCTCATTGCCCGCCGCAATCGGCGCCGGCTCACTCCCCGGGATGCGACTGGGGCATTCCTGGTGACGGCCGGAGTTGTCATCTTCCTGACGGTCTCGGCGCCCCGGGCCGGCCGCGGCGTGCCCTCGCTGTCAGTCTGGCTGCCGGTGCTGGCAGCGGTTGGCGCGGTCACCTTCGGCTCGGCCTTCGCTGCCTGGCGCGTCCGCGGACCCGCACGGGTGGGGGGGCTGGCCGCCGCGGCCGGCGCCTTGTACGGGCTCTTGGATGCGCTCACGAAAAGTTCGGTCGATATCCTCGCCGTCAGCGGGGCTCACGTACTGGCTACCTGGGGGCCCTACGCCATGATCGCGGTAGCCGTGGCCGGGGCGCTGTTCGGCCAGAGCGCCTACGGTTCCGGGGCGCTGTCGCTGAGCTTGCCCGTCATCGACACGGTGGAGCCAGTTGCCGCGGTGACCATCAGCGCGACCGTGTTCGGTGAGCGGCTGGCCACGTCAGCGCCGCTGCTGGCCGTTCAGCTGGCCGGTGGCGCGGTTGCCGTCGTCGGCATCGTGGTGCTGAGCCGCTCATCGATCGTCCAGACCGAGACCGAGCTCTCGCACAGGCTGTCCCGGCGCCGATGACGGCAGGTGACCCGGCGTCCGCCGAACGATCGTCGAACGAGCGCGGCTGCCGACGGGGTCGCGACCCCGGACCTGAAACCATGGCTGGAGGATGACTGACCAGACACGCCGGGAACCGCGCATGCGCAACCGTATGCCCGGCGGGCTGTCATCGGCGGAGGCAGCCGAGCGGCTTTCTCAATATGGGCGCAATGAGCTGCCGAGATCGGCCGGGTCGCCGCTCTGGCGCCGGGTCGCGAGTCAGTTGCGGGATCCCCTCATTCTTGTGCTGCTGGTGGCCGCGACGCTCACGCTGGCCACCGGCGACTGGACCGACGCCAGCGTCATCGTCCTGGTGATCGTGGTCAACACCTCGGTAGGAGTTGCCCAGGAGGTGAAGGCCGGCCAGGCCATCGCCGCACTGTCTCAGCTGACAGCCCCGGAAGCCCGGGTTGTGCGCGACGGCGAGCAGCGCCAGGTCCCAGCCGGTGAGGTGGTAGTCGGGGACCTGCTTGTCCTGGCCGAGGGCGACATCGTGCCCGCCGACGCGGATGTGGTGGATGCAGCCGCGCTGCTGGTAGATGAGTCCGCGCTGACCGGGGAGTCGGTGCCGGTGGACAAGTCACAGGCGCGCGGCAGTGGCCAGGTGCACCTGCTGTCGGCCGGCACCGTCGTCGTCCGCGGCCACGGGAGAGCGCTCGTGACAGCCACCGGCAGGGACAGTGCGATGGGCCGGGTCGCTGCGCTCATGGGCGGCCAGCAGGGCCTCACCCCGCTGCAGCGGCGGCTCGCGGGAGTGGGCCGGATGCTGGCCATCGCCGCGGTCGTGTTGTGTGTCATCGTGCTGGCCATCGGTCTGGCCCGGGGCCAGCAGCTGGAACTGATGGTCATCACGGCGATCAGCCTGGTGGTTGCCGCGGTTCCGGAGTCGCTGCCTGCCGTGGTCACCCTGGCCCTGGCCCTGGGCGCGCGGCGTATGTCGGCTAGGAACGCGCTCATCCGCCGGCTCCCCGCAGTCGAGACGCTGGGATCGGTGACGGTGCTGGGCACGGACAAGACCGGCACTCTGACTGAGGGCAGGATGGTCGCCCGCCGCCTGTGGACCCCGGCCGGAGAAGCTGAGATCTCCGGCACCGGCTATGGCCCGGCCGGAACGGTGACTCGCGACGGCGTGCCCGTCAGCCGGCGAGAGGCTCCCGATCTGGACCGGTTGCTGGCGGCGGCCGTCCTGTGCAACGACGCCGCCCTGCGCCCCCCCGGCGGGGAAGATGATGCGTGGACGGCGATCGGGGACCCGACCGAAGCGGCCCTGCTGGCCGCTGGCGGCAAGCTTGGCCTGGACGCGGCTGAGCTGAATGGCCGGCTGCCTCGCATAGCGGAGCGGCCGTTCGACAGTGGCCGCAGACGGATGGCCACCGCGCATCGCCTGCCCGGCGGCCGGGTACGCATCGTCAGCAAGGGCGCTCCGGAGGCCATG
>DAHUZQ010000073.1 GCA_027306495.1 Actinomycetota bacterium | reverse complement strand
AGGCCTCCGGGATGGAAGGCGGTATGGACGCGCTGCGGGCCACCGTTTTCCTGGCCCTGCTGGCCGGCCTCGACCCCGCCGGCCAGGCGCTCACCGGTCGGGCACAGCCGTCCGCAAGCAGCGCGGGCATCGGCGGCGCGGGCATCGACGGCGCCGACCTGGACGGCGCGGGCGTGCGCGGCGCGACTCCCGCCCAGCACGCCCCCCGCAGTGGGGACAGCGGCGATGAGCACGGAAGGAGCGGGGCAACCGGTGAGCCCCGGCCCAGATCCGCACGCGGAGCCGGAGCCGGCGCCGACGCCGGTCGTGGCGGGCTGGCCGGGACGGTGAACCTGACCCTACCGCTGACGAACTGGCTCGGCTGGACGCAGATTCCGGGTGAGGTCGCTGGGTTTGGGCCGCTTGATGCCGATGACAGCCGGACTCTCGCGGGCGCGCTCGCCGGGAATCCCCGGAGCAGGTGGTGCCTGACGGTCACAGACGCGGCCGGGCGGGCTGTGGCTCACGGCTGCGCCCGCAATCCGCCCCCGGGCGCGGCGAGGGACGGCGGTGGACAGACCGGATCAGCACTCAGATCACCCAGATCACCCAGATCAGCTGGGCCAGCCGGTTCGTCGCCCGGCCCACCGGGCTCACGCCCGGCTGACCCCGGCACCAGGTTCGCCGCATTCCGCGCATGGCTGGCCGAAGTCAACCTTCAGTGGCTGGAAGCCGGGCACTGCACCCACCCGCGCGAGCACGCCGCCTACAAGCCTCCGCGATCCTTGCGCCACCTCATCGAGATTCGCCAGGCCACATGCTCGTTCCCCGGATGCCGGCGTCCATCGGCGCGCAGCGACCTCGACCACACAGTGCCCTACGACATTGGCGGCCGGACGTGCGAATGCAACCTGGCCCCGCTCTGCAGACGGCATCACAGAGCCAAGCAGAGCCACGGCTGGCACCTGGATCAAACGCGGCCCGGCGCACTCACCTGGACCACGCCGTCACGCCGGGCCTTTGCCACCGGGCCTACCAGCTACCTTGCTTGAGGCGCGGGCTGCGGGTCCCCGGCCGGGCAGGTCATCGCGCGTCCCGTTGGTACTTTCTCGCCGGGAGGGGTCACGGAGATGACGGGCAGAGCTAGGGCAGCTTCCAGTCCATGGGGGGAGCGCCCTGTTGCTCCAGCAGAGCAGAGGCCCGGCTGAAGGGATGCGATCCGAAGAAGCCGCGATCGGCCGAGAAGGGGCTCGGGTGGGCTGACTCGATCCGGGGGATGTCACCGAGCAGGTGCCCGGCACTCTGGGCGTCCCGGCCCCACAGGATCGCGGCCAGTGGCCCGCCCCGGGCCGCCAGCGCGCGGACGGCCTGCTCGGTCACCTCCTCCCAGCCCTTCCCGCGGTGTGCACCCGGCTTGCCCGGAGCGACGGTGAGCACCCTGTTCAGCAAGAGAACGCCCCGCTCGCTCCAGGGTGTGAGATCCCCGGTGGCCGGCGCCGGGTAGCCGAGGTCGGCGGTGTACTCCTTGAAGATATTGACCAGGCTGGGCGGCAGCGGCCGGACGTGCTGGGCGACCGAGAAGCTGAGCCCGACCGGATGGCCGGGGGTTGGGTAGGGGTCCTGGCCGATAATGAGCACGCGGACTTCGTCAAAGGGCTGCTGAAAGGCCCTGAGCACCTGCGCTCCGGCTGGCAGATAGCCACGTCCGGCCGCGAGTTCGGCCCGCAGGAAGTCACCCATCGCGGCGATCCGGCCCGCGACCGGCGCCAGCGCACGCGCCCAGCCCGCTTCGACCACCTCGTGCAAATCCCGTCCTGCCACGGCCTGTCACTCTAGCCCGCGACAGGCTCATCATTGGTTCATTTCACACCCCCGGGCGGGGGTGTGAAATGAACCAATCACGAAATTGGCCGGGAGCGCTGCGTGCCCCGCTCAGATCACGTCGTGCCCAGGGTGGTTCCCCTCCGGGACACTGACCCGCTGGGCCGGTATGGTCCCGAGGCGGCCAGCCTGGAAGTCCTCGAAGGCCTTGACCAGTTCGTCGCGCGTGTTCATGACGAACGGCCCGTAGGCGGCGACCGGCTCCCGGATCGGCTCGCCGCCGAGTAGCAGGACCTCGAAGCTGGTGCCCGGACCCTGCGGACGTGGGTCAGCGGCCACGGTGATCGCCTCGCCGGGACCGAAGACGGCGAGCTGGCCGGTCCGGGCAGGATGCTTCTCGGTGCCGACCGTGCCCGACCCCGCCATCACATAGGCGAGTGCGTTGAAGTCGCGACGCCACGGCAGGCGCGTCCGTGCCCCGGCTGAGATCGTCGCGTGCACCAGGGTGATCGGGGTGTGGGTGATGCCGGGACCGGCGTGGCCCGCCAGTTCGCCGGCGATCACCCGCAGCAGCGCACCGCCATCGGCAGAGGCGAGCAGCGCCACTTGGCCAGCCCGGATGTCCTGGTAGCGCGGATTGGTCAGCTTGAGCCGCGCCGGCAGGTTCACCCAGAGCTGGAACCCGTGGAACAGGCCCCCGCTGGCAACCAGTTCCTCGGGTGGCTCCTCGATGTGCAGGATGCCGCCGCCAGCGGTCATCCATTGCGTGTCACCGTTGGTGATCAGGCCCCCGCCCCCGTTGGAGTCCTGATGGCGGAAGGTGCCGTCGATGATGTAGGTCACCGTCTCGAACCCCCGGTGCGGGTGCCAGGCGGTTCCCTTCGCCTCGCCGGGAGAGTAGTCCACCTCGCCCATCTGATCCATGTGCACGAACGGGTCGAGGTGGCGCAGGTCCACACCGGCGAACGCGCGCCGGACGGGGAAGCCTTCCCCCTCGAATCCGGCAGGGGCGGTAGTCACAGAGCGCACCGGCCGCTCCGGGGCGATGCGGTCCGGCTCTCCGACGCGCGGCAGAATCAGGATGTCTTCCACGGTCACGGCGGGCATTGCCCCTCCTTCGCGGTACCGAACGGCGGCATTTCACGGCAGAGAACGGCGGTCCGGCCCGCTGTGCCTGGCCTGCTGTGCCTGGCCTGCTGCGCCGCGCCGCGCTCCGCGGGTCGAAGTCGCTAACGATAGTTGACCGCGCAACATTCCCGGTGACGGCCTCGTGCGCGGGCCGTCGGGACTCGTGCGCGGCCGTCGGGACTCGTGCGCGGCCGTCAGGCCCCGTGCGCGGCCGTCAGGAGGGACCGGACCTGGGCGGCGATCTCCAGGTCTTCCCGGGCGGCGATCACCACCGTCGCGACCGGAGCGCCGGATGCTCCGATGTGGAAATCCGGCCCCGGCTGGCCAGCCGTGTTCCGGGCAGGGTCGACGGCTATCCCGAGGAACTCCAGGCCGTCGGCCGCGCGCTCGCGAACACGGGGGGCGTTCTCCCCCACGCCGCCGGTGAAGGCCAGCACGTCGATCCCCCCGAGGGCCGCCGCCATGGCGGCGATGGACGCGCGGAGCCGGTGGATGTACACATCGAAAGCCCGTGCCGCACGCGGGTCTCCGGCGTCGGCGCGGTCGATGATGAGCCGCATATCGGCGGTCCCGGCCAGCCCCAGCAGGCCGGATCTGTGCTCCAGCGTGGCGGCGAGTTCGCCGGGTGGCGTGCCCGCGTGCTCCTCCAGCCAGAGCACGAGGCCGGGGTCCACCGACCCGGACCGGGTGGCCATCACCAGGCCCTCCAGCGGCGTGAACCCCATGGTGGTGTCCAGCGACCGCCCGTCGCGCACCGCGGCCAGCGATGCGCCCGCCCCGAGGTGGCAGCTCACGACGGCGAGGCCGGGCCGGTCTCCGGCGAGTTCCGCCGCGCGGCGTGAGCAGTAGGCGTGCGAGAGCCCGTGGAAGCCGTAGCGGCGCAGCGACCAGCGCTGGCGCCACTGCGGCGGGAGTGCGTAGGTGGCCGCCGCTGGTGGCATCCGGGCGTGGAACGCAGTATCGAAGCAGGCGACGGCGGGGGTGCCCGGCAGGGCGTCGCTCACCACGTCCAGTGCCGCCAGGGAGGCTGGCTGGTGGAGCGGCGCCAGATCGGTGAGGGATTCCAGCCGCGCCCGAACCCGCGTGTCGATGAGCACCGGCGCGGTGAACACCGTGCCCCCATGGACGATGCGGTGGCCGACCGCGTCCACCTTCCCGAGCCCAGCGATCGCCTCGCGCAGCGCCGCCGGTTCCGCCACGCCCCGGGATGCGGGCACCGCTTGCGACTGCGCCGCCCCAGTGGTCTGCGTGACGATGGACAGCTTCAGGCTGCTCGACCCGGCGTTCACCGCCAGCACGCGCATGTGGCCTCCGTGGCGGGAAACGCGCCGGGCGCGGTCATCGGATCGGCGGCCGGTCAGTATGGCCAGGACCAGTCCCGGATCTCCGGGGGGTCCTCTCCGTGCAGGCGGGTGTAGGCGCGGCAGGCCAGCCTGCGGTCACCCATCGACTGCCGCAGTCGCCCCGCCCGCGATGCCAGGCCGGGCACCCGGTCGATGACGTCGATCACCAGGTGGAACCGGTCCAGGTCATTGAGCATGACCATGTCGAAGGGCGTGGTCGTCGTCCCCTCCTCCTTGTATCCGCGCACATGCAGGTGGTCATGGCCGTGACGGCGGTAGGTCAGCCGGTGGATCAGCCAGGGGTAGCCGTGATAGGCGAACACGACCGGCCGGTCGGTGGTGAACAGCGCGTCGTACTCGGCGTCGCTCATGCCGTGCGGGTGCTCGGACGCAGGCTCCAGCCGCATCAGGTCCACCACGTTCACCACCCGCACTTTCAGGTCGGGCAGGTGCTGACGCAGCAGGTCCGCTGCCGCGAGGGTCTCCATGGTGGGGATATCCCCGCAACAGGCCAGCACCACATCCGGTTCCCCGTCGGTGTCGGTGCTCGCCCACTCCCAGATGCCGGCGCCGCGCGTGCAGTGAATGACCGCCTCGTCCATGCCGAGCCAGACGGGCTGCGGTTGCTTGCCCGCCACGATCACGTTGACGTAGTCACGGCTGCGCAGGCAATGATCGGCGACCGACAGCAGGCAGTTCGCGTCGGGTGGCAGGTAGACCCGGATGATTTCGGCCTTCTTGTTCACCACATGATCGATGAATCCCGGGTCCTGATGGGAGAAGCCGTTGTGGTCCTGGCGCCACACCAGGCTCGACAGCAGGTAGTTGAGCGAGGCGATCGGCCGCCGCCAGCCGATCGTCGCCGACACCTTCAGCCATTTCGCGTGCTGATTGAACATGGAGTCGACGATGTGGATGAACGCCTCGTAGCAGTTGAAGAGCCCGTGCCGGCCGGTCAGCAGGTATCCCTCCAGCCAGCCCTCGCACAGGTGCTCCGACAGCACCTCCATCACCCGGCCGTCCGGGGCCAGATGGTCATCGGTCGGCTCGATGCGCCCCTCGAATGTCCGGTCGGTCACCTCGAACACGGCCGACAGCCGGTTGGAGGCGGTCTCATCCGGGCCGAACAACCGGAACGTCTCGCGGTTGCGGGCCATCACATCGCGCAGCCACTCACCGAGCACCGTGGTGCCGCCGGTGCCGTCCGTGCTCCCCCGTTTCACCGGGACGGCATAGCCGCGGAAGTCCGGCAGGTCCAGATCCTTGAGCAGCAGCCCGCCGTTGGCGTGCGGGTTCGCGCTCATCCGCCGGTAACTGCGCGGGGCGAGCGCGGCGAGGTCGGCCACCAGGGTCCCGCGCTCGTCGAACAATTCCCGCGGCCGGTAGCTGAGCAGCCACTGCTCCAGTGCGGCCAGATGTCCGGGATTGGTGCGCGCCTGCGGAATCGGCACCTGGTGGGAACGGAACGAGCCTTCCACGGGCAGGCCGTCGATGGTCTTCGGCCCGGTCCAGCCCTTGGGCGTGGCGAGCACGATCACCGGCCACCGGGGCCGTTCCGTCCGGCCCGTCCGGGCGCGTTCCCAGATCGCGGCGATCCGTCCGACCGCTTCGTCGAGGGCGCGGGCCAGGTCCTGATGCACGGGCTCCGGGTCGTCGCCCGCGACGGTGATCACCTCGTAGCCATAACCCTCCAGGAGCGAGGTCAGTTCACCAGCCGGGATCCGGGCCAGCATCGCAGGGTTCGCGATCTTGTAACCGTTGAGGTGCAGGATGGGCAGCACAGCGCCGTCGCGCGCCGGGTTGAGAAACTTGTTGGAATGCCAGCTCCCAGCCAGTGGGCCGGTTTCGGCCTCTCCGTCCCCGATCACGCAGACCGCGATCAGGTCCGGGTTGTCGAACACCGCGCCGTAGGCGTGTGCGAGTGAGTAGCCCAGTTCACCGCCCTCGTTGATCGACCCCGGTGTCTCGGGAGCGGCGTGGCTGGGGATCCCGCCGGGGAAGGAGAACTGCCTGAACAGCCGCGCCATCCCGGCGGCGTCGGCGGTGATATTCGGGTAGAGCTCGGAATAGGTGCCTTCCAGGTAGGCGTTCGCGACCACCGCGGGCCCGCCGTGACCGGGGCCGGTCACGAAGATCGCATTGAGGTCCCAGTTGCGGATCATCCGGTTCATATGGGCGTAGATGAGGTTGAGGCCGGGAGTGGTGCCCCAGTGGCCGAGCAGCCGGGGCTTGATGTGCTCCGGCCGGAGTGGCTCGGTCAGCAGCGGGTTGCCGAGCAGGTAGATCTGCCCCGCGGACAGGTAGTTGGCCGCCCGCCAGTAGCGGTCGAGAAGGGAGAGTTCGCCGTCGGTGAGCGGGGCGCGCTGCTGCACCCGCGTGGCCGGAGGTGTCCGCATGTCAGACTCCTTTGGTTTCGTTTCCCCGCTGACCGCGTCCTACCCACTCAGCGCAACTGGCGCAGGAACGGGTCCGCTGAGTGACGGCTGGTGACCCGCACCCGGGCGTCAACCGCGAAGGCACCGTCGCTGCGGGCGATCACCGGGTTGAGGTCAAGCTCGGCTACCTGCGGCAGGTCGTCTGCGAGCTGGGAGATCCGCAGCAACGTGTCCCGCAGGGCGCCGATATCGGCCGCAGCCTGGCCCCGGTGGCCCAGCAGCAGCGGGGTGGCGCGGATCGAGTGAATGAGGTCGTCGGCGTCGGTGTCGGTGAGCGGGGCCAGCCGGGCCGCATGGTCGCCGAGCACCTCGGTGGCGACCCCCCCGAGGCCGAAGACCACCACTGGCCCGAATACCGGCTCCTGCACGATACCGATGATGACCTCGGTCCCGCCGGTGATCATCGGCTGAACGGTGACTCCCGCCAACTGCCTGGAGAAGCGCCGTCTCAGCCGGCTCATGGCCGCCCTGACATCCCCCGGCCCGTGCAGGTCGAGTTCCACCGCACCGCTGTCGCTCTTGTGGACAAGCCCGGGCACGTACGCCTTCAGGGCGACATGCCCCCCCAGGCTGGCTGCGGCCGCGCTGGCCTGTGCCGCCGACGTGACGGTCCGGGACTCCACGACCGGCACGCCGTAGCAGCGCAGCAGGTGCTCGGCCTCGGTGGGGGGAAGCCAGCCGCCGCCGGGGGCACGGTCCAGGAATCCCTCGACCGCCGCCCGTGCCAGCCCGGTGTCGATGCCCGGCAACGACGGAACGCTCCCGGCGGGCCGCGATCGCCAGGCCGAGTACCGGGCCGCGTGGCCGAGGGCGCGGGCGGCGCTCTCGGGGTAGGCGTAGGCCGGGACCGGCGGGCCGCCGTCGGCAGCGCTCAGCAGCCGCACGGTCTCAGGCTGATTCAGGATCACGCATGCCAGCGGGACCGGCAGCCGCGCTGCCCTGATCGTTGGTTCGAGGTCCGCTGAGGCGGTGGGCACGATGAGCGCCAGCACGGCGTTCGGAGACGGCTGCCCGTCGCCGTCATGTGCGAGCAGGTCCAGGCAGCGCGCGAACGCCTCCCCGGTGACTCCCGCTGTGGTGTCCACCGGCCCCCCGAGCGCGGCCCCGCGCGGCAGCACCCGCGCGAGGCGGCGCTGGGTCTGGGGGCTGACCGGCGCCACCGTGAGCCCGGCCTCCACGCAGGCGTCCGCCGCGAGTACGCCGGCACCACCGGCGTTGGACACGATCACGACCCGGCGGCCTTCCGGAATGGGCTGGTTCGCCAGCAGCGCGGCCGCGTCCAGCATTTCCCCCAGGCTGGTCGTGGCGATGACACCGGCCTGCTCGAACAGTGCCTCGCGGGTGATAAGCGGCGCCGCTGCCGCGGCGGTATGCGACGCGGCGGCACGCTGGCCAGGTGCGGAGCGGCCGGCGTGCACGGTGAGCACCGGCATGGCCCCGCTGACCCGCCGCGCGGTCCTGGCGAACTTGCGGGGGTTGCCGAACGACTCCAGATACAGCACGGCCAGCCGGGTGGCCGAATCCTGCTCCCACCACATCAGCAGGTCATTGCCGGAGACATCGATCTTGTCGCCCACCGAGGTGAACGAGGAGATGCCGACACCCAGCCTGGAGAAGTGGTCCAGCAGGGCGATGCCGATCCCACCCGACTGAACGACCAGGCCGGCCTTGCCGTCGAGTGGATGGCGCGCACCAAAGGTGGCGTCCAGGCCGATGGCCGGCACGGCGACGCCGAAGCAGTTCGGCCCGGCCAGCCGCATGCCGTGCCGGCGGCAGGCCGCCAGCAGGTCCGCGTTGCCGTCTGCGCCCAGCCCGGACGTGATGACCACCAGCGCCCGGGCACCCCGCTTGCCGGCATCCTCGGCCGCGTCCACCACCCCCGCTGGTGGGACCGCCAGGACGGCCAGGTCCGGCGGTTCCGGCAGGGCGGTGACAGAGGGCAGGCATGGGATGCCGTCGATGTCGGTGGCGTGCGGGTTCACGCCATAGAGAGCGCCGGTGAAACCGGCGTCGCGGATGTTCAGCAGAATCTCCCGGCCGACCGAACCCCGCCGCCTGCTTGTCCCCACGACCGCGACCGACCCGGGAGCCAGCAGGGGGGCCAGGCTCGCGGCGCCTGCTCGCTGCTCGCGTTCGGCCACCGCATCGAGGTAGGGGCTCTCCGCGCCGAGCGCCCTCTCCCGGGGTAGCGGCATGGTCAGTTCGATGACGTCGCCCAGCGCGCGGCGCTGGACTGACAGGCCCGCGTCGGCGAAGACCCCGAGCATGGCGGTATTGGCCGGCAGCGTCTGGGCCGTGAACGCCTGAACGTGGCGGGCCTGCCCGAGCGAGACCAGATGCTCCAGCAACAGCGTGGCGATCCCACGGCCGTGCAGGTCGTCGGCCACCGCGAAAGCGACCTCCGCAGCCCCCGGCTCCCCCGCCGGCTCGTAGCTGGCCAGGCCCGCGATCCGGTCGCCGAGCCAGGCGAGCAGCGCCGCGTGCTCGGCGTCGGGCGGCCGGCACACGCGCTGCGCCTCCTGCTCGCCGGCGCGGCGGCTCATGCTGAAGAAGCGCAGGTACAGATTTCCAGGGGACATGGCCTCGTGGAAGTCCCGCACGGCCCGTTCATCGTCGGGCTCCGCCTGCCGGATCTCGATCGTGGTGCCATCAGCCAGCAGGGCATACGAACGCCCGGTCGCGGCCCGTCCGGTCACGGTCCAGCCTCCCGTCGGCTTAACGGTCTTTCGTGCCGGTCGTTCCCGTTCCTGCGGTGGACAAGCCTGGCGTAAGGGCCGGGGGACATCAGGGCGATATGGCCATCGCTCAGCCAGCGCACGACGTAGGGCGGGGACCCGTCCGTGTGGTGCAGGCCGATGATCTCGCACACCCTGCTCTTGCCGCCGTCCTCGGTGATCAAGCGATCCCCGACATGGGCCTTCATCGTGATCACCTCCTGGGCCGGCAACCGCCCTTTCCTCATTACCCATGGTCGGTGGCCCAGCCAGAGCAGGTCAGTGGGCGCAGGTCCCGCGGCCGTGGGCCGGACGGCCCACGAATCGCGGCCGCCGTGTGGCCGGGACCAACCTCGCTCCCGGCCGGACTTTCGACTCTGTCCGCGCCCACCAGCGCGCATGATGCTGGTTCTGCTGGCGTGAGGCGGGCAGGGGAGGGCCGATGACCGAAACCACTCACGGGGCAACCGACCTGGGCCGGCGGATCCGGGAGCACCGGTCCCGGGCGGGGCTGAGCACCAAGGAGACGGCCACCCGCGCCGGGATGGCCGAGACCTACCTCGACTACCTGGAGTCGGCGCCAGAGGCCGCTCCCACGCCCGGAGCGCTGACGCGCCTGGCATCCGCGCTGGGAACATCGCGACCCGCGCTGGCAGGAGCGGGGGTGGACCGTCCGCCGGGCCAGCAGCCTGCGCATCCACACCCGGTGCTGGAAAGCCTCACCCGCCGGGAGTGCCGGGAGTACCTGGGCAGCGGCGGGATCGGCCGGTTCGTTTTCGACGACACCCGCGGGCCGGTCGCGACCCCGGTCAATTTCCGGATGCTCGGCGACGACATCGTCTTCCGGACCAGCATCTGGTCGTCGGCCGCACACCGGGCCATGCAGCGCGGCGTCTCGTTCGAGGTCGATTACATCGATGAGGCGTTCAGTGAGGGCTGGAGCGTGCTCGCGAGCGGGCGTGCTCACCTGGTGGTGGAAGCAGCCGAAGTGGCCGAGGTCGCCCGTCTGCACGTACGGCCGTGGGCGGGCGGTAAGCGGGAAACCTACATCCGGATCACGGTGGCGGCCCTGACCGGCCGGCGCATCCGCGCGCGCTGAGGGGGAACAGATGACCACGGTGACAGCGCCAGCGCTCGGCGCACATCAGTTCCTGCGCGGGATGCCGCAGCGGCACCTTTCCTACCTGACCAGCGTGTCCTCGGTCGTCAAGTTCCCCGCGGAGCACCGCCTTTTCAGCGCGGGTGGGGTCGCGCGCGACTTCTGGCTCATCCGGGCAGGCCAGGTCGTGCTGGACGTGCGGGCGCCGGGGGATGGCCGGGTGGTCATCTCCTCACTCGGGCGGGGCGATCTGATCGGCCTGTCATGGTTGGTGTCTCCATTCCGCTGGGAGTTCGGCGCGATGACCTTGCAGCCGACGGAGGCGTTCCAGATCGATGGCGCGGCAGTGCGCGCGCACTGCGACGCCGACACCGACTTCGGCTTCGAATTCACCCGGCGGCTGATCGTGGTGGTGATCCGGCGATTGCAGGCGACGCGGGTCTCGATGCTGGACCGGGCGGCGGGGCAGGCGGTCGCTGACTGGCCCTGACCGGTGCCGGCCCGGCTGGGCCCGGCAGCCCGCCGGGCGCTGCGCTCAGCGCGCGGGCACGGCGGTGCCGGAAGGCGCGGACAGCTTGTCGATCACGGCGAGCACCCCGTCAATATCGCCCGCCAGGCGGACGGCGCTCGAGCGCTGCTGCTGATCTGGCAGGTCCCCGGACAGGGTGACCATCCCGTCCCGCGCGCTGACCGTGACCGCATGGGGGTCGATCATCATCAGGTCCGTCAGCATCGCTGTCACTTCGGCCGCGATTTCCCCGTCCGGACGCAGGAAGACCCGCAGCAGGTCCCGGCGGGTCACCACGCCGACGAGTTCGTCGTGTCCCTCCACCACGGGCAGCAGGGTGAAATGGTCGCTGGTCATCCGCCGGGCGGCGGTAGCCAGTGGCGCGTCCGGGTGGATCGTCACCGCTGGCGCGGTCATCAGCTGGGCGGCGAAGTGATCACGTGGTGAGGAGCGCCGGGCACTGCGGCCCGGCAGCCATGCGGATGCGGGCCGCTGCTGGGTCCGCAGCAGGTCAGCCTCGGACACCACCCCGACCACCTTGCGCTTATCCGACAGCACCGGCATGGCGTTGATGTGATGCTCGGCCAGCAGCCGGGCGATCTGCGTGCTGGTAGCCCGCCTGTCAACCGCGATCACGTGCTTGGTCATGACGTCCTTGACGCGCCAGCGCCCGGAGCGCGGCCCGGCCGGCGGTGTGGGCCGCTCGCCGGCCTCGCCACGTCGGCGGGATATCTCCCGTTCGACCGAATCCAGGGCCTTGGCGACTTCGGCAGGCGTCCCCTTACCCCGCAGGGTCTGGTAGTAGCTGGCGCCGAGGTGGCGCAACATGGCGTCGAAGTGGGTGTCCCGCCGGGTCATCGTGATCTCTTCCCATCTCCGGGAGAGCCCGGGCTGGGCTCTGCCCTTCCATCACACCTGGGCCGCCCCGGATGGCGCCAGGGTCCGAGGTGGCGCGCCGCCAGGACGTTCGTCCCGGTGGCCGGTGGCGTCGGGCACCAGGCGCATGATCTGCCTGACCGGCCGCCGCACGGTCGTGCGGGGGGTCTGCCCAGCGGGATGCGGTCCCAGTCGCAGCAGCATCGCCGGGAAACCGCTCCCGAACCTGGGATCTGGCCGGGCGGGCGCGTCGAGGAGGTCCAGCACCTGGGTCAGCGGTGCCGCGGGGCATCCGTGGTGCGCGGCGAGCAGCAGCACCCGCTGCAGGGCCTGGCCCGCCCGCAGCCAGCTGGCGCGGTCATCGGCCCTGGTCGACAGGACCGCCAAGCGCCCGCTGGCTGGGAACTGCGCCGCGAAGGAGCGGGGGACGGGCGCCCCGAGGTGATCGGTGAGATAGGCAGGGTCGGCGTGCAGGGAGCGATCGGCAGCCGCCATCGAGGCCAGGATCCGCAGCCCCTGCGACCGGTCCAGGATGCGCAGCGAAACCCCTTCCAGGCTCGCTGCCTCGATCATCGCCGCCGCGAGCTTGTCCGAAAGCATGTGGGATGCCCGGCTCTGACGGTCTGTCCCTGGCCGCGGGGCGTGGATGGCCGCGTGCAGGTCCTGCTCCTGGGGCTGGGGCGGGCGCGGCCCACCGATCCGGACGCTGGCGAGCAGCAGCGGGTTGGCCGGGGCGGAGGGCAGCAGCCTGGCTATCGGCTCGGCACCCGCGCACGCTACGGCAAGGCGCAGGTTGAACAGCGCCGCTCCGCAGGAGATATGCACGGCCCGCCCCCGTGGGTCCGCCTGGCGCAGTGTGCGCGACGGGTCGGCGTAGATCTCGATGACCCGGTCGGCCGGCCGGACCACGAACCGCCAGGGCTGCAGGTTCCGCATGGAGGGCGCCGCCGTCGCAGTCTCGACCAACTGCTCGGCTTCCTGCTGGGACAGCGGTCCTTCTCTCATGTCATCTCCCCGTGTCGCTGCCTGGCGCCCCGTGACCTCCATCATCAGCCTCCGCCGTGGGGCCGCCGAGAGGCAGGGCCGTTGGTCCCCGCTGCGCGCCCGGCCGGCCCTCGGCATCGGGTTGCCCGTCTGGGAAGCTTGAGGCGTGCTAGGCCTGCCGGATCAGATACGGGCGTGCCTGTTCGACCTTGACGGTGTCCTGACGTCGACAGCGGCCGTGCACGCCGCCGCGTGGAAAGAGATGTTCGATGATTTCCTGCGTGCATGGGCGGACCGGGAAGGGGCCGGCTTCCGGCCGTTCGACCCGGTGGGCGACTATGACCGCTACGTCGACGGCCGCCCGAGAGCGGACGGGACCAGGACCTTCCTGACCTCGCGGGGTATCACGCTGCCCGAGGGCGCACCGGACGACCCGGCCGGCACCTGGTCGGTGCAGGGCCTGAGCCAGACCAAGAACGCCATCGTGCTCAGGCGGATCGCCGAGGGCGGGGTGCGGCCGTACCCGGGTTCGGTCGCCTACCTGAGGGCCGTGCGCGAGGCGGGGCTGTCCCGGGCCGTTGTCTCGGCCAGCGCGAACTGCCACGCCGTGCTGGCAGCCGCCGGTCTCGACGGCAAGTTCGACACGGTCGTCGACGGCGTCGTCGCCGCCCGAGATCATCTGCCGGGCAAGCCTTCCCCCGACACCTACCTGGCCGCCGCCCGGGCCCTGCACGTCCCGCCCGGCGACTGTGCCGTCTTCGAGGACGCGCTGGCCGGGGTGGCAGCCGGGCGGGCGGGCGGTTTCGGGTGGGTGGTGGGCGTCGACCGGACCGGGCAGGCAGCGGAACTGAGCGCGCACGGCGCCAGCGTGGTCGTCGGGGACCTGGCTGACCTGCTGGGCCGGCCATGACCGGCCAGTCCCTGGGGCCGGTCGAACCGTGGGCGGTGCGGGAGACAGAACTGCAGGTCAGCCGCCTGGGTCAGTATGAGTCGGTATTCGCGCTGGCCAATGGGCACGTGGGCTGGCGCGG
Source organism: Actinomycetota bacterium (assembly GCA_027306495.1). Classification (GTDB taxonomy): domain Bacteria; phylum Actinomycetota; class Actinomycetes; order Streptosporangiales; family Streptosporangiaceae; genus DAHUZQ01. The sequence continues at coordinate 22,580 of DAHUZQ010000073.1, read as the reverse complement.
CAATCTCGACGAGGGAGAACCGCACGGCACACCGGGTTCCTATCTGAACGGGATGTACGAGCAGCGTCCGATGCCTCCCGCCGAGCCTGCCTACGGCAATCCAGAGTCCAGCGAAACCATGATCAACGTTACCAACGGCAAGATCATTCGCTTGCTGGTGGACGATGAGCCGTTCGATATCCGCTATGGGACGCTGCGCTCGCACGAGCGGGTGCTGGACCTGCGGGCGGGTGTGCTGGACCGGGAAGCCGAGTGGGTTTCACCGACGGGCAGCACCGTCCGGGTGCGGTCGCGGCGGCTGGTCTCGTTCACCCAGCGCGCTATCGCCGCCATCCGCTACGAGATAGAGCCCATAACCGAACGCGCCCGGGTGGTGGTCCAGTCCGAACTCGTGGCCAACGAGGAACTGCCCCAGGAGACCGGCGATCCGCGGGCCGCCGGGGCGGTGAACTCCCCGCTGGTGCACGAGGCAGACGAGGCCAGGGCGGACAGCGCCATCCTGATGCACCGCACCAGGCTGAGCAGACTGCGGCTCGCGGTGGCGATGGATCATCAGGTCCAGTGCCCTGGGCAGGTCCGCCACCACGTGGAGAGCCGGCACGATCTGGCGAGGCTGACGCTCAGCACCGTGCTGCAACCCGGCGAGCGGCTGGCGATGGTCAAATTCGTGGCTCACGGATGGTCGCAGGCGCGGTCCTGGCCCGCCCTGTACGACCAGGTCGAGGGGGCGCTGGCGACCGCGGCGCTTGCCGGGTGGGAGGGACTGCTCGCCGAGCAGCGGGAGTACCTGGACCGGTTCTGGGACCGCGCCGGGATAGAGGTCGACGGCGATGACGAGGTCCAGCAGGCGGTGCGTTTCGCGCTCTTCCACGTCCTGCAGGCAAGTGCTCGCGCAGAAGGCCGCCCGATCCCGGCCAAAGGCCTGACCGGCACTGGGTATGACGGAAATGCCTTCTGGGACACTGAGATCTTCGTGATGCCGGTACTGGTGAACACGGTGCCGGAGGCGGCTGCGGCGGCCCTGCGCTGGCGTCACGGCACCCTGGACCTCGCACGGCAGCGGGCACGGGAACTGGGGCTGGCCGGTGCCGCCTTCCCGTGGCGCACCATCAGCGGCCGGGAGTGCTCGGGCTACTGGCCGGCCGGCACGGCGGCCTTCCATATCAACGCTGGCATCGCCGAATCGGCCGCCGCGTATGCCGGGGTCGCCGCTGATGAGGAGTTCGAGGCAGCCGAGGGACTCGACCTGCTGGTCGAGACAGCGCGCCTGTGGCGCTCGCTCGGCCATTACGACGCGGCCGGGGGGTTCCGGATCGATGGCGTCACCGGGCCCGATGAGTACAGCGCGATCGCTGACAACAACGTCTATACCAACCTGATGGCGCAGCAGAACCTGCGTGATGCCGCGCGGGCGGTGCACCGCCATCCCGGGCGGGCCGCGGCCCTGCGGGCGAATGAGCAGGAGGCAGCGGGCTGGCTGGCGGCGGCGCAGGCCATGGTGATCCCCTTCGACGAAAGGCTCGGCGTCCACCCGCAGGCGGAGGGGTTCACCGACCACGAAGAGTGGGACTTCGCCGCGACGGCGCAGCAGGATTACCCTCTCCTGCTGCACTTTCCCTATTTCGATCTCTACCGCAAGCAGGTGGTCAAGCAGGCGGACCTGGTGCTGGCCATGCAGTTCCGGCCCGATTGCTTCACAGCCGAGCAGATGGCCCGCAACTTCGCCTATTACGAACGCCGGACGGTGCGCGACTCCTCGCTGTCAGCGTGCAGCCAGGCGATCGTCGCCGCCGAGGTCGGCCATCTCGACCTCGCCTACGACTACGTTGGCGAGGCGGTCCTGATGGACTGGGATGACCTGCGGCATGACACCAGCAACGGCCTGCACATCGCGGCCCTGGGGGGCGCCTGGATGGCGCTGGTCTGGGGGCTTGGCGGGCTGCGACGGCAGGGCGATCAACTCCGCTTCGCGCCCCGGCTGCCGGCCCGCCTGGAGCGGCTGGCCTTCACGGTGGCCCTGCGCGGCCGGCGGCTGCGGGTCGAGGCGACCCGCTTGGCGGCGCGGTACCTGTTGATGAACGGCGGCGAGCAGGTCGAGATCATCCACCACGGCGACAGGGTGGTCCTGTTGCCGGGGGAGCCGGTCAGCCTGCCGATCCCGCCGGTTGATGCCGGTCCCGCCCCGGTGCAGCCACCCGGCAGGGCGCCGGTGCCCCGCCGGTAGGCGGGGCACCGGCGCCGGGTGCCGTTCCTGGCGCTCAGCCGGTTCGGTGCGGGCTTCCGGATGGGCGTTCCCCACGGGAGCCCGGCTGGCCCGAGCCGTCGCGCGCTGCCCCGTCAGCGCCGGACGGCCCAGCACTGGGCGCACCACCGGTGCCTGCCGGGCCCGCGGCCGCCACCGGCCACCGCCGCCAGATCAGCCGGTGCACCGGGATCACCCGCGGGATGTCCCGAAGCCCCGGGATGAACGGGATCAGCAGCAGCAGGATCGTGGCCGCGCCGGTCAGGTAGATCGCGATCATGTCCACGTTGGCTGACGAGGAGAAGCCCGGGACCTGGTACCAGAGGGTGTAGAGCCACAGCCAGGGCTGGCCCGGATAGCTGCCGGTCTCGTTCATGACGCCCCACTGCGTCCCCGTCAGGTGCATCGCCGTCGCCTTATTCGCGAAGTAGGCGCCGTCTTCGAGGAACAGCAGCGGTTTGGTGAAGTCCGTGCCGTAGAACTGGCGCTGGGCGAGCAGGTCGGTGTCGAGCGCGCCGCTCCGGGCCATGTCGAGTTCGTAGGCGAGCATCGTCGGCACGGGGCCGTCGTTCGCCGGCGGGACGACTGGCGCACCGCCCACGAACTTCACGTGGGTCACCGCACTCGCGTAGTTGTCCGCCCACGACTTCTGCTGTGAAGCGGGCGCCCGCTGGTAGGTGGCCAGCGCCGAGGCGAGTGCCGGGGTGGTGTGGGCGAGCGTGGCGAGCGGGCTGAGGACGAACACCTGGGCCGCGTCGATCGGCTGCGTGACGCCCGCCGCCTGCTGCGGTGAGAACAGCAGTCGCTGGACGTCATCGGTGCCGTTGTTGTAGGGGGGGCCGTAGGTCGCGGTCTCGCTGGTGCCGTTGAGTTCGGTCGCGGCGGTGGCCAGGAAGTCGGCCGGGGCGACCCGGGACCAGGACTGCACGGTGACCGAAGGATCGTCGGGCGAGGACAGGATGCCCGCCAGAGCCAGGGTTGCCGCCAGCACGATCACCGAGGCGATCGTGCCCTCTTTCAGGATGTCGTAGCGCCGGGTCGGCCCGCGCCAGGGTGCGGCATCGCCGGCGGCGCGGGAGCGCCGGCGCTCCCGGCGTGACCCGGTGGCGCCCGGTTCCCGCAGGCGGGCGGGGAGTGGGTGGCTCACACCCCGGACCCGCACCAGCAGGATGTGGCCGCCGACGATGGCGACGAGCGCGATCGGGACCAGCACCACGTGCCACAGCAGCATCTGGCCGAAGTTCATGGCGTTCCAGAAGGCGCCGATCCCGACCGAGTTGAAGGCGTCCTTGGCACTGGTGGAAATCCACTGCGAGTCGAAGTTCTGCTGGGACAGGTAGCCGGTGAAGCATTCCACGACGGAGGCCATGAATGCGACGACACCGGTGATCCACGTCCAGAACCGGCGGCCACGCCAGGCGGCCATCCAGAACTTGCCCCACAGGTGGATGACGATCAGGGCCATGAACAGTTCCACGCTCCACAGGTGGAGGCTGTTGAAGAAGTGGCCCACCGCGTTGTAGTGCCACCAGTCGGGTCCGCCGAGCGCAATCACCACCCCGGAGACGATGGCCACGCCCAGGGCGGCGAGGCTGGCGACGCCGAAGACATATACCCAGGAGGCGACGTAAGCGGGCTGGCGGTCCGGCAGCAGCTTGCCGGGTGGCAGCAGGGCGAGGGCGCGGCGGCGCACCCGCGCAGTCCACATCCGGGCGTCCTCCGGATCAGCCGTGGCGCCACTGGCCGCACCGTCGGTGGTGCCACCTGCGGTCCCGGAGAAGAGGGCGTCACCGGTGGCGGGGTCGGCGACCGTTTCGGGTGGCAGCACCCGGGTCCGCGGGAATGGGAGAACCAGGGCAAACCCGAAAATTACCACCATGACCAGAATCAGGACGAGGTTGGATAGTGAGACGGTGAAGATTGACCAGTGCAGGAAGGTGCCGGGCTGGTCCATATTGATCGGTCCGGAGCCCGTCGGTATCAGGCTCAAAACTCTCACTGCCGCTCCTATGAATTGTCTGCCGCGGGTTGGGTATCGGCTTGGCCATAATGTGCCGGGGTGGCCTGACGCCCGTAGGGATGGGAGTCACCGGGCGCGGGGACCTTGGTCCCGCGCGGCGAATGGCTGCCGATCGGCACTACGAACAAGATAGTGGCACCCGCCGTGAGGAATCGGGTCCAGCCACTCGGAGCATCCCGTCCTGGCGACGGTGGGTCTCGGCGGCGCTACGGCCCCAAGTCCCTGCTTCTCCGCTGGCTTCCCCCGGTGACCGGTTCCCCCGTGCCGGCCCCTCACTGGCGGGTGCCCTCGTGGTCAGCCTGCCCGCATTCCGCCAGCTTATGCATAGGAAAGCAGACCCTGGTTGCCGGGACTTTGGTCCCGGCAACCAGGGTTGCGGTAGCGGCCCGAGTCAGCTTGCTGTGACGGGCTTGGCGGTGACGGTGGTGAGCCCGGCGAACAGCTCCGTCTCGGGGGTGACCCGGCGCAGGTGCAACACCCCGAGCAGCGACAGAACCAGCATGATCGCCGCAGCGGCGAACGCGACGATGGCTCCGATCAGCATGATCTGGCCCATCTGCCAGAACGCGTAGGCGTTCAGCAGCAGGCCCCGTAGCGTCTCCCCGCGGAAGACGGTCTGAACCTGGGCGGCGAGCGCCGCGTCCTTGGGGTTGGCCAGCGAAGCGGCTGACAGCTGGGAGTAGGTCTTCCCGCCGCCGATCTTGACAAGGTGAACCGCGATGAAGTGGTCTGCCCAGACCTCAGCCTGCTGGCCGTTCACCAACTGCTGGCCGGCGTAGCGGGACATGGCCGTGGCGTCCGCAGCCGGAAGTGCCTTGAGTTCGGGGCTGCCCTTGGCGGGGAAGAAGATCTTCTGGGCCGCGAGCTGGCTGTGGACCTGGTCGTTCACGACGCTGTGTCCCCACAGCATCAGGCCGCCGGCAACCAGCAGCACCACCGCGATGACCAGGCCGGCTGCGGTGGCCAATACATCGAACGTTCTGCGGCGCATGGGAATGCCTCCTTGGCACTTTCCGGCTGGCCCGTTATGGCCGGCCATTTGTCTTCTGTAAGCAGCCTCCTGCGAGATGTATGGCGGAGGGCAGGGGACGTGGTCACCATCGGCTGGGACCTCGGTCATCGTCGCGGCCGGCCCTTTGGCTGGCCGCAGCCGCGCGGCGGCATGTTTGGGCCGCGGCCGGGCTGCGTCATTGTGGGGTCGCGTCGGTGCAGGCTCATGTCCGGGGTGCACCGGTCCCTTGGGGAAATGCGTCAGCGCCCGGGGGTGCGGCCCGTCCCTGGGGAGTGCCGGGCCGGCGACCTCAGCGTGCCCGCTTGGTCCACTGGGGTTCCGCGGCCAACCAGCCGGCCTCCCAGGCACGCGATCGCCGCCGCTCCAGGATCCGGTGAACCACCCCGAGCACGAAGCCCAGCAGCAGCGCACCGGCGATGGGGGTGAGGGCCATGGCGGTGATGACGCGGCTGACCACCTGGGAATGCGTGAGCGGAGCCGGGCGGGGAGTTCCCGCGCGGTCGGTCCAGATCCGGACCTTCTGCCCGGCCCGCGACCCCACGGGGGCCAGGATCTCGCCGCGCCGGGTGGCGCCGCCGGGCGCGCGCCAGTGGGCAGGCGCCCACACCAGCGCCGATCGTGCGGAGTAGGCCGAAGCGGCGCTCACCGATGCCGTCACAGTCGCGGTGACCGGGTACCAGCCCGGTGCATGGGGCCCGGACGCGCTTTGGGTGGCACTTTGCGCCCAGTGACCGACAGCCGTCACAGCCACCGGCATGCTGGCCAGGAAGGCGATGATCGCTGCGATCTGGATGGCCGCCTCAGCCCGGTCGAGGCCACGGCGCATCGGGTTGCGATCGATGCCGAGCCGGCGGGCCGGGTGGGCACCCGATGCCCACCTGAACCACGAGGCCGGGCGGGCCCACGATGCCCACCGGTTCCGCGCTCCCCGCCTGCTCCCTGCGGCATGCTCCCCGTTCACCCCGATCACCTCTCCACCGGGTCGCCGCACTCCCACCGGTGCCGGTGGCCGGGACCTCGGTCCCGTGCCGCCACCTGACATGTTTCCCCGTGTGGCGGCAGCCGCCGCAGAGGTCTAGGTCCCGGCGCAAGGTGACCTAGGGCACTTGGGGAGGGAACCCGCAGGGCCGTTGGTCCCCCGGCTGCCGGACCAACGCACCTGCCCGGGACGGGCCATTCGGGCTCACTGTGGGACATCATGGATCAGGCCCCGTGACGCAGACAGGGTGGGGTGATCCGGTTGAACAGCGAAGCCATCACAACAGTTCCGGCGGCACGTCCCTCGCTGGGGCCGCGACAGTTGCCAGCCGGGTCGGTCCGGGAAGAGGTGCCTGGCGGCATGGCCGCGGTAGGCCCCGCGGCAGCAGAATCCGCGGGCGCCGTCGCAGACGGCCCGGCGTCCCTGCCCCGGGCGAATTCGGTGCTGGCCGTCATCGCCCGGCCGGGCCAGGAGTCGGCCGATCTCGGGGTGCTGCTGTCCTACTTCGGGATGCGGGGCGCCCGACTGGCGGTCATGTGCCTGACCCGGGGTGAGGCTTCCGAACGCAACTCCACAACCGAACGCCTGGAGGCGGTCCGGCCCTGGGAACTGCGGACGGCCGCCGGACTGCTCGGTGTCTGTTCGGTGACCATCGCGGACTACCCTGACGGCGGTCTCGGCTTCGTTCCGCCGGCCGGCCTGGCCGAGCGGATCCTGCGCGCGGCGCAGCGGGCAGGTGCCGATCTGCTGCTGGTCGTGGACCCCGCCGCGTTCGCGGACCTTGATACCACCGCGGTGGCCGTGGCGGCCTCCATAGCGGCGCGGCAGGCGGGGCTGGCCGTGCTGGCCCGCACTGTTCCCGGGCCGGGCGAGCGGTGGGGGGTTGACCTGGCGTCCGTGGCCGGCCAGGTGCGGGAACGGCAGTCGCGCGCCTTGCGCGCACACCGGAGCCAGGCCGGACCGGCAGGTGAGCTCCCCGGCCGGGCCCGGGACTGGCCCGCGCGGCAGGCAGGCCCTGGCACAGGTGACTCGTTCCCGCCGTTGCCCGGTGGCGGCGAGGGATCGGAAATGGTGCGCTGGCTCGTGCCGCCGAGCGCGGCGGCCGCGGCCTGACCGCCGCGGCCTGACCGTTGGCCCGGGCCTGGCTGCCCCCGGGCCGGTGCGGGCAGCCACTCCCGGCGGGGCGGCCGGCGGCGCCGCGCCGCGACAATAGGAGCGACTCGCGTGGCTTCGTCGCCACGGCTCGGGTTACCTTGAGTAAAGCACCTCGGTACCACACTGGAGAGCCCGCTGTTGGACGCTGATTCCCATCCAATCCTGCCCCAGTTGCGGCTGGACGACCTGCTGGGCGAGCTTCAGGGCAGGCTGGCGGCGGTCCTGGCCACCCGCGACCGGGTATACGCACTGCTCGATGCGGTCGTGTCGGTCGGCGAGAACCTCGACCTGGAAGTGCTGCTGCGCCACATCGTGGAATCCGCGGTCTCGCTCGTGCGGGCCCGCTACGGTGCGCTCGGTGTGATCGGGGAGGGCGGCCGCCTTGCCGAATTCGTCCCGGTCGGCCTCGGTGAGCAGGAGATCGCCAAGATAGCGCAGTGGCCGGAAGGGCGCGGCGTGCTCGGCCTGCTGACCAGCGAGCAGCGCCCGATCCGGCTGGCCAATATCGCTGACCACCCCAAGTCGGTCGGGTTTCCGGACGGCCATCCGCCGATGCGGACCTTCCTGGGCGTGCCAATCCGGATCCGGGATCAGGTCTACGGCAATCTCTATGTGGCCGAGAAGGTTGGCGGGGCGGTCTTCGACGAGGATGATGAGGCGCTGCTCGTCGCGCTGGCGGCCGCGGCCGGTGTGGCGGTCGACAACGCCCGGCTCTACGCCGAGGCGCGCCGGCAGCAGCGCTGGCAGGAGGCAACCGGTCAGGTCACCCACCAGTTGCTGTCAGGCGTCCCCGCCAGCGAGGTGCTCTCCATGGTCACCCAGCAGGCGATGGAGATGACCGGCGCCGACCTGGTGGCACTGGCCGTCCCCACGCCGGACCGCCAGCAACTCGTCTACACCCACGCCGCGGGGGAGAACGCGGCGAAGGCGCAAGGGCTGGTCATGCCGGCCGGCACGGCGCTCTCCGGGCAGGTGATGGCCACCGGGGAACCGGTGACCGTCGAGGACTTCAGCACCGACAGCCGGGTCTCCCCGGTTGCGCGCGAGCAGATGCACCTGGGACCCGCGGTCCTGCTGCCGCTCGGCGCACCCGGGGAAGTGCGTGGTGTGCTGACGGTCGGCCGCGCCCCGGGCGCATTGCCGTTCCCGGCGCAAGCGCTGGAGATGGTGGGCACTTTCGCCGCGCAGGCCGGGATCGCGCTCGAACTGGCCGAGCACCGCAGGGACGTGGAGAGGCTGGCGGTCTTCCAGGACCGCGACAGGATCGCACGCGACTTGCACGACCTGGTCATCCAGCGCCTGTACGCGACCGGGATGTCGCTGCAGGGAGCCGTGCCGCTGATCGAGCGCCCCGAGGCGTCGGACCGCGTCTCCTCCGCAGTCGACGCCCTCGATGAAACCATCCGGGAGATCAGGTCAGCTATCTTCTCGCTGCAGTCGAGCAATGACACCAAGCGGCAGGGTATGCGCGGCAGGATCCTCGAGGTGGTGGACGAGATGTCGATCCTGCTCGGGTTCCCGCCGTCGCTGCGGCTGGTGGGTCCGCTGGATGAGGAAGTCCCCGCTGAAACGGGCGAGCATCTGCTCGGGGCGCTGCGGGAGGCGCTGTCGAATGCCGCCCGCCACGCCGATGCCAGCAAGGTCGAGGTGGTCGTGGAATGCGGGTCGCAGCTCACCCTGCGGGTCCGCGACAACGGCCGGGGCCTGCGGGAGGGCACCCGCCGCAGCGGCCTGGCGAACCTGGCCGAGCGCGCCGAGTACCTCGGCGGCGCCCTGACCGTGGTGCCCGCTGACGGAGGCGGCACCGACCTGCGGTGGCAGGTGCCGCTGGCCCGTGGCACGGCGGCCTTCTGAACGCTGGCCGCCCGAGCACCCCGGCGGCCCGCAATCCGCCTCAGTGCGTGCTGGTGTGGGGATGGCCGCCGTCCGGCTCATCGAAGATCCGCGCCGCGTAGGCGGCCGCCTGTGCGCGCCGTTCCATGCCGAGCTTGGCAAACAGCGCTGAGACGTAGTTCTTCACGGTCTTCTCCGCCAGGAAGAGCCGCTCGCCAATCTGGCGGTTGGTCAGCCCTTCGCCGATGAGTTCCAGGATCCGCCGTTCCTGTTCGGTCAGGCCTGAGAGGGGGTCGTTGCGCTGCGCCTGGTCACGCATGCGCTGCATTACCCTGCTGGCGGCTTCCGGGTCGAGGAGGGAGCGGCCCGAGGCGATCGTGCGGACAGCGCCCACGAGGTCGGTGCCACGGATCTGCTTGAGCACATAGCCCGCAGCCCCCGCCATGATCGCATCGAAGAGGGCTTCATCGTCGCCGAACGAGGTGAGCATCAGGCAGGCAACCTCCGGCATCTTCGACCGGATCTCCCGGCAGACCGTCACGCCGTTGCCATCGGGGAGGCGCACGTCCAGCACCGCGACATCGGGCCGCAGGGCGGGGATACGGGCGAGCGCGGACTCCGCGGTGGCGGCCTCGCCGACCACGGTAATGTCGGGCTCCGCCTCGAGCAGATCATGTACGCCCCGCCGGACGATCTCGTGATCGTCCAGCAGGAAGACGCCAATCTTTCGGCCTGCGGACTCGTCCATCTTGCCCGGCTCCTTTAATGAGGGCTGCCACGTGGGACCATCATGAGGGCTGCCACGCCGGACCACCATGAAAGCTGCCACGCCGGACCATCATTCAACCGTAACCGCTAGCCGCGGTGGGTCCAGGGACTATCGCCCCGCAGGTGCCGACGGAGGTCCCACCGGCCCGGACACGGATACGCTGATCCATGCCGGGAATCGGCCCACCGGGCTCGGCCCGGACAGCGCTCAGACGACGGTAGGAGGCGGCCATGCCACAGCCCCAGGGAGCCGAACTCGAAGAGATCCGGTCGCGCCGCCAGCGGCTGCGCGAGCAGTACCTGCGCGCTCTCGGCGAGCGGCCCGCCTCCACCGTGCAGGGCGTGCACCACGTCGCCTTCATCTGCCGTGACGTCGCGGAGACGATCGAGTTCTATCAGGAGCTCCTCGGCTTCCCGCTGGTCGAACTGGTGGAAAACCGCGACTACGCGGGGTCCAGCCACTTCTTCTTCGATATCGGCAACCACAACCTGCTGGGTTTCTTCGACTTTCCTGGCCACGAGCACCCGCAGTTCACCGAGACGATCGGCGGGCTGCAGCATCTGGCCATCTCCATCTCGCCCGAGCAGTTCGATGCCGCCAAGCGGCGGCTGGACGAGGCCGGGGTGGCCTACCTCGGCCCCGACCGGGGCGTGGAAGAGAGCATGTATTTCCGGGACCCGAACGGGGTGCAGGTGGAGTTGTACCGGGAGGAACTCGGCATGTTCGACGGCCGCAAGCTGCTCGCTGACTAGAACTCGAACCCGCCGGGCCGCCCGTTGCGGTCGGCGATGAGGCCGGCCAGGGTGGCGATGGCGATTTCCGCCGGTGAATGCGATCCGATGTTGAGCCCGATCGGCCGGTGCACACGGCCGACCTGCTCTGGCGGAACCCCGAGCGCCCGCAACGCCGGGACATGTGGTGCCGGGTGGCGGGGGTTGCCCATGATGCCGACCCAGCGGGCCGGGCTGGCGAGGGCGTCGCGCAGCAGGTCCCCGAGTTCTGGCCGGTGATGGTCGGTCATCACGACATCGGTGGCAGCGTCCAGATGGCCGTCGAGGGTGCCGATGACCGACCAGGGATCTGCCGTGCGGCCGTCGCCGGTCATGGCCGCGCTGGCTCGTTCCGTATCCGGTTCGACCAGCAGGGTCCGGTAACCGGCGTCGTGGGCATAGCGGAGCAGCAGTCGCGCCACCGGTGAGTCGAAGATCGCGGCGAGGGACCGGGCCGGTTCGGCTGGCGGTGCAGCGCCATGGGCGACATCGCAGGCCGCGTCACCGGTGGGCTGGGTGTGGACGTGCTCGTCGGTCATGAATCGAGCCTGCCACCTCACATCGTCATCGTCGAATGTGGTCACCAAAGGTACGATTCACGTAACACACGGTAGCCGGACGAGCTGGGACGGTGAGTGACGCTCAAGTTCCCGTTCCGCCGTATCGGCTCTCCGCAGGGCGGGAACATGGGGGGCGTTGTGACCGGTCGCCGTGGTGAGCCTGGCCTCCCGGGCGCAGGTGACGGCAGCAATCAGGACGGCCGGCTGGGTGCTCGGGGGCACACCGGCCGGTGGCATCGCATCCAGATGGCGGGGGCCCGTGGGGCCGCCCATCTCATACCCAGGTCTGTGACGGCATGGCTGTCGGCCGGGCTGATCATGATGGTTATCGCGCTGACCGCCACCGCTGTGGCAACCATTGTCACCGTCCGCGCCCAGTCGCGCATCATCGCCACCATCACGCGCCAGGACCAACCGCTGGCACAGGCCAATATGCGGGCACGGGCCGACTTCGCGGAGGCACAGGCGGTGCTGCGCGCGTACGTGCTCTCCCGTCACCGGCCCTTCCTCGGCCTCTATAGCCATGACCAGTCTTCTCTGGCGTCCTCCATCCGGGCGACCTCGGCGGTGGACCAGACCGTGCTCGTGCGGGACGTGAACGCGGAATCCCGGGCGGTGACAAGCTGGATTCGCCAGGCGGACGCGATCCGGAATCTCCCACCAGGGGACCCGACGGTCGCCCGGCTCACCGTCGCTATCCAGCCGAGTGTGAACGCTTTCTACACGGCGAACGACAACCTGGACGCCCGGCTCCGTGCCCGGCTGGCGCAGGCCGTCAGCACCGGGGAGCATGACCTGACGGTGGCCTATGCCTGGACCGGTGCCCTGGTCGCGTTCGCGGTGCTGGCTGGTTTCGGGATCACGGCCTGGACCATCCACCGGGTGTCCCGGCCGCTGGCCGAGGTGAACCGGACCGTGCGGCGGTTCGCATCAGGGGACCTCCGAGCCAGGGCGCCGGTCACCGGAACGCCCGACATCTGTGAGGTAAGCAGGTCGCTGAACGCGCTCGCAGACGAGAGTGAGCGACTGCGGCAGCAGCAACGGGAGGCCAACCGCCTGCGCGAGCTGGCCTGGATGGCCGGCTTGCGGATCCGCGAGCACCTGCGGCCCGAGGATGTGGTCGCGGAGGCGCAGCGGGTGATCACGGAGCACTTCGACGCTGATCTGGCGGTGGTCCACCTGCTGTCGCAGACCGGACTGGGAGTGCCCGCCGGCCGGAACGGGAATGACCATGCGCCGGATGACCGGTCACGGGATGAACGAGGTGCCGGATGGGGCACGGATCCGCTGGCCGAAGCGCCCGAGAGCGATCTGGCCTTCACGACAGACCTGCTGAGCCGGGGTTCCAGCCAGGTCATCCAGGACCTCGCCGGGCCCGAGGGCGCGGCGGTCCCGGACAGGATCCGGTTCGCCCTGCAGCGGGCCGGGGTGGTCTCGCAGCTGCTGGCACCGTTCGGGCTCGGTGGGGACGTCTATGGCGTCATCCTGATGGGGCGGACCCGGCGCGGCTCGCCGTGGACCCGCGCGGAAGCGGCTGCCGTCGAGTCGATCGCAGCGGACCTCGGGCGGGGACTGCACCATGCCCGGCTCTATGAAAAGGAGAGCAAGGTGGTGCGCGAACTCACCTCGCTGGACCGCGCCAAATCGGACTTTCTCGCCACCGTGTCGCATGAGCTCCGCACACCGCTCACCAGCATCGCCGGGTATGTCGAACTGCTCGAGAGCGGCGAGGCGGGCTCGCTCAACGGGGCGCAGATCCGGATGCTCGAGGCCATCGACCGCAACACCGGACGCCTGCGCAGCCTGATCGAGGACGTGCTCACCCTGTCCAAGATCGAGTCGGGGGCCTTCAAGGCATCCCCGCAGCCGGTGGACCTGGCGGAGATCGCATATTCGGTGGTCGTGGCGTTGCTGCCGGCCGCGGCCGGCAAGGGCGTCAGCCTTACGGTGGAAGCGCCCCGCGGTGGGCTCATCATCAGCGGCGATCCTGGTCAGCTCGACCGGGCGCTGATGAACGTGGTGTCCAACGCGCTGAAGTTCACCCCGGAGCAGGGCGCGGTCAGGGTGGTCACGGGCGCCGACAACGGGTGGGGCGTGGTCAGCGTCCAAGACAATGGGACGGGCATCCCGCAGGCGGATCAGCCGGCTCTGTTCACGCGGTTCTTCCGGGGGACGAACGCGATCGAGCGCTCGCTTCCCGGCACCGGGCTCGGGTTGGCGATCGTGCGAACGATCGTCGACAATCACGGCGGGCAGGTCATCGTCGAATCCGCGGAAGGCCGGGGCACCACGGTGACCCTGCGCCTTCCGCTGGCGGCGGCTGTCGGGGCGTGGCAGCGTGTCCGCTAGCGCGGGGGCTCAGTTCTGCCGCCCAGCGGGCTCAGATCTGGCCGAAGAGCCGGTCGCCCGCGTCCCCGAGACCGGGAATGATGTAGCCGCGGTCGTTCAGGCGCTCGTCCACCGCCGCGGTGACCACCCGCACCCTCACGGGATCGTCCCCGCCGTAGGCCGCGGCCAGCCGCGCCAGGCCCTCCGGCGCCGCCAGCAGGCACACCGCTGTGACGGTGGCCGCCCCCCGGCCCGCGAGCATGCCGATGACGGTCTCCAGCGTTCCACCGGTCGCCAGCATCGGGTCGAGCACGAAGACGTCCCGGCCGGTGAGATCGGTGGGGAGGCGGTTGGCGTAGGTGGTCGCGACCAGCGACTCCTCATCCCGGACCATGCCCACGAAGCCGACGTCCGCGGTCGGGAGCAACCGCGCCATCCCATCCAGCATGCCGATGCCCGCCCGCAGGACCGGGACCACCAGCGGATCGGGGCTCGCCAGCTTGGCCCCCTCGGCGGGGCCCAGCGGAGTGGTGACCGTCACCGGCCGGACCCGCATCTCGCGCATGGCTTCGTAGGCGAGCAGGGTGACCAGTTCATCGGTGAGCCTGCGGAAGGCCGGTGCCGACGTGGCCGCATCGCGCAGGACGGTGAGCTTGTGCGTGACCAGTGGATGGTCGATGACCAGGGTGCGCATCGCAGACCAGCCTCAGCCGGCCAGGGACCTGGCGACCAGGGCGATGCCCTTGCCCCAGGCGGCCATCTGGCCGGCCGGCAGGAAGGCTGTGCCCTTGCTGGTGTGGTCCACCGCGGGCATGGCCAGGAACGCCTCGCGGCCGCGGGCGTCGATGAAGTAGATGGCGGAGGTGTGGACGATGTCGCCCTTGGGGTTGGGTGCCTCGACGGTGATGTTGTAGTTACCCCAGACCGAGCGGAGTCCCGGCACCGGGCCCGTGAAGAAATGCCAGTCCGGGATGGCCGTGAGACCGTGTTCCCGGGAGAACGTGGCCACATTGGCGACGGAGTGGAAGTACTGGTTGACGTTCACCGCGGCGAACACCACTCTGCTGGCCGCCGGCCCGAGGTCGTGGTAGGCGTCCACGTATTCCTGCGAGACGATCGGGCAGATGTCGGTGCAGTGTGGGTCCATGAACTCCAGCACCACCACCTTGCCACGCAGGCTCGACAGGGACAGGGTCCGCCCGGCCTGGTCGGTCAGGGTGAAGCCGGGAGCGGCGGCATGGTCGAGCGGGCCCAGCTGCATGAGATTGGCCAGCCTGGTGGAGATGGTGGCAGGGATGCCGGATGGCCGCGGCAGGTTCGAGGCCGCCGTGCCCGGGCCGCGGATGGCGAAGGTGATCATGGCGGTGACGATACCTACCACCAGCAGGGCGGCGGCTGTGAGCGCCAGTGGCAGAGGGCGCAGCTTGCGGCCCGGCCGGCCCGGTGGGCCGGCTGAACCACCGCCGCCCGGCGGACTGACGGTGTCACTGCTGGCAGGGGGGGTGGTGGTCATGAGCGTCTGGCCCTCCGGTCCGCCTGGTGCATGTGGCATTAGAGCATAATGACGCGGACCTGCCCGTGAGTGGACGAAAGGGATGCCATGGACGACCTGGCGGACCTGCGGGTCCTGGTGACCGGCGGCAACACCGGCATCGGCCTGGCCTGCGCGGAGCAGTTGGCGAGCCGGGGTGCCCATGTCTACCTCGCATGCCGCTCGGCCGGCAAGGCAAGGGCAGCGGCAGCGGCCGTCTCGGCGAGGACGGGCAATCGGGACGTCGCCGTCCTCCCGCTCGATCTGGCGAGCCTGGAATCGGTTTCCGAGTGTGCCCGCGCGTACCTGGCGCTGGGTGAACCGCTGCACGTGCTCATCAACAACGCGGGCGTAGCGGGACAGCGTGGCATCACCAGCGATGGGTTCGAGCTGGCTTTCGGGGTGAATCACCTCGGCCACGCCGCGCTTACGCTGGCACTGGCCGACCTGCTGGCGGCGAGCGCCCCCGCGCGGGTGGTCACCGTCGCCAGTGACGCCCATTTCCAGGCGAGCGGCATCGATTTCACGGCTGTGCGGCGGCCCACCGCAAGCTTCACCGGGATGCGCGAGTACGCCGTGTCCAAGCTGTGCAACGTGCTGTTCTCGTCCGAGATCGCCCAGCGTATGGCCGGCCGCGGCGTTGTGGCCTGCTCGCTGCACCCGGGCGTGGTCGCCTCTGACATCTGGCGGCGGATCCCCTGGCCGGTGCGCCCGCTGGTCACCCGGCGGATGCTGTCCACGCAGGAGGGCGCCCGGACATCGGTCTACTGCGCGCTATCCCCCGACGTGCGGAGCGGCGCGTACTACGACAACTGCCGGGAACGGGAGCCGAGCGCGAGGGCCACGGGCGAACTTGCCCTGCTGCTCTGGGAGCACACCCACCAGTGGTTGGCGGCGCGGTCCGGGCCCGCCGGTGATCAGCCCGGGGACCGCTGATTGGCGGGAACGACGTGGCGCAGCCGGCCGGGCTCGGCGGCCCGCCGCCGCCACTCCCGTGGGTATCCAAGCGATACCTCCTCGAACGGCACCCCATCGCTCCAGATGGTCCGGGGGATGTGGAGATGCCCATACACGACGGCCGCGGCCCGGTACCGCAGGTGCCAGTCGGCGGTGTGCTCTGTCCCGCACCACAGCGCGAAGTCGGGATGACGCAGCACCCTGGTCGGCTCTCGGATCAGCGGGAAGTGGTTCACCAGCACGGTCGCCAGGCAGGAATCGATCTCGGCCAGCCTGGCGCTGGTGAGTGCCAGGCGTGCCTGGCACCAGGCCTGCCTGCTCGGGTAGGGGCTAGGGTCGAGCAGGAACTCGTCGGTGCAGACAACTCTGACCTGGTATGCGTGGGCCAGCGCCGCCTCGGCCGAATCAAGGCCCGGCAGCCGGAACGAGTAGTCGTACAGGACGAACAGCGGAGCCACCACCAGGGGCCCCCCTGGGCCTTCAAACACCGGGTAGGGGTCTTCCGGGGTCAGCACGCCGAGCTGCCGGCACATCTGGACCAGGTACCGGTAGCGTTCCTCACCCCGAAGCTGGACCGGGTCGCCGGGGCGGGTCCATAGTTCGTGGTTGCCCGGTGCCCAGACCACGACGGCGAACCGCTCCCGCAGCAGCCGCAGGGCCCATTCGATGTCGGCCGCCCGTTCCCCGACGTCCCCTGGTATCAGCAGCCAGTCGTTGGCTGATTCGGGCCGGATGCCCTCGACGATCCGCCGGTTGTCCGCAAAGCCCACGTGCAGGTCGCTGATGGCGAGCAGTTTGCCCGGTGCGGTGCTCACCGGCTAGCCCTCGCTCCGCCCAGCCGGCCCGCCGGGCGGGGTCCGCTGCGCCGTTGACGGGGGGAAGGAAACGTCGATCGCCAGGCCGCCGCCGGGCTGCGGGCGGGCGGAGATAGTGGCGTGGTGGGTGATGGCGATGGCCCGGACGATCGACAGGCCAAGGCCATGTCCGCCGTCGCGGCGGGCGTGGCGTGGACCGAACCGCTGGAAGGGCTGGAACAGCCGGTCCACCTCGTCCGGCGGGATGGCCTCTCCCGAGTTGGCGACTGACAGGACGGCGTGACCACTGCCGGACCCGGTGGCGACGCGGACATCCCCGCCGGGGACGTTGTGGACTACGCAGTTGCCGATCAGGTTGGTCACCAGCCGCTCGACCAGCAGCGGGTCACCATCGAGAACGGCGGGCTGGACATCGGCATGGACATTCAGGCGCAGACGGCTGATCGCAGGACGGGCCGCGTCCAGGGCGGCGCTGGTGATGGCCGCCAGGTCGAGTGGTTCACGCTCGCCGGTGCCGCTTTCACTGCTGGCCAGGGTGAGCAGCGCCTCGATGAGGCGTTCCTGCTCGGCGTTGGATGCGAGCAGTTCCCGGCTGACGGACTGCCACGTGCCGGTGGTGCTGGCCGGGTCGGCGAGGGTGACCTGCAACAGGGCGCGTTCCCGGGTCAGCGGGGTGCGCAATTCGTGCGAGGCATTGGCGGCGAAACGCCGCTGGGCGTCGAACGAGGCCTCCAGCCGCGCGAACAGGTTGTCGAGGGTGTCGGCGAGTTCCTTGAGTTCGTCGTCGGGGCCACGCAGAGCCAGCCGCTCATGCAGGCTGCTGGCGGCGATCCGGCGGGCGGTGGCGGTGATCGTGCTGAGCGGGCGCAGCACCCGGCCGGCGATGAGCCAGCCGATCGCCGCGGCGGCCACCGCGATGACCGCCAGGGCAGTGGCGGAGATGATCAGGATCTGCTGCTCGGCGTAGTTGACTTTCACCTGCGCTCTGGCAAGCAGCCGGGCCTGCTCAGCCGCGGTGATGACGGGTGGCTTCGGTGAGAGCTGGGAGCCGCCGCGGACCGGGTACCGGAGGTTGTATTCGTCGAAGGCGCCCACCCGGTGGACGTCGGCGGCGGGGATCATCACGGGGACTTTGACTATGTCGAAGGCGCCCGACCGGTGGACGTCGGCGGCGGGGACTCTGGCATGGACCGCCTGCACGGGTGAGCTCTTGAGCTGGCTCACGGGCGGTAGGTGCGGCGTCGGGTAGAGCAGGTAGGTGACGACGGCCAGCACGGCCGCGCCGCAGATCAGGAACGCCGCACCGTACAGGACGGTCAGGCGCAGCCGGGCGGTACGGCGGGGCAGCCGCAGCCAGCGGTGCGGACGGGGGCGGGGGTGAGGGGTGCGCATCAGGGTTCTCCGATGCAGTAGCCACTTTCCCGGATCGTCTGGATCACCGGCGGGTCGCCGAGCTTGGCCCGCAGCCGCCGGACGGTGGTCTTCACAGTGCTGGTGAACGGGTCGGCGGCTTCGTCCCAGACCCGTTCGAGCAGTTCCTCCGCTGGGACCGGCCGCCCGTCCGCGGCGAGCAGGCATTCCAGCACGGCTAGTTCCTTGGGGGTGAGCGGCAGGCGGCGCCCGGCGCGGACCGCGACGCGGCGTGCCGGGTCCAGGCTCAGGTCACCGTATTGGAGGCTGGCGGGCAGCGGGGCGGCCGCACGCCGCCCGAGTGCCCGTATGCGGGCCACCAGTTCGGCGAAATCGAACGGCTTGGGCAGGTAATCATCGGCGCCCAGCCCGAGGCCCTCGACCCGGTCGCCGACCGACCTGGCGGCGGTGAGCATCAGCACCCTGCTGCCGGATCTGCCCGCCGCCAGCGCCCGGCAGACGTCGTCGCCGTGCACGCCGGGCAGGTCCCGGTCCAGCACCACCACGTCATAGCGGTTGACCGCCAGGCGATCCAGGGCCGCACCGCCATCCAGGGCCACGTCGACGGCCATCCCCTCGCGGCGCAGCCCGGCCGCTACCGCCATGGCCAGCACCTCGTCGTCCTCGGTCACCAGGATCCGCATCGCCTGCCCGCCTCTTCCTGCGCCCACGGTATGCCAGCTGTCCGCTCGCAGGATCGCAGCCCACCGGTGACAGCCAGGTGACATTTTCAGTCACCGTGCTGTCACCGCCCCTTCTGTACAACAGATTGGGTGGGCGGAAGAAAGACACAAGAAAAGACGCGAAAACCCACCGCGCATTTCGAGGAGAACGCGATGAATCGCAAGACCGGCGGTAAGGCGGGCCCGCGGCGTGGCGGAGCGCTGGCAGTCGCCGTAGCCGCGGCCGCGCTGGCCACGGCGTGTGGCAGCGCTCCATCTGCGGCAGGCTCTGCCCTGGGAGCGTCGGTGACCTTGTCGCAGGAGGTCGCCCTGGCGCACTGCATGCGCAGCCACGGCGCGCCGAACTTCCCCGATCCAGCTGCCTCGGGCGGTTTCAACTTGTCGACGTCGCCGAACGGCCCGCCTGGGACCGTTGACATCGACAGCAGCCAGATACAGGTGGCTTACGGGGCGTGCCGGCACCTGCTGGCTGGCGGCGGACCGAACATCTCACAGATCGAGCAGCGGATACAGCAGCAGCGACAGCGAGCGCTCCCGGTGTTGCTGAAGTTCGCCCGGTGCATGCGCAGCCATGGCGAGCCGAGCTTCCCCGATCCGACAGCGAACGGCCTGCCCGCGACGTCTCTCAAGGATGCTGGTATCAGCCCGTTGTCGCCGCAGTTCCAGGCCTCCGTGCGGGCCTGTCAGCAGGTGCTGCCCACAGGCATGCATGTGACCGTGACCAGGCACGTGTCTGGCGGGCTGCACTCGGGATGACCGGGACAGCCGTCGCGGCCCGGGAGCTGGCCGCCTGGCCCGGGAGCTGGCCGCCTGGCCCGGGAGCTGGCCGCCTGGCCCGGGAGCGGGTGGCATGCGCCAGGTGTCGGGGGAGCGGGTGGCATGCGCCAGGTGTCGGGGGAGCGGGTGGCATGCGCCAGGTGTCCGGGGAGCGGGCCCACGGGTGTGGGCACGCTGGGCTTGTGGCCGCGCCGACGGCCGCCCAGGCAGGAGCCACCAGGCGCTGCGAGTTCGGGGTCACGCCTGCCTGTTTCCTCCGGCTTGCCGGGCGCGGCGGTGAAGAGCGGATCGGGGCCGGGCGCCCGGGAACTGTCCGTGACGGTGGAACGCGGAATTGGCTTCCATGTCACGTTAAGGTAACGGTTCCCCTGGGGTCTTGAGCGATTGCCGGGGGAGACCTACTCTCTTGGCAATTGCTCTGGTAAGCGCTTTCCTCAACCGGACGGCCCCCGCGCCCGGTCCCCCGCGGGCGACTCGGCACCTCAAACCATGATCTGGCCCGGGGGCTGCGTCGGCGGTTCGAGTAAGCGCTTTCCGTAGCACCCCAGCAGCAGGCCGCTCGTTTGGCCCCACCGGCGGGCCGGGCCGAGGAGGACGCGTGGGCATTGACCCGGCAGACACCGACGGAGCGCGCCAGCCGCCCACGATCTACGACGTGGCAAGGACCGCCGGCGTCTCGATCGCCTCGGTGTCGCGTGTGCTCAATGGCCAGCGCAATCCGCGGGCCGAGACGAGAGAGCGCGTACTGCGGGCGGTTGCCGAACTCGGCTTCATGCCGGACGGAGCCGCCAGGGCGCTGGGCGGCCGGCTCAAGGAAGTCATCGGCGTGGTGGTTCGCCGGCCGCGCTGGTTCGACGACAGCCAGTTCGCCGACGAGGACGAGAATCTGCAGTTCCCGGACATGATCAACCGGGGCATGGAGATCGTCGCCCAGCAGCATGGCTTCGACCTGCTGGTGCGGTCGGTCGACCTGAACGAGCCCGACGCCGGCCGGCGGATCTTCGCCCTCGCCCGCAAGAGTGACGGGCTGATCCTGCACGACCGCGTGCTCTCACCGGAGGCGCTTGACCGGCTGTCCCGCCAGATCCCGGTGGTGACGCTGGCCGGGGTGCCCACGCCGACAACGGTGAACGTTCACGGTGACAACGAATCCGGCATGCGCGCGCTGGCCCGGCATCTGATCGTCGATCACAGCTACCGGACGCTCGCCTACCTGGCCGGGCACGAAGGCAGCCCGGACAGCCTGAGCCGGGGCGAGGCACTGGCCGCGCAGGTGGCTGCCGCGGGGGCGACTCTGCTGACCGGCGAGCAGTGGCGCGGCCGTTATCAGGCCGCGGGCGGAGCGCGGGCCATCGAGCGGCTCATCGCGGCCGGTACCGAACTGCCGCGGGCGATCGTGTGCGCGAACGACCAGTCGGCCATCGGCGTCCTGCATGCGCTGTCGCTGCACGGCATCGCGGTTCCGGGAGACGTGGCCGTGACCGGGTTCGACGACATCCCGGTGGCCCGTCACCTCCGGCCGCGGCTCACCAGCGTCCGGCAGTCCATCCAGGATCTGGGCGCCACGGCCTTCGAGACCCTGTACGCCATGATCGGGCGCGGCGCTGGCGGGCCCGGGGACGCTGCCCGCGGGCGGGACATCGCACTTCCGACCAGGCTGGTCCGGCGCCAGAGCTGTGGGTGCGATCCACCTCCGGCCGGGCCGGCCAGTCGCACCGTGGCGGAGGCCGGGTAGATGCTGCTGATAGCCCGCCGGATCTTCTTTTACCTGGTGACCGCCGTCATCGCGGGCAGCCTGGACTTCCTGATCCCCCGGCTGATACCAGGCAACCCGGTGGAGGCGATCCTGTCCCGGATGCAGGGCGTGACCATTGCGCCAGCCACCATCCACGCGATGGACCTGCAGTTCGGCGTCAACACCCGCGCCAGCCTGTGGGCTCAGTACCTGCACTACTGGAACGACGTACTGCACGGAAACCTCGGCGTCTCGTCGGGTAATGGGTTCGAGCCAGTCAGCACCGTCATCGGGCAGGCTCTGCCCTACACCATCGGGCTGGTCGGTGTCGCCACCGTGATCAGCTTCGTGCTCGGCACCGCGATCGGTGCGCTGGCCGCCTGGCGGCGCGGCAGCTGGCTGGACAACCTGCTGCCGGCGGTCACGTTCTTCCAGGCAGCGCCGTACTTCTTCCTCGCATTCCTGGCCATTGACCTGTTCGCCATCAGGCTCGGCTGGTTCCCCTCCGCGCGGGCGGCATCGCCCGCCGACTTCCCGGCACTCACCTGGGGTTACATCAGCGACGTGCTCGACCACGCGATCCTGCCCGCACTGACGATCGTGATCGCCTCGGCGGCCGGCTGGGTTGTGGGCATGCGCAACGTGATGCTCACCACGATGGACGAGGACTACGTGCTGATCGCCGCCGCGAAGGGCCTGCACAAGCGCCGGGTGATCTGGTACGCAGCACGCAACGCGATCCTGCCCAGTGTCTCCGGGTTCGCGCTCGCGATCGGGTTCATCGTGTCCGGCTCGCTGCTCACCGAGATCGTGTTCAGCTACCCGGGGCTCGGCTCGCTGCTGCTTCAGGCGGTGTCGAACAACGACTACGAGCTGATGCAGGGCCTGTTCCTGATCATCACGTTCGCGGTGCTGGCAGCCAACCTCATCGCCGACTTCGTCTACGTCTTCCTCGACCCGCGCACCCGGCAGGAGGCCTGAGCCATGGTGGCAGGCATCGGCAC
>DAHUZQ010000068.1 GCA_027306495.1 Actinomycetota bacterium | reverse complement strand
TCACCACACCGACGGCAGCGCGGACGCGCGACGGTCAACCGGCATCCGGCCCAAGCGGCACGACGCGATCCTGCCGATCATGCCGAACCTGCCACCCGGCTGAGGGCCGGCCTGCCACCCGGCCCCGGGCCGGCTGAGGTTCAACGGGCGTTGTCCGGGACCGCCTCCGGCGGAGGGCCGGCTGAGCCCCGGTCCGGCTCACGCCGGAGCGGGGATGCGCCCGGCCGACGGCCGGGCGAACGGCTGAATGGGGGTGTGAGGAGTGAAGCGAGTCCTGCTCGGGCTGGCCGCTGCAGGCCTGCTGGCCTTCGCCATCAGGGAGTTCCCGGCGCTGCGCCGCGAAGTGCGGATCTGGAGGATGTGACCGTCCCGGCCGGGCGGGCCGCGCCGGGTGCGCGGGATCTGTCGCATGCCCCGTCAGTGCCCGGCCCGGCCAGATCGCCCCCCGGCACGCTGTCGGCGGGCCAGCCGGTCAGGCACGACCCAATCGCGGTGTGCAACTGGTTCAGCCGTGGCCGCCAGCTTTCCAGGGTGTCGTGGCCCTGTGAGGTGAGTTCGTACCGGCGCCGGGGAGGGCCTGCCGGCGAGGTGACCCAGACCGAGACCACCGAATGCCTGCGTTCCAGGCTGCGCAGCGCCCGGTACGCCTGGCCCGCTTCCACATCTGTCAGGCCCAACTCGCCCAGCCGCTCCACCAGGTCGTATCCGTGCCCGGGCTGCTGCCGGATCAGGAGCAGCAGAAGGGCCTGCAGGAGGCTGCGCACATGATCCCCCGGAACGGCAGCGGAACCCGGCCACGCTCGATTGAGTGATCCTTGCCGGGAGCCTGGTCCGTAAACCCGGTCAGGCGGCGGCCACGGAGCTGCCGGCCGGCCACGGAGCCGTCAGGCGAGGGACAGCGGCGTGGCTGGCGCACCGGCGGGGACGGCGGGTGCGCGCGGGGCAACGGCCGGCAGCGGCTGGTAGGGCGCGCCGAGCGCGGGCCTGGGGTCGGGCTCACCCCGGTTCGGCCACAGCGACAGGGCACGTTCGGCCTGCGCGGTGATGGTCAGCGCCGGGTTCACGCCCAAGTTGGCGGACACCGCCGCTCCGCCGAGGATGTGCAGGCCCGGGCATCCGTAGACGCGGTGGTACGGATCGATCACCCCCGACCGCGGTGAGTCGCCGACCGCGCAGCCACCGATGAAGTGTGCGGTGGTCGGGATGCCGAGCAGGTCCAGCCAGGTGCCGCCTGCCATCCCACCGCCGAGTTCGGCGGTTAGCATGCGAACGACCTGGTGCGCCAGCGGGATCCAGGACGGGTTGGGCGCTCCATGGCCGGGCTCGGCGCGGATTCCCCAGCCGAGCGGCCCACGGTGGGCGCGAACCCGCACCGAATTGTCGATGCTCTGCATAACCAGGGCGATCACCGTCCGCTCCGACCAGTGGTGCAGATTCGCCAGCCGGGCCGCCCGGGCCGGATGCCGGGCGGCTTCGGCAAGGAAGGCCGCCCACCGTGGGGACCTACCGTCTCCGTCCACCAGGAGTGACCGGAGAGCCCCCATCGCGTTGGATCCCGCGCCGTACCGGGTGGGCTCGACGTGAGTCTGATCGTCCGGGTAGAACGACGATGTGATCGCGATCCCCCGGGAATGGTCGGGACCCCGCGGACGCAGGCGCTCCGCGCCCAGGATGGCCTCCGAGTTGGTCCGGGTCAGCCAGCCGAGCCGGTCCGACAGGCCCGGCAGGTATCCGGTCGCTTTCATCCGGTGCAGCAGCTTCTGGGTGCCGTAGGTGCCGGCCGCGAGGATCACCTGCTCGCAGGTCAGGGTGCGGCGGGCAAGCGACCCGGTGCGCTTGGCCTCAACCCGGTAGCCTCGCCCGGCCGCCCGGATGGCCGTCGCCGTTGCGAGCGGGATGATCCGCGCGCCGGCATGTTCGGCGAGGTAGAGGTAATTCTCGGTGAGCATGTTCTTGGCGCCGCTGCGGCACCCGGTCATGCAGGAGCCGCATTCGGTGCAGGTGGCCCGGCGTGGGCCGGTCCCGCCGAAGTATGGATCCTGCCGCTCCTCGCCGGGGTGGTCGCCGAACAGGACACCGACCTGGGTTGGCCGGAACGTCTCCTCCCGGCCCATGCGCTCGGCGACCCGCCTGACCGCGTGGTCGGCTGGGGTCATGATGGGATTGGTGGTGACGCCCAGCATCCGCTCGGCGCGGCGGAAATGGGGGGCGAGTTCGGCTTCCCAGTCGGTGATATGCCGCCACTGCGGGTCGTCATAGAAGGCCTGCTGCGGCCGGTAGAGCGTATTGGCGTAGTTCAGCGAGCCGCCGCCGACGCCCGCGCCCGCCAGGACCAGGACACGCGACCCGGGATCGCCCCGCAGCAGGTGGATGCGCTGAATCCCGGTGAGGCCGAGGGGTGGTGCCCACAGATACCGCCGCAGGCGCCAGGAGGTTTCCGGGAGCGCGCGGTGCCTGCGCGATGGCGACGTCTCGTCCGGATCGTCGAACCGGCGGCCGGCCTCCAGGACCGCGACGCGGTAACCCTTTTCGGTCAGGCGCAACGCGGCCACCGCGCCCCCGAATCCCGAGCCGATGACAATGACGTCGTAATCGAAACCGGTCATCGTTTCCCAGGGTACGCAGGGGTGGGAACCGGGAGGCGGCAGGGGAGGGAGCGGCGGTCGTGCGGGTCGCGGGCCCGAAGTCCGCAGGCTGAGGGCCGGCTGCGGCAGTCCGGCCGGTCGCGGGCCCGAAGTACGCAGGCTGAGGGCCGGGTGCGACAGTCCGGCGGGTCGCGGGCACGAAACCACGAACGCTGCGGGGCGGGACAATTTCCCGGCCGAGCCCGGAACCGTGCGGGAGGCCGTGCCCGTTCCGGCCGCGGGCACAAAACTGGGCCCGGGGCCGTCGTGGACGGCACCCGGGCCCAGCGCTTGAGGGTTATGGAGTGGTGTGCGTGAGCGCGGCCGCCAGTCCGGCAGCGTTCGGCGTGCCCAGTCCGCTGGCCGCGTCCCAGCCGGGGCCGGCCGAGTAGCCGGTGATCCCGCCCGCCGAGTTGTTGCCAACGGTGATGTCGTTGAACGCCTCCGCGTACAGGGAGGGGTTCTCATAGATCTGGTAGAGCCGTGGGGCGAGGAACCCGAGCGAGCCGTCGGCCTGGTTCATCACTGCGGCCGTGCCCGCCCACAGTGGGGTGGCTTCACTCGTGCCGGCGATGGGCACCCATCCGGGGCCGGCGGTCGGGTCGAAGCTCTCATAGATCAGGACGGCACTGATCACGGCCGCGTTCGCCGATACGTCGGGCACGCCGCGCATCCCGGACGGGTCGCTGATTCCGGCCGCCTGCTGGGAGGAGGTCTCCCCGAACACCGTGCTGTAGCCGCCGCCGCCAGCGCCGAAGCCGTCGTTCCAGACCGCTTCCGGCTGGTAGGAAGTGATGCTTCCGGTCGCTACCGGGGTGCTTATCTGCGTGCCACCGACGGCCACCACGTTCGGGCTGGTGGACGGGTAGTTCACGGTCGGGTAAGGGAAGAGGGTTCCCTGCTTGTTGGTGTTGGCCACACCGCTGTCGCCGGTGGCGAAGAAGGCGGTCACGCCCTGCCCCGCCGCCTGGGCGTAGAGCTTGTTCAGGGTCTGGATGGCGGCGGTGCTGTGGAATGCCTGCTCGGTTGTCGCCCAGGAGTTCGACCAGATGTTGCCGAGATTGTTCTTGAGCGCGTAGGACTGGGCGTTCTGGATGTTCGGGATGCCCTGCACGCCCTGTGTCTCGGACGACGGCACGACGACGAGGTCGATGTTGGCTCCGGGAGCCATGGAGTGTGCCCACTCCACGTCCAGCGTGGTCTCATACGCCCAGCCGATCTCGGTGCCCACATTCTTGTTGTGGAAATCCACCGGGCTGGGGAGGTTTGTGTAGTTGTAGGTGACCTTCCCTTCCGGCATGAAGATCTTGAAGGAGGGCGGCGCCGGCAGGTTGAACGCCGAGTCGAAGGTGGCCAGATCCTGGCGGATGGTCGGGCTGCCGAAGGAGTCGAAGATGACGATGGTCTGGCCCGCGCCGTTGTCACCTTTAGCGTAGAGCGGGCCGAAGTTGTACTGGTTCTGGATGTCGGAGGGCTGGTAGCAGCCGATGCCGAAGTTGTCGATGCAGAAGTTGCCGGTAGGTGGCTGGGTCGCCACCGTGCTGGCGACCGGGCCGACGATGATCTGCGGCGTCATCTGGGGCGCCGAGGTGGAGCTGGAGGCCGAAGCTATGGCCGGGACGAAGGCCATGGCCGCCGCGCCGAGCGAGGCGAGTGCCGCCGTGGTGAGGCGCAGTTTGTGCATGCGGGTATCCATCCCTT
Source organism: Actinomycetota bacterium (assembly GCA_027306495.1). Lineage (GTDB taxonomy): Bacteria > Actinomycetota > Actinomycetes > Streptosporangiales > Streptosporangiaceae > DAHUZQ01. The sequence continues at coordinate 2,695 of DAHUZQ010000068.1, read as the reverse complement.
CATGGGGGAATAACCACAACACTGTACGGCGGAGGCTTTCCGGAGGCCAGATCCCCGGCTGGCGTTTCACATCCGGTAGCGGAGTGTGACCGCTTGGGCCAAAGCGCCGACGCTGTTGTCATCGCCGATGGGTTCAGGTCATAAAGGCTGGCCGGAGCGCCGGGTGAGATGGGTTCGAAACGGCCGTGCGGCGTGATAGGTCAGGAGCACGCACGGCGGGCAGCCATGGCCCGCGCGAGGAGATCCGGGAGTTCGCGCGTGAAAGTGTTCCTCTCCACCGACATGGAAGGCACGGCCGGGGTCGTTGACTGGGAGCAGTGCGTGGGGGACGGCCCGCGCGCCCAGGCTGGCCGGGAGCTGCTGCTGGCGGAGGTCAACGCTGCGATCGAGGGGGCGATCGACGGCGGTGCGACCGAGGTGGTCGTCAACGACTCGCATTCGGTGATGTTCAATCTGCCGCCGGACCGGCTGGCCGGACGGGCCTCCTACATCTCGGGCCGGCACAAGCCGCTCTACATGATGCAGGGACTGGACAGCAGTTATGGCGCGGTGCTGTTCGTCTCCTACCACGGCTCGGTCGGGGCCGCCGCGGGCCTGTCGCACACCTACAACCCGCGCGCGGTTGTCGAGGTCCGGCTCAACGGCCTGGTCACCGGGGAGGCGGGGATCAATGCGCTGGCCGCCGCTCATTACCGGGTCCCGGTCGTGCTGGTGACCGGGGACAGCATCGCGTGCGAGGAGGCCGCCGTGTTCCTGCCGGGGGCACACGCGGTTTCCGTCAAGGACCCAGTGACCCGGGTGGCGGCGCACAGCATGCACCCCTCCTGTGCGCGCGATGCGATCCGTGCGACCGCCCGGACGGCGGTGGCGGGGGCGTCCGGCACGTCGCCCCCGCAACTCGCACCGGGTGTCCTGGAGGTGATGGTCCGGACCACGGATATCGCCGAGGCCGCCTCCTGGGTGCGGGGGGTTGACCGGACCGGGCCGCGCGAGTTGCGCATCGAAGGCGAGGACATGCTGGCGACCTACCGGTCCTTTTGCGCCGCGATCCTGCTCACCCGTTCCATCGCAGAACTGGTCTTATAGGCCGCCGAGAATCGCCTGCCGTTGTGGGGGCGTGGGGTGGGGCGCCAGGGCCGGTTCCCGGCTGAGATCTCGTTGTGGTTACCTTGCACGGGAAGGGCAGGCCGGTGGGGAGTCCACCCGGTCGGCCGCGCGGATGCCGTTGCCGGTCGCGGCAGCCATCGGCACCGGCGATCGGCAACGCGCCAATGATCGTTGTCAGAAGGCAGGGATGTACCGATGAGCAGTCCGGACTCGGGTGGGTTCGTCTTCACGTCGGAGTCTGTAACCGGCGGCCACCCGGACAAGATGGCAGACCAGATCTCCGACACCATTCTGGACGCTGCCCTTGCGGCGGACCCGCAGTCACGGGTCGCGGTCGAAACGTTGCTCACGACCGGCCTGATCGTGATCGCCGGCGAACTGACCACGGGTGGGGCGCTGGATTACGCCGGACTGGCCCGCGCGTGCGTCCGCGACATCGGTTACGACAACGGTGAGTGCGGATTCGACGCGGACGCCGTCGGTGTCATCGTCGCCCTCGACCGCCAGTCACCCGACATCGCCTGCGGCGTCGAGGCATCCCAGGAGTCGCGGGCCGGTGCCGGTGGTGACCGCTACGACCAGGTCGGCGCCGGTGACCAGGGCATGATGTTCGGCTACGCGACCAACGAGACCCCCGAGTACATGCCGATGCCGATCACCCTGGCGCACCGTCTCGTGCGCAAGCTCACACAGGTGCGCACCAGTGGGCTCATGCCCTATCTGCGGCCGGATGGCAAAACCCAGGTGACGGTCCGCTACGACGGCGCCGGCCGGCCGGTCGCGGTGGAGAAAGTGCTCATCTCCACTCAGCACCGCGAGGGGGCCGAGGACAAGTTGCCGGACGCGCTGTGGGAGCACGTGGTGACCCAGGTCCTCCCGGCGGAGTTCTACGACCCCGATGAGTTGCGGCGGCACTTCTATGTGAACCCGACCGGCCGCTTCGTGGTCGGCGGTCCCGTCGGCGACGCGGGCCTGACCGGGCGCAAGATCATCGTGGACACCTATGGCGGGGTCGCCCGGCATGGGGGCGGCGCCTTCTCCGGCAAGGATCCTTCCAAGGTGGACCGGTCGGCGGCTTACGGGGCGCGTTACGTGGCCAAGAACGTGGTGGCGGCGGGTCTCGCCGACCGCGCGGAAGTCCAGGTGGCCTATGCGATCGGTATGGCCAGGCCCTTCTCACTGGTGGTCGAGACATTCGGGACGGAAAAGGTCGGCCGCGACGTGATCGCCGCTCTCGTGGACGACACCTTCGACCTGCGGCCAGCCGCGATCTGTGATCACCTCGACCTGCGCAAGCCGCGCTACCGCGCGACGGCCGCCTACGGCCACTTCGGCCGTGACGAGCCCGAGTTCACCTGGGAGCGCACCGACAAGGCCGCTGACCTGCGCCGTCAGGCCGGGCTCGGCTGACCGGGGGGGCAGCCGGGAAGGTCTGCTAGCCTACGGATGGCCTGATTCCCGAGCGTGACCGGAGAACCGCGGTAATGCAGGAACGCACCCTTGTGATCGTGAAGCCCGACGCCTACCAGCGTGGCCTGACCGGCGACATCCTGGCCCGCCTGGAGCAGCGTGGCCTGGTGCTGGAGGC
>DAHUZQ010000051.1 GCA_027306495.1 Actinomycetota bacterium | reverse complement strand
AGAGGTGCAGATCCTGGGTCTGCCCGACGGGCGGGTACTCGCCCTGGGAGAGCGGGATTGCTCGGTCCAGCGGCGCCACCAGAAAGTGGCGGAGGAGACTCCCTCGCCCGGGCTGGACCAGACGGTGCGGGAGCGGATGCTGGCGGCGGCGGTCCGGGCCGGGGAAGCTGTGGGCTACCGGGGGGCCGGGACAGTGGAGTTTCTGCTCGATGCCGCCTCAGGCGACTTCATGTTCCTGGAGATGAACACCCGCCTGCAGGTGGAGCACCCCATCACCGAACTGGTCACCGGCGTCGACCTGGTCGAGCAGCAGTTCCGGATCGCCTGCGATGAGCCCGCGACGGTCGGCCCCGACCGGATCGAGCCAGTCGGCCACGCCCTGGAGATGCGCGTCTACGCCGAAGACCCGGTCCGGTTCCTGCCGAGCCCTGGCCTGCTCACGCAGTGGTCGGAGCCCGCCGGTCCCGGGATCAGGGTGGACGCCGGGTACGAGGCGGGGAACCGGGTGACGCCCTTTTACGACCCACTGCTGGCCAAGCTGTGCGTACATGGCAGGACCAGGCCGGAGGCGCTGGCGCTGGCGCGGGATGCGGTGGCAGCTTTCGAGATCGCCGGGCCGCGCACGAACCTGGCGTTCCACGCCGAACTTCTCGGGCGCGAGGAGTTCATCACGGGTGACTACGACACCGGCCTGATCGGCCGGATGCGGGGGTAGGGCGGCGCGCGCACAATGGTGGCGTGGCATCCGCCGCGAATGACGTGCCGGGTTGGGACCTGGTTGGGACAGGGTTGAGAGAGGAGCAGTCGGTGTCCGATATCCGCGCGGAGATGGTGGCGAATGTCTGGAAGGTCGTGGCCACGGAGGGCGATCAGGTGCAGGACGGCGACACCCTGGTGATCCTTGAGTCCATGAAGATGGAAATCCCTGTCCTCGCGGAAACCCCCGGGACGCTGACCAAACTGCATGTCGCCGAGGGGGACGTCGTCCAGGAGGGCGACCTGATCGCGGTCATCGACTGATCCGGCCCGCCGATCAGCGACCGCTGGTCGTGGTGCCGTGCCGCGAGCAGTGGCTCGACCAGCCGAGCGGTGTCACCTGCACGACCATGCGGCGGCCGCATTCGGCGCAGTAGCGCGGCGGTTCCAGTGCGCGGGCGGCGCAGCAGGCCGGGTGGGCATCCCGCCCGCCTGTCAGGCGCCCGCCACACAGGTCGCAGTACGGCAGGCCGTTCATCGGCCGTCAGCATATGCCGGTGGAGGCCTCAGTAGGCTGACCGGTATGGCGCTTGCTCCCGGAGAACGGGCATCCGTGCAGGTGATGGTTTCGGAGGGGGATACAGCGATCGCGGCCGGCAGCGGTGATGTGCCGGTGCTGTCCACTCCCCGGCTGCTGGCCCTGGCGGAAGCGGCGGCCGTCGCGGCCGTGGAACGGCACGTCAAGCCGCCCATGACAACCGTTGGCACCTCCGCGCTGGTAGAGCACCGGCACGCCAGCCCGCTCGGGACCGAGGTCGTCGTGGAAGCCGAACTGGTCAAAATCGAAGGCCGCACGCTGGCGTTCAGCTTCATCGCCCGGGACACCGGACGGACCGAATCGGGGAACGGGGGGGAGCACCTGGTGGTTGGCGCGGGCACGATGGAGCGGGTCATTGTGGACCGGGAAGGCTTTCTGGCGCGGGCGGCCCGCCGCTGATCCCGCTCACACTCCCGTGGTGGTGCGCGGGTAGGCGATAGCCGGGTCGGTCACCACGTTCACCAGGTATGGCACGCTCGAGTCGAACGCCCGGCGCAAGGCGGGTGCGATGTCCGCCGGTTCGGTGACCAGTTCCCCGGCTCCGCCGAGGGAGCGCACCACCTCGTCGTACCGGCAGCCGGGTTGCAGGTCCGCCGCGACGTCGTAGCCGTAGATGGCCCGCATGGGGTGTTTCTCCAAGCCCCAGATGCCGTTGTTGCCGCAGACGATGACAGCCGGGAGTTGGTGGCGCACCAGGGTGTCAACGTCCATCAGCGAGAATCCCGCCGCACCGTCGCCGAGCATCAGCACCACCTGCGCCGCCGGGCGGGCGATCCGCGCCGCCACGGTGTAGCCCAGCCCGGTGCCCAGGCATCCATAGGGCCCCGGATCGAGCCAGCCGCCCGGCCGGGCCGGCTCGATGTACTTACCGGCGTAGGAGACGAAATCACCGCCGTCGCCGATCACGACCGCGTCGTCGGCGAGCAGGCGCGCCAGTTCCCCGTAGATGCGCATCGGGTGAATCGGGGACGCGCCGCTGCCGAGCAGGTCACGGTCGGCCGCCAGCGCCCGGTCACGGGCTGCCTGCAGGCGCGGCAGCCACTCCTGCTCCCAGCTGAAAGCGGCCCCTGCCATCGCCGGCCGCCGGGAGGCCGCCGGCACCGCCTGGGCCAGGCCGGTGAAGAACGCCGTCAGGTCCCCGGCGGCCGACCCTGCCAGCGGGCGGTGGCTGGCTATCCGGTCAGCCGCGTCAGCCACATGCACCACGTCGGCCGCCGGACGGCCATCGCGGCCACCGAAGTCGCCGTAGCCCAGCCGGAAGTCGAGCGGAGTGCCAACCACCACCACCAGGTCCGACTCGGCGAACGCAACCGACCGGGCTCTGGTGACCAGCAGGTCGTGTCCGGACGGCAGCACACCCCGGCCCTGGCCGTTGGTGATCACCGGCAGCCGCAGGTCCTCGGCGGCGGCACGGGCTGCGACCTCGGCCCCATCGAGCCAGACATCCGAGCCGAGCACCAGCACCGGGGAGTGGGCGCCCGCGATCAAGCGCGCGATGGCGGCAACCGCGCCAGGATCGGGCTGCACGGTGTCCGCGGCGCCTGCGGCCGCTGCCGCGTCGCGGTGGCCGGGTGGCGGGCCGGCCTGCCCGGCTGGCTCGCCCGCCACCTCACCGAACAATGCTTCGAGGGAGAAGTCGAGGAAGACCGGTCCACGGTGGGCGGTGGCCGCGACCCGGAAAGCGTCGTCCACCGCGTGCTGCGCCCCGGAGGCCGCATGCTCCGTGGACGCCTGTTTGGTGATCGGCCGCAGCAGTGCCGGGTGATCCATCTCCTGCAGGCTGCCCGCACCCCATCGGTAATCCGGCGCCCTTCCCGCCAGGATGACGACGGGGGAGCCGTTGAAGTGCGCGGTGGTGATGGCGCTGACGCCATTGGTGACGCCCGGACCGGCGGTGAGCACCGCGAGGCCGGGAATGCGGGTCAGCCGGGCGGTTGCCTCCGCCGCGAACACCGCCGTCTGCTCGTGCCGCACGTCCACCAGCCGCATCGGTGGCTCGGCTTTGACGGCGCCATCGTAGAGGGGGAACACGTGCCCGCCGGAGAGGGTGAACATCGTTGTGACCCCATGCCGGCGGGCCGCCGCCACGGCGGCAGCCCCGCCGTGGCGGGCCGGCCCGGAACTGGCTTCAACCATGCCCGCGACGCTACCAGCCGGTAGGTCCCGTCAGCGGCTGGTGGTAAGCCTGGGGAGACGCTGCCAGCAGGCGGGCCCGTCAGCCTATTGGCGGTAAGCGCCGAGGAACGCCGCCAGCCGGCTGACCGCGTCGTCGAGCACAGCGACCGGGGCGAGGAAGACCAGCCGGAAGTGGTCGGTGCTTGGCAGGTTGAATCCGGTGCCGTGCGAGAGCAGCAGATGCTGCTGTTCCAGCAGGTCGATGACGAACTGCTGGTCATCGCGGATCTTGTGGACCTCCGGATCGAGCCGTGGGAACACATACAGTGCCCCCGCGGGCTTGACACAGTCAACGCCCGGGATCTCGTTCATCCGCCGCCAGGTGTGGTCGCGCTGCTCCCGCAGGCGGCCACCGGGTGCCAGCAATGGCGCGATGGTGACATCGCCGGCCAGCGCCGCCTCGATGGCGAACTGGGCCGGCACGTTCGGGCACAGGCGCATGTTCGCCAGCAGTTCGAGGCCTTCGAGGTACTCGGCGGCGTCGGCCCGCGGCCCGGACACGACCAGCCAGCCCGACCGGAAGCCCGCCGCGCGGTAGGTCTTGGAAAGCCCGCACAGCGTGAGCACCAGCAGGTCCGGGGCGAGGGCCGCGGTGGTGTGGTGCACGGCGTCCTCGTAGATGATCTGGTCGTAGATCTCGTCCGCAAGCACCAGCAGTCCGTGCCGGCGGGCGACGTCCAGCATGCCGAGCACCGTCTGCCGCGAGTACACAGCGCCGGTCGGGTTGTTGGGGTTGATGATGACCATCGCCCGGGTCCGCGCGGTGACCTGGGCGGCCAGGTGGTCCAGGTCGGGTGCCCAGCCGGCGGCTTCGTCGCAGCGGTAATGAACGGCCCGGCCGCCGCACAGGTTGACCGCCCCAGTCCACAGCGGGTAGTCGGGGCTCGGGATCAGCACCTCGTCGCCCGGGTTGAGCAGGGCCTGCAGCGCCATGACGATGAGTTCGGAGACCCCGTTGCCGAGGAAGACATCGTCGGGATCGACGGCCAGCCCACGGGCCAGATAGTGCTCGGCGACCGCGACCCTGGCCGGGCGGACACCGCGGGCGTCGCTGTACCCGTGCGCGCTGCCGATGTTGGCGAGCATGCCGTTGACGACGCTGTCAGGGGCGTTCAGGCCAAACGGCGCCGGGTTGCCGAGGTTGAGCTTGAGGATCTGATGCCCGGCGGCTTCGAGTTCGCGCGCCCGGCGCAGCACCGGCCCCCGGATGTCGTAGCGGACACCCTGGAGCCTGCTGGCCTGTGGCACCGTGCTCATAGCTCTCCTGCTCGCCCGGGACGTGCCCCGCGCCGCCGACCGGCCGGGCGGGGCGGATGCGGTCGGTAAGCGAGCGCGATACTACCCTGGCGCGCCGCCCAGGCGGGCCAGGTGCCCGCGGGCGGTTCAGCCGCGGTGGGGCAGAAGTGACCCACCAGCGCCCCCGGGCCCCCCGCTACGGCGCGAACGCGGGACCCGGGGGCGCGGCGGCGTCAGACCGGTTCCGCTCCGGCGGTTCCGGCCGGGACCGGGACGGGCACGGCCGGCTGCCCGGCCGGGTCGGCCACATAATGCTCGGCGCGTGTCTCGTCCGCCCCGGCGGGCAGCCGGAGCAGCCGGAACAGTGCCGTCAGCACGACGGCCACCACCAGGTTGATGACCAGCGCGGTCAGCGCGATATACACGGTGTGCCCGAGCCCCGGCACCATGGCGGTGGACCCGCCGAAGTGCGACCCCGGAACACCCGGCACGGGAACGTTGTAGGCCTCCCATGTGCCGTACGCCATCGCCACCGCCCAGCCCAGGACCAGCGCCCAGCGGTGCAGCCAGCGGGTGTACAGCCCGATGACGATCGCCGGGAAGGTCTGCAGGATCCAGATCCCGCCCAGCAACTGCAGGTTGATGGAAAACGTCTTGGGCAGCGCGAACACGAAGGCCAGCGCTCCCGCCTTGACCAGGAGCGAGACGAACTTGGCCACCTTGGTCTGGTGAGCCGGGGTGGCGTTCGGCTTGAAGAACTCCCGGTAGATGTTGCGGGTGAACAGGTTCGCCGCCGCGATCGACATGATCGCCGCCGGGACCAGCGCACCAATCGCCACGGCCGAGAACGCGACGCCAGCGAACCAGCTCGGGAACATGTGCTGGAAGAGCAGCGGGACCGCCAGCTGCGGGGTCGCGCCAGGTGCCGTCACGCCCTTGACGACGGCCGGAGACGCCAGGGCCATGTAACCCAGCAGCGCGACGAGGCCGAGGACCAGCGAATATGCGGGCAGGAACGCCATGTTGCGACGGATCACGTCCCGCCGCTTGGACGCGAGCACGCCGGTGACCGCATGTGGGTACATGAAGAGCGCCAGCGCCGATCCCAGCGCCAGGCTGGCGTAAGCCCAGATGCCCAGCGGGGAGAGCACGAGCGCACCGAACGGCTTGCCGGTCTTGGGGTTGATCGCGGACAGATGGCTGTTGGCCGCCGAGAAGATGTGCCCCCAGCCGCCGAGGCGCGTCGGTATGTAGATGATCGCCACGATGATCATCACATAGATGAGCGCGTCCTTGACGAAGGCGATCAAGGCGGGTGCACGCAGTCCCGCCAGATAGGTGTAGGCCGCCAGCAGGACGAATGCGATCAGCAGCGGCAGGTCGTTGATGAAGGCGTTGGAAGAGCTGCCGCCAACTCCCATGACCGTGAGGACGGCCTGGATTCCCACCAACTGGAGGGCGATGTAGGGCATCGTGGCCAGGATCCCGGTGACCGCGACAGCCAGGGCCAGCCCCCGCGACCCATAGCGGCCGCGGACGAAGTCCGCTGGCGTGACGTAGTTGTGCACCCGCGACACCGACCACAGCCTCGGCGCGAAGAGGAACACGATGGGGAAGACGATGACGGTGTAGGGCACCGCGAAGAATCCGACCGCGCCGGCTCCGAAGATCAGCGCTGGCACGGCGATGAAGGTGTAGGCGGTGTACAGGTCACCACCGAGCAGGAACCAGGTGATGAACGTCCCGAAGCCACGCCCGCCGAGGCCCCACTCGTTCAGGTGCAGCTTGTCCTCGGCACGGCGCCACCGGGCGGCGGCGAATCCAACGCCCGTCACCACCAGGAACAAGACGATGAAGATCGTGAATGAAACCGGGTTGACACCGCTCATGGTCAGCCCACCTCCCCGTCAGCGGCCGGGATGTCCGGGTCGGCGGTGATGGGGGAGGTCGCGGCGGCCGCCGCGCCGGGCGAGCCACTGCGCGTTGTCTTGGTCAGCAGGTACGCCAGCCAGGACAGGATGGCGACCGCTGGGATCCAGAGCAGCTGGTACCAGTAGAAGAACGGGAATGACCCGATCGTCGGGGTCGTCCGGTTGTAGAAGGGCACCCACAAGGTGCCGACGATGGAGGCGGCCAGCAGTACCGCAATGACGATCCAGGTAGCGGTATGCCGACGGCCGGGGGGCGTTACGGCCATCATGTCCTCTTCCGTGCGGGGGGATCAGGAACCCTTGTGATCCATGGGCAGGGCGGGGCTCATGGGCACCTGATCGACCGGATCGGCTTTGATGGATACATGATCTGCGGGTTGCTGACCCATTGCAATGGGCCGATTACGGAAGTAAGAGATATTTTCCCGCAGTGCGCCTCAGAGGGTCGCCGACAGTGACTTGATGGGCATTTCCAGCCGGGTGAGCATGGCCAGGTCGGCCTGCGCCGGCCTGCCGAGCGTGGTGAGGTAGTTGCCCACGATGATCGCGTTGACCCCGCCCAGCAGGCCGGCCTCGGTGCCCAGGTCGCCCAGGGTGATCTCGCGCCCCCCGGCGTAGCGCAGCACGGTCCGCGGCAGTGCCAGGCGGAAGGCCGCGATGGTCCGGAGCGCGTCCGGGCCGCTCACCACGGGCAGCCCGGCGAACGGGGTGCCGGGCCGGGGATTGAGGAAGTTCAGCGGCACCTCGTGCGGCGTCAGTGCGGCAAGCTGGCAGGCGAACTCGGCACGCTGGGCCAGCGATTCCCCCATGCCGACGATGCCGCCGCAGCACAGTTCCATGCCCGCCGCAGCCACCTCCTGACAGGTCTGATAGCGCTCCTGCCAGGTGTGGGTGGTGACAACATGGCTGAAGTACGACCGTGCCGTCTCCAGGTTGTGGTTATAGCGGTGGACACCGAGTGCGGCGAGTTCACGTGCCTGGGCGGTGGTGAGTATCCCCAGTGAGCAGGCCACGTTGATGCCCACCTGATCGTTGATCGCCCGTACCGCCACACCGACCTCGGCCATCATCGCCTCGTCCGGGCCGCGCACGGCTGCCACGATGCAGAACTCGCTCGCCCCGGTGGCCGCGGTGGCCTTCGCGGCTTCCAGCAGTTGCGGCAGGTCCAGCCAGGCGGCCCGGACCGGGGAGTCGAACCTGCCGGACTGCGAACAGAAATGGCAGTCCTCGGGGCAGCCACCGGTCTTGACCGACACGATGCCCTCGACCTCGACCTGCGGGCCGCACCAGCGCATCCGGACCTCGTGGGCGAGCGCGAGCGCGCGGGTCAGTGCCTCATCCGGCAATCGCAGCACTTCCAGCACCTGATCGCAGTCCAGGCCCCGTCCTGCCTGCAGGACCTGGCCGCGGGCTTCATCCAGGATGTCGTAGGTCACCCGAACTCCTTCGGCTGCGCGTGTTCTGCAACGAATACTGCCGGATCGAAGCACCCCCCGAACGGCGGGGCCATGCCCTGGCGCGCCACCCCGGCGAATCGCGCGCGGCTCAGCCGCCCGGCACCCGCCGGGAGCGCGCCCCGCAACGGCCCACCGATCAGGACCGGCAGGTCGATCAGGTTGTGGCGTTCGGCTGGCCCCGGCCGGCGTGGCCAGCAGCCGATCACCACCCCGGCCAGCCGCAGGTCCCGGCGCGCGGCGGCCTCCAGGGTCAGCGCGGTGTGGTTCAGGGTGCCCAGCCCGGCCGCTGTCACCAGCACCACCGGAGCCGCGAGGTCGCGGGCCAGATCCGCCAGCGTCGTGCCCGCGGGGTCGTAGCGCACGAGCAGCCCTCCCGCGCCCTCGACCAGGACCAGATCCGCCGTAATCGCCAGCCCGGCTATGGCTCCCGCCGCCCTGCGCAGGTCCACCGGCCCGCGCCCGGCCGCCCGCGCGGCCGCTTCGGGCGACAGCGGCTCGCGGAACCGGGCAAGTTCATGGAGGTCGTCGGCGCCGGAGAGGTTGCGCACCTCCGCCAGGTCGCCGGGCTCATCGGGGGAGACACCGGTCTGTGCCGGCTTCACCACCGTCACGCGCTGGCCCCGGGCTAGCGCGAGAGCCGCCAGCGCGGCCGTGACGACGGTCTTCCCGACCCCGGTGCCGGTGCCGGTGACGACCAGCACGCTCACGGCGCCCCCTCGCCCTCACCGGGCCGGCGGGCGCCCCGGTGCAGCCGGGTGACCAGCTTGTACCGGTCGCCGCGGTAGCGTGACTGCGCCCATTCCACTGGCTGGCCGTCCGCATCGAACGCCTGCCGGGACAGCAGCAGCAGCGGCATCCCGGTGTCCACGCCCAGCAGCCTGGCATCCCGTGGGTCCGCCAGCACGGTTTCGATCGTCTCCTGTGCTTCGGCGATCTCCACGCCGTAACCGGCGGACAGGGCTTCGTAGAGGGAGGCCCGGCGCGCCAGGTGGCGGCGCAGTCCAGGGAACCTGTTCGCGGACAGGTGTGAGGCGTCCACCGACATCGGTTCCCCGTCGGCGAGCCGCAACCGGTGGATCCGGAGCACCCGGGCGCCGACCGCGATGGCGAGCAGTGCGGCCAGTTCCTCGTCGGCGGCGATGTACCCGGTCTCCAGGATCAGGGTCTGTGGCCGCACCCCCTGTGCGCGCATGCCCTCGGTGTAACTGGCGAGTTCCAGTACCTGCGCCACCTTGGGGATCGCCACGAAGGTGCCCTTACCCTGGATCCGCAGCAGCCGGCCTTCCACCACCAGTTCGGTGAGCGCCTGGCGGACAGTGGTGCGCGATGTGCCGTATCGCTGTGCCAGTTCCCGCTCCGGCGGGAGCGGCGCCCCGGGTGGCATGGTCCGGGTCAGGTCCAGCAACAGGTGCTTGACCTCGAAGTATTTCGGGACCCGGAAGCCACCCACCCCGGGGACCGCGGTGGCCGTCATGACCGGCTCCGTCCGGCCGGCGCGGGTGGCCGCAACTGGTCGCGCACCGCGGCCAGGGCACGGGCGGCGACGGTGAAGTCGGCCTCGGTCATGGTGGCCCGCGCGGTCAGCCGCAGGCAGGATCGTCCCGGAGCCACTGACGGTGGGCGGAAGCAGCCCACCCTGGCCCCGTGCTCCAGGCAGGTTCGCTGGGCGGCGAGCGCGCGAGCGGGATCGCCGATCGTCACCGTGACAACAGCCGCGTGCGGCTGCCCGGCGGGCAGGCCAGTGGCCTCGGCCAGAGCGGCCAGCCGGGCGGCGTTGCCGCGGACCCGCTCCGCCAGGCTTGGCTGCGCCGCGAGCGTCTGCAGCGCGCACAGGGCCGCGGCGGTGTTCGGTGGCGCCAGCCCGGTGTCGAAGATGAAGGGCCGCGCGGAATCGATGAGCGTGCGGATCACCTCCCTGGCGCCGAGCACGGCGCCACCCTGGGCGCCGAGGGCCTTGGAGAGCGTCAGTGTGAGGATCACGTCGGGCTCGCAGGCGATACCGGCCGCCCGGGCCACACCCCGGCCGCCCGGGCCGGCCACGCCGAGCGCGTGTGCCTCGTCGATCACCAGCAGCGCGCCCTGCGCCCTGGCGGCGCGGTGCAGTGCGGCGACCGGTGCCAGCGGACCGCCCAGCGAGAAGGCCGACTCCGTGACGATCAGCGCGGCGGGCTCGCTCCGGCCAGCGAGTGCCCGCTCGGCTGCGCCGGCGTCCAGGTGCGGCACGATCTCCACCCGTGCCCGGGCGAGGCGGCACGCGTCAACGAGGGAGGCGTGGTTGGCGGCGTCCGAGACGATCAGTGCCCCCGGCGGGATGGACGGGCGGGGCGGGCTGGGCGTCCACGGCACCCGGCCGTCGGCCCCTGGATGCCAGCCCGCTCCCGGTTGCCAGGCCCGGGTGGGTCGCTGATCCGCGAATTGCAGGGCCGCCGCGAGCGCGGTGACTGCGGCAAGGTTGGCCAGGTAGCCGGAGGAGAAGACCAGGGCCGCGGCCGCGCCTGTGAAGTCGGCGAGTCCGGATTCCAGCCGGGTGTGCAGGTCAGTGCTGCCGGTGACCAGCCGCGAGCCGGTCGCTCCGGCCCCCCACGCTCGCGCGGCCTGCGCGGCCGACTCGGTGACCCGTGGGTCCTGGCTCAAGCCGAGATAGTCGTTCGAGGCGAGGTCGGTCAGCCCGTCGCCGTCGGCCGGCCGGGGTTGCAGCCGGCGCGACACGCCTGCCTGCACGCGTGCGGCCCGCGCTGCCCTCAGCACGGTGAGCGGATCGGTTGCCGGCGGCATGTGGGCATACTGCCAGCTTGCCGGGAGCGGCCGGAACCATACTGGGCGCGGTCCGTTGTCCGGGGTTGCCCCGCCCGGGTGCGAATATTGACTGTGCCCACCCTCACCGACCTGGCCCGCGGCCTTACCGCGCTCAACAAGGCGGACGTGGAGTGGCTGCACGCGCTGGTTTCGGACTGGCAGTTGCTGGCCGACCTCTCCTTCGCCGACCTGGTGCTGTGGGCGCCATTGCGGGACGAACCGGGGTGGGTGGCGCTGGCCCAGATGCGTCCCACCACCGGGCCCACGTCCTACCTCGACGATGTTGTGGGCAGGCGGGCGAGTGCCGAAGAACGGCCGTTCATTGAGGCCGCGCGCGATGAGCGGCGCATCTGCCGGGAGGGTGACCCGGAATGGTCCCGGGGGGTGCCCGTCCGGCGCGAGTCCATCCCGGTGACCCGTGCGGGCGAGGTTATCGCTGTCATAGAGCGCAGCACGAATCTCAGTGCCGCCCGCACGCCGAGCAGGCTCGAGCTCACCTATCTGAAGGGCGCGGACGACCTTGCCCAGATGGTGGCCGCTGGCATGTTCCCCCACCCGGGCGAGGAGCCAGCCCTGGTGCGCTCGCCGCGCGTGGGCGACGGGTTGCTGCGGCTTGGCCGTTCCGGAAAAGTGAGCTACGCGAGCCCCAACGCGCTGTCGGCCTACCGCCGGCTGGGCCTGACCGCCGACCTGGTCGGAGCCGAGCTCGGACCACTCACCGCCGAACTGTGCGCACCCGGGGACGCCGCCGACGACTCGCTGATGGTGACGGCCAGTGGCCGGGCGCCCCGCGAGACGGAGATCGAGGGTAACGGCTCCGTGGTGCAACTGCGAGCGATCCCGCTGGTCGTGCATGGGCTGCGGACTGGCGCCCTGATCCTGGTGCGGGACGTGACCGAGTTGCGGCACCGCGAACGCGAACTGATGACCAAGGACGCCACCATCCGGGAGATCCATCACCGCGTCAAGAACAACCTGCAGACGGTTGCCGCGTTGCTGCGGCTCCAGGCCCGCCGGCTGACGGCGCCGGAAGCCCGGTCGGCGCTGGAGGAGGCGGTCCGCCGGGTCGGCTCGATCGCGATCGTGCACGAGACCCTGTCCCACACCCCGGAAGAGGTCGTGGACTTCGACGACATCGCGGACCTGGTGGTGTCCATGGCCGGCGAGGTCTCGGCTCCGGAGACCCGCGTGACTCCGACCGTGGAGGGCAGGTTCGGAAGGATGCCCGCCGCGATCGCGACGCCGCTCGCCCTGGTCCTCACCGAGTTGCTGCAGAACGCCCTCCAGCATGGCCTGGCCGCCTGGCGCGGTCCCGCCGCGCAAGCGCGGTTGATCGTGGCGGTCCAGCGCACGCCGGATGCGCTCACCGTCACGGTGGAGGACAACGGGGCCGGATTCCCGCCGGGTTTCAGCCTGGACAGCACCAATAGCCTTGGCCTGCAGATCGTGCGCACACTGGTGGAAACCGAATTGTCTGGTCAATTGGATATCCGGGCACGGCCCGGTGGTGGCACCAGGGCCACGGTGGCCATTCCCGTGGAGAGCCCTGAGCAGGAGTAGGCGTCAGCCGTGGGCAGTCAGGCGTGCGCGCGGGCGCGGATGCGGCCGGCGCGGCGCTTGTAGGCACGCCGCTCGTCCTCGCTCATCCCGCCCCAGACGCCGGCATCCTGCCCGTTCTCGACGGCCCAGGTCAGGCACGGCTCAAGCACCGGGCAGCGCCGGCACACCTGCTTGGCCTCGTCTATCTGGAGCAGTGCGGGCCCCGTGTTTCCGATAGGGAAGAACAGTTCCGGGTCCACCTCACGGCAGGCGGCGTGGTGACGCCAGTCCATGCGTCCACTTCCTCCATGACAGCCGGGTTTCGCCACCCGGATCAACTGCGCCAGCTTTGCTTGTGAAGCATTTCACGAGCTAGGCCGGACTCAAGGGCCCGACTGGGTCCCAGAGATAGCACGTAGCTCGAGTCCATAGAGCCCTTGCCCCCGCTTGGCTCCTGTTCGAGGCTGGCGGCCATGGCGCACCACTGCCCGCCAAGCGGCAACGCCCGTGTGTGCGCTGCTCGCTCGAACCAGAATCAAGCCTCTCAATCTCGTGGATCAATGGCAAGAGGCTTGGCAGAACCATGGTCTGATTTCCCTGTCAGATCCATCACATTCGGGCGGGTAAAGGCACAGACCGTGGCAAGTCACTCAGGTGATCACCCGCAGCGCTTGCGGCACAGCCCGGAACGAGACGTCCTCCCGTTCGCCGACGTACTCCCCGTCGACCTGGAAGGCAATCGGCCTGGCTGCCCGGACCGTGAATGCGAACTGGTCGTGCAGGCTCAGGACGTGCCGCCCGCCGGGCGGTCGGTCCGCCGCGTTGAGCATCTGGCGCAAGGCGTTCAGGGTCCGCAACGTGCCGAGGCTGCGCAGCGCGAACAGATCAAGGCCCGCTTCGAAGGCAGCCTGCGGGCTCGGATTGACCGCTCGGGAGCCGACGTAGGTCCACGGTGCGGTATTGGAGACGATGCCGCAGTACAGACCACCTACTTCGGGGCAGCCGTCGCGGCTCAGGGTGAGTGAGGGCTGGCGGCGGTTGGTCACCGTGAAGAAGTGCCGAGTCGCAGTCCAGACATAGCGGGCCGCGGATGCGGCCTGACCATCGGCGCGCTGGCCTTCCACCGCGCGGACCACCTCAGCGTCGATTCCGAGCCCCGCGTTGGAGGTGAAGTACCGGCCGTCGGCGAAACCAAGCCCGATCGCTCGTTCCCGGTGGGCGAGCAGTGACGCCAGAATCCGGCCGGTGGCGTCCACCGGGTCGGCGGGCATGCCGAGCGCCCGCGTGAAGACATTGGCACTTCCGCCCGGCAGCGCCGCGAGGGCGGGTCGCTCCGCCGCGCCGGGCTGGTTGTCAGCGCCTGGCGGGTGGGCCCGCAGCAGGCCGTTCACCACCTCGTTGACAGTTCCGTCCCCGCCCAGTGTCAAGATGAGATCGAACCCGTCGTGAGCCGCTGTCCGTGCCATGTCGGCCGCGTGAGCCCGGTACCGTGTTTGGGCGACCTCAAGGTCGAGTTCGGATGCGAGCGCACGCGCGATCACGTCCCTGCGCACCGGCGTGGTGGAGGTCGCGTGTGGGTTGACGATCAGGAGCGCTCGCACGTGCTCAGGGTAAGGGGCTTCGGAGGTAGGTGGACATGCCGCATACCCCATCCACGCTGCGTGCCGCCGCGGCGATCCAGGGCGGAGAATCGGTCTACATCCTGGCGCTCACCGTGCTGTCCGGCTTTGACACCGCGTCCGGGCAGTCCTACCGGCTCAACAGCGGGATAGCCCTCACCTCCATCGGGGCTTGCATGGTGATCGCCCTGGCAGTGGTGACGTTTGGCCTGGCCCGTGCCCGCGGATGGAGCCGTACCCCCGCCATGCTCACCCAGTTGTTCCTTGGGGTCATCGGGATATACGCGCTGCAGGGAAGTCAGTTCGGGTGGGGCATCCCGCCTGTGGTCATGGCGGGCGCGGGGTTCGTGGCCCTGCTCGCCCCGGCCAGTATCCGGGCATTCGCCGATGGCACCCCGACACGTACCGGGCCGGGCGCGCCGGCCGGTTGACGCGCGCCACGAAACCTCCCCGCGGCTCCGGCCGCAGGTTCTGGCTTTCCCCCGCCCGGCAGGCGCTCACCCGCGTCAGGGGCGAACAAGAAGCCCCGTCAGCCCCCCACGGGCCCCGTCAGCCCCGCTCAGTCCTCGGCGGTGAGGCCTGCGCGAAGCTGGGTCAGCGTCCTGGCCAGCAGCCGGGACACGTGCATCTGGGAAATGCCGAGTTCACTGGCGATCTGCGACTGCGTCATGTTCCCGAAGAAGCGCAGCAGGAGGATCCGCTTCTCGCGGGAGGGAAGCCGCTCCAGCAGTGGCTTGAGTGATTCCCGGTACTCCACGCCTTCCAACGCCTCATCGAGCATTCCCAGCGATTCCGCGACCGCCGGAGCGTCATCGTCACCCGAATCCGGGGCGTCCAACGACACGGTCGAGTAGGCGTTGGCGGACTCCAGGCCCTCCAGCACCTCTTCCTCGCTCATCTGGAGGTGGGCGGCGATTTCCGCCACCGTGGGCGCCCGGCCCTGTTGCTGGGCCAGGTCGCTGATGGTCTTGGTGAGGGCGAGCTTGAGTTCCTGTAGCCGGCGTGGAACACGGACCGCCCAGCCTTTGTCCCGGAAGTGCCGTTTGATCTCCCCGACAATCGTGGGGGTGGCGTAGGTGGAAAACTCCGCCCCGCGTGCCAGATCGAAGCGGTCTATCGACTTGATCAGCCCAATCGTGGCGACCTGGGTCAGATCGTCCAGCCATTCCCCACGATTGCGGAAGCGGCGCGCCAGGTACTCCACCAGCGGCAGGTGGAGTTCCACCAGTTCACTGCGCGTGCGCAGTCGCTCCGCGTCATCGTCTGGCAGGGTGGCCAGTCGCTCGAACAGTTCACGGGCGCGCCCTCGGTCCGGTACCGCGTGCGCGATCCTCGGCGGGACCGCCACCTCGGCGGTGACGACCTCGCTGGTGTCAGCTATCTCCTCGACGACCTCGATCTCAAGGTCTTCGGTTACCTGAGTAACGATGTCCTCCTCCGTAAGCCGGGTCTCGGCCTTGCGGGTCACCCGGACCTCGATGACTCGCGGACCTTGCGGAGCATGACTGTCACCCGCCCATCCGTGCTCACCGAGGCGTCGGCGCTGCCCGCCAGGGCTGAAAGCACGGTCCACGCGAATGTGTCGCGGGCCGGTGGGCGCGGCCGCTGGCTGATCGCCGAGACGGTGATGCTGATCCGGTCGTCTTCCAGCGTGAAGTCGCAGTCGAGGCTCGAACCGGGCACGGCTTGCGCGAGCAGCATCCCGCAGGCCTCATCGACCGCGATGCGCAGGTCCTCGATCTCGTCGAGGGTGAAATCCAGCCGCGCGGCGAGGCCCGCCGTCGCGGTGCGCAGGACGGATAGGTAAGCACCATCGGCTGGCAGTTGGATGGTTACCCGGTCCTGGACCTCGTAGTCCGGGAGTCGCGGCGCCATGCTGCCCACGGCGCGGTCGGTCACCACAGCCGTGAAGGCCGGGCCTGTCGTATCTCCGGTCACCTTGCTCTCCAGGGACGTCACCCATCCCGGGTGACACCGTCGCGGTCCTTGTCTGCAACCTACCGTCCACAGCGTGTGTTCCTGACACCGAGCTTGAAAAGCCCCGCTGGTCAGAAGCGGTATGGGCGAACTGCCTGCCGCTGTCCACAGTGTCGATGGCCCCCGCATGCGCACGCTCCCCCGCAAGCCCGGCCCAGCACCCACTCCGCAAACCGGAGTCCGTCCCGGCCCGGCCTGTCCTGTTGGCATGAGGGCCGTGCGGATGGCCCGCACGGCCCTCATGCCGTCGGCTACCCGCGCACCCCCCGCCCTTGCCGGTAACCCATGCCCCTGTCAGTGGCCCCGCGGGCCGTGCACCACGGTCGCGGGACCTCGCACGGCCCTCCCGTGCCCTACCGGGGGCCCGCACAGCCCTGAACCGCCGGTCGCGAGCCGCTGGGGCTCAGCCCTGCTTGGTCTCCCAGAAGATCTTGGAGATCTCCTCGATCTTGGCGAGCAACTCGTCGGCCTTGCCCACGTCAACGCTGCCCTTCGTGCCGGCGGCCCCGGCAAGCTTGGTGGCCTCGTTGAAGAGTTGGTGCAGTTGCGGGTACTTCTCGAAGTGCGCTGGCTTGAAATAGTCGGTCCACAGCACCCACAGGTGGTGCTTGACGAGCTCCGATCGCTGCTCCTTGATCATCAGGGCGCGAGCCCGGAACTCGGGATCGCTGTTGTCCAGGTACTTCTGGCAAATCGCCTTGACAGATTCGGCCTCGATCCGGGCCTGTGCCGGGTCATAAACACCACAAGGAAGGTCACAATGCGCATATGCCGTGGCCTTCGGCTCGAGGAGACGGGTGAGCAGTCTCATCGATCCCCTTCCATCATGTCGGATCATGGGTATCGGTGCCGACACTACCCCGTCGGCCCGGACTGGGTGCGGGAGGGATGGTGCGCTGGCCATTCTGGCGGGTGGCCGTGGCGGAGCGGTCCATGGAACCATCGCTGCGTCCTGGAGATTGGCTGCTGGTGCGCCGGGCAATGCGCGCCGGGCACCCGGTGCGGGTCAGGCCCGGCCAGATTGTGGTGGCCCGCCACCCGGCGCAGCCCGGTCTGCTCCTGGTCAAGCGGGTGGCACGCTGGGAACGCGGTGGCTGGTGGCTGGCCTCGGATAACCGCGAGGCGGCCACGGTCGACAGCCGTGCCTTCGGCGGGGTCCCCGCAGCCCTGATTGAAGGCAGGGTTCTGATCCGCTACCGGCGGGCCCGCGGCGATCGCGTTCGGTGATGCCGCGGGGCTGCCGGTACGGGCGGACACGGGCGAGCGGCGCCCACGGTCAGGCGGCCGCCTCCCGGTGCGATGGCACGACCACGATCGGGCAGGTGGCGTGGTGGGCGACCTGGGTGCTCACCGAGCCAAGCAGCAGCCGCGAGAAGCCGCCGTTGCCGCGCGAGCCGACCACGACCATGTCCGCGTCGCGGGATTCGCCGATGAGTTCGGCGGCGGGGTAGCCGTTCACGGCGCGCACCGTCACGGCGGGCGCCTGGCCGAGTTCAGCGGCGGCCTTGCTCACGGCCTCTTCGGCGGCCCGCCGGGCCTCGTCGACCCTGGCGGCGTCCCCCGGGAAACTGACCGGGTTGCCCGTGGCGTGACTGGACACGGTCGGGTGGACGGTGAGCACGGTCAGGGGCGTGTGCCGCAGGGCGGCCTCCCGCATGGCCCATGCCAGCGCGACGTGCGAATTGGGGGAGCCGTCGATTCCCACCACGATGCTGGACATTTCTTGCACCTCTTTCAGGACAAACCGGTGCCGGGGACCCGATCACCAATCTCACTGTCGGGCATGCCGCAGGTGCCCAGCAGAGGCGTTGGTTGTCACCGCGAGGGCCGTTGGTCGTTACCTCTTCTGCCATCGCCGGCCTGACCCCATGGGCCTACGCCGGCGCCGTCCGGACGCTGGCAGCAGAAAGCGTGTGGCGCGGGCC
>DAHUZQ010000050.1 GCA_027306495.1 Actinomycetota bacterium | reverse complement strand
AGCAGCACCGAGAACGTCAGCCCGGCGCCCGCTGGGCTGAGCCAGGACCGGCCCAGCCGCCCCCGGCCCGCGCTCTGCCGCTCGGCGACCAGGACCTCGCCCTCCGGGCCACCGGCGAGCGCGTCGGCCAGCAGGTCCGCGTTGGTTGATCCGGTCCGCGCCACCACCCGCACCGGGCGCCAGAACCCGGCCGGCTCGGTGATGAGTGCCGCCAGCCTGGCCGTGTCCAGCGGTCGCCGTGGACCGGCTTGACTGGGACGGCTTTCATCGCTGTCACGCAGGGTAGTCACCCGGTATCGCATCCGTTGTCCAGGTGGGGACCGCCTCGTGACATCCACCGGTCGCGCCGGCGGGCACCCACGCTCGAAGGAGGGCCGTGCCCCGCACCCAGGGTAGTGGCCGGTGAGGCAGCCGGCGTGAGCCGGGCCGGGGCGGGCGGACCGGCCGTCGGCACGAACCGGGCGGCGCGGACGTGGTCCGGGCGTGTCCGGTCCGGGCGGACGACGCGGGCGTGGTCCGCGCTGGGCCGTCACCGCCTGTTCGCGGTCGCGCTCGCGGCGGGGCTCGCTCTGCGGATCGCAGTGATGGTGGGGTTTCCCCAGCCGCTCTGGTTCGGCGGGGACTCCGCCTCATACCTGTCGACCGGGCTCCGCCTGGTCCCGGACAAGTCCCGGCTCGCCGGCTACGGGCTCATGCTCGCACTGCTCCGGCCCTTCCACAGCTTCGCCGTCGTGACCGCGCTCCAGCACCTGCTGGGACTGGCGACGGCGGTCATGATCTACGCCGTCCTGCGCCGGTACGGCCTGCCCGCGTGGGGGGCCACTCTCGCCGCCCTGCCGGTGCTGCTGGGCGCCTACGAGATCGCGCTCGAACACGACATCCTGCCGAGCGCCCCGTTCGCGTTCCTTGTCATGCTCGCGCTCACCCTCATGCTCTGGTGGCGTGGTGAACGGCCTGCCTGGGCGACCGTGGCAGCGGGCCTGCTGCTCGCCGGAGCCGCCACCTGGTGGCCGGTCGGGCTGCCGCTGCTGATCGTGTACCTGATCTACCTCTTGGTGCGCCGGGTCGGGTGGCGCACGCTCGCCGCGACGCTGGCCGCGGCGGCGGTGCCGCTGGCCGGCTACCTGTTGTGGTTCGACCTCGCCTACCACCAGGTGGCCTTTTCGGACAGCGACGGGATCTTCCTGTGGTCGCGGACGATGAGTTTCGCGAACTGTGCGGTGATCAAACCACCACCCGCGGAAGCGGGCCTGTGCACTACCCAGCCGGTGGCCCGGCGGCCCGCCGCCTCCATCTTCATCTGGGAACCGGACTCGCCGCTTGGCAACCTGCCGGGGCCCCGGTTCTCCCCTCACAAGAACGCGCTCGCGCTGGACTTCGCGCTGCGGGCCATCGCCGCCCAGCCAGCCGGTTACGCGGGCGCCGTGCTCCACGACTTCATGCTGTCCTTCGCCTGGGG
Source organism: Actinomycetota bacterium (assembly GCA_027306495.1). GTDB lineage: Bacteria > Actinomycetota > Actinomycetes > Streptosporangiales > Streptosporangiaceae > DAHUZQ01. Next base: position 32,338 of record DAHUZQ010000050.1, on the reverse strand, counting down.
CATCCCGGCTCACCCCAGCAAGTGGGAGCCCCGGCGCTACCAGTTCAGCTACGCCACCCATCGGTGGATCTCACCCAACTTCGCCGTCGCCCCCGGCCACACGGTCGCGAGCGACCAGCGGGCCTACGGCGGCGTCACCGGCACCCGCGCGGTCCAGCCGGTCGCCGGGTGGCTCGCTGCCTATCAGCGCTTCGTCTACCTGCCGGGGACAGTGCTCGGCGGGGTGATGCTGATCGGGCTGGCCGGGATCGTCCGCTGCTGGCGGCGCGGTGGGATCCGCCGCCTGGGAGACTGGGGCGGGCCGGGCCTGTTCCCCTGGTTCACCGCGCTGTTGCTGCTGCTGGTCCCGGTCGCCACGGCCGACTATTCCAAGCGGTATGTGGTCATCGCCGTCCCGGTGGCATGCCTGGCAGCCGGGCTGGCCTTCAGCCGGCGGGACGTTCCCGGCCAGTCCCCGCCGGCCACCCAGCAGGCCCGGCGCACGGGGCGCTGGGGGTCAGCCGGTGCTCTCCAGCCGGGCGGCGGCGCACGCCCGGGGACGTGACTCGGCCGCGGCCCCGGACGGCGCCGGCCCGTGGATCCGGCTCAGCCGGTGTTCTGGAGCCCGGCTGCCACGCCGTTGACCGACAGCAGCAACAGGCGCCGCAACGCATCCTCGTGCGCCGTGGCTTCCGGGTTGGCGAGCGCCGCGTCCTCCCCGGCTGGCGGCACGCCGGGCTCGCGCAACTCGCGCAGGGCGCGCAATTGCAGGTAGGACAATGCGGCCACGTAGGGATCCCGCAAGGTGATGGCACGCGACAGCACCGGCCGGCCGGCCAGCAGCCGACCCCGTCCCGTCACCTCCCTCACCACCTGCCGGGTCAGGTCGTATTCGGCGAGCACGGCCCTGGTGAGATCTTCCCGGCCACCGAGAGCGAGATACCGTTCCGCGATCGAGCGGTCGGTCTTGGCCAGGCTCATCTCCGCGTTGTCGATCAGGACCGCCAGCAGCGGCCACCCCTGGTAGGCAGCCCTGGTCTCGCCGAGGCCCTCGCCGGCCGCCACGGCCGCCAGGCCGCTGCCCAGGCCGTACCAGCCGGGCAGATTGATCCGGGTCTGCGCCCAGGCGAAGACCCACGGAATCGCCCGCAGATCAGCCAGCCCGGCCCCGGCGCCGGGCAGCCCGCGCCGCGCCGGGCGGGACCCGATCCGCAACGCCGCTATCTCCTCCAGCGGGCTGATCCGCGTCAGCCAGGTCGCGAATCCGCCGGATTCCACCAGCGCCCGGTAGGCACGCGACGCTGCCCCGTCGATGCGGTCAGCGATGTGCCGGAACCGCTGGGCCGCACTGTCGTTCCCCTCGCTGGTGGCCGGCGCGGACGCGAGCAGCACCGCCGAGCTGACCTGTTCCAGGTGACGCTGCGCGATCGCCGGATTGCCGTATCTGGCGAAGATCACCTCGCCCTGTTCGGTCACCTTGAAGCGGCCGTCAACCGACCCCGGCGCCTGGGCGAGCACCGCCCGGCCCGCGGGGCCGCCGCCCCTGCCGAGTGCGCCGCCGCGGCCGTGGAACAGGGTGAGCCTGACGCCGTTGTCCGCCGCCCAGCGCGCCAGTCGCTCCTGTGCGTGGTAGAGCGCGAAGGTGGCGCTGACCGGGCCGAGTTCCTTGGCCGAATCCGAGTAGCCGAGCATGACTTCCAGGTGGCGGCCGGTCGCCGCCAGCCGGGCCGCCACCGGCTCGATGGCGAGCATGCCGTCCAGCACGTCGGTCGCCCGCAGCAGGTCCTCGCCGCTCTCGAACAGCGGGATAACGTCCAGCACCGGCGGCAGGCCGCCGGCCATGGCGTGACGGGCGAGTTCGTGGACGGCGGCGATGTCGTCCGCCGACCGGGTGAAGGACACCACGTACCGGCGGCAGGCATCCACGCCAAAGCGGTCCTGGATGAAGGCAACGGCCCGGAAGGTATCCAGCACCTCCTGCGTCTGCGCCGACGGGGCACCCGCGGCCCGGACCTCGTTCAGCGCGCGTGCGTGCACGGCGCTGTGCTGGCGGATCTCCAGGTCGGCGAGGTGGAAGCGGAACGTCTCCGCCTGCCAGATCAGGTTCTGCAGCTCGCCGAACGCCTGGCGGGAAGCGCCGGCCGCGATCAGCGACTCCTGCACCACCCGCAGGTCGCTCAGGAACTGCTCACACCCGCGATAGGCGAGATCGGCGTGCCGCAGCCGGGTGGCGCGCAACCGCTGCGCCGCGAACAGCAGGTAGGCGCGATGTGGTTCGGCAGGCGAACGGGCCGCCAGCTCCGCGAGCAGTTCCGGGTGGGCGGTCTGGGCGACCGTCAGGGCACGCTCCAGCGCCGCTGACGGCGGCGCCGCTGTCGCGTGCAGGGTCAGCGACCGCCCGACCCTGGTGGTGGCGTTTTCAAGCGCCCGCAGCGCATGCTCGGACTGGATCACCGCCGCTTCGCGGGTCACCTGCGCGGTGACGAACGGGTTGCCGTCCCGGTCCGCGCCCACCCAGGTGCCGAACCGCAGGAACGCAGGCACCGTCGTCGGTGCCCGGTCGCTGCGTCCCGACTCCTCCCGGCACAGGAAATCGAGCGCCCGGTAGAGGGACGGAACCACCCCGAACAAGGTCTCGTCGAAGACCGCCATGATGGCACGCACCTCGTCGGCCGGGGTCTTCTGGCGTTCCCGCAGCAGTGAGGTGCGCCAGAGCAGGTCGATCTCCTCGCGGAGCCGGCGCATCCGCTCGGCCCGCTCGAAAGCGGTCGGCGTCCTGGTATCCAGCCAGTCGAGCAGTGCGCCGATCCGGCGCAGGCTGGTGACGACGGCGCGGCGGCGGGCTTCCGTGGGGTGCGCGGTGAGTACCGGATGCACCCGCAGCCGGGCTACCAGGTCATCGAGGTGGCGCTCATCGAGTTCGGCGTGCAACTGGTGGACTGCCGCCGCCAGCGACTCCCGGCGGGGCGCCTCGCCCGCCTGGCCGCGCAGCGTGCGCACGCGCTGCTGTTCCTCGGCCAGGTTGACCAGGTGGAAGTAGACCGTGAACGCCCGCGCGACCAGTTCGGCGCGTTCCAGCGGCCAGCCAGCCACCAGCGCGGCGATCGTGTCACCCGCCTCGCCGGCTATCACCGCCCCGCGCAGCCGCTCGACGTCGTCGAGCAACCCCTGGCCACCTGATTCGGCCAGCACCTCACCGAGCAGATCGCCCAGCAGCCGGACATCGGCGCGCATCGGCTCGGGCAGTTCCCGCCGGTCCGCCTCCCTGCCCACGCGGTCAGCCTAGACCCCGCGGCCGGCCCGGACCGCTCCACGCCACCCGCGCGGCTAACCTGAGGATCATGAGCAGCGAAGCCTCCGCCCCCGCGGAGCCACTCACCTCCGCCCTGGCCGGCGCCAGCCCGCTGCCGGGCGGGAGTGACCCGCATACCACCGCTGGGAGGATCGCCGATCTGCAGCGCCGCCGCGACGAGGCGCTGCACGCGGGATCGGCCCGGGCGGTCGAGCGCCAGCACGCCAAGGGCAAGCTGACCGCGCGGGAACGGGTCGAGCGGCTGCTGGATCCCGGCTCATTCACCGAATTCGACGAACTCGCCCGCCACCGGGCGACCGACTTCGGGGTTGCCGCGAACCGGCCGTACGGAGACGGGGTGGTGACCGGTTTCGGCACCGTGGAAGGTCGGCCCGTCGCCGTCTACAGCCAGGATTTCACCGTGTTCGGCGGTTCGCTGGGGGAGGTCTATGGTGAGAAGATCGTAAAGGTCATGGATCACGCGCTGCGGACCGGCTGCCCGGTCATCGGCATCAACGACGGCGGGGGCGCCCGGATCCAGGAAGGCGTCGTGGCGCTCGGCCTGTTCGCGGAGATCTTCTACCGGAACGTGGTCGCCTCGGGGGTGATCCCGCAGATCTCCCTGGTCATGGGCCCGTGCGCGGGTGGTGCGGTGTACTCGCCGGCACTGACCGACTTCATCCTGATGGTCGAGGAAACCTCCCACATGTTCATCACCGGCCCGGATGTGATCAAGACGGTGACCGGGGAGGAGGTCTCCTTCGAGGAGCTTGGCGGGGCCGCCGCGCATGCCACCAAGTCCGGCGTCGCGCACTACCGGGCCAGGGACGAGGAGGACTGCCTGGACTTCGCCCGGGAACTGCTCTCCTACCTGCCCTCCAACAACCTCGACGACCCGCCCGCCGATCACCCCGGCCCCCCCGTCCCGCCGGGAACCCCCGATCCGCTGCTGGAGACAACGTCAGCCGACTCCGAACTGGACACCGTCATCCCGGACTCCGCGAACCAGCCGTACGACATGCACCGCGTCATCACCAGCGTGCTCGACGACGGGGAGTTCTGTGAGATCCACGCCACCTTCGCGCAGAACATCGTGGTCGGTTTCGGCCGGGTCGAGGGCGCCAGCGTCGGGGTGGTGGCCAACCAGCCCATGCACCTGGCCGGCTGCCTGGACATCGACGCTTCCGAGAAGGCGGCACGGTTCGTCCGCACCTGCGACGCCTTCAACATCCCGGTCCTGACGTTCGTGGATGTGCCCGGGTTCCTCCCAGGGACCGGCCAGGAATGGGGCGGGATCATCCGCCGGGGCGCCAAGCTCATCTACGCCTACGCGGAAGCGACGGTGCCCAAGATCACCGTGATCACCCGCAAGGCCTACGGGGGCGCCTACGACGTGATGGGCTCCAAGCACCTCGGGGGTGACATCAACCTGGCGTGGCCGACAGCGCAGATAGCCGTCATGGGCGCGCAGGGCGCGGTGAACATCCTCCACCGCCGCGAACTCGCCGCCGCGGCTGATCCGGACGAACTTCGCGCACGCAGAGTCGCCGAATACGAAGACACCCTCGCCAATCCCTACATCGCCGCTGAGCGTGGCTACGTCGACGCGGTGATCAAACCGTCCGAAACCCGCCCCGAGATCATCCGGGCGCTGCGCGCGCTGCGCACCAAACGGCAGGCCCATCCGCCCAAAAAGCACGGCAATATCCCAGTGTAGCGACCGGATAACATAGAGTAGTTAGTGCGATGACGGACTTCCCTTCCCCGCTCCCGATCCTCGCCCGCTATTCGATCATGGTGGACGTCGGTTACATCTACGCGGCCGCCGGCGAATTGCTGTTCAGCACCTCGGCCCGGCGGGACTACCGGGTGGACGCGGACAAGCTCATCCAGGCCCTCACCCGGCACGCGGACGGCCTGCTCCGGGGCGAACTGCTCCGCGTCTACTGGTATGACGCGGCACGTGACCGGGTTCCCACGATCGACCAGCGGGTCATCGCCCAGATGGCATGGGTCAAGCTCCGCCTCGGCAACCTCAATTCACGTGGCCAGCAGAAGGGCGTGGACGCCCAGATCAGGGCCGACATGGAATCGCTGGCCAGGCACCGGGCCATAACCGACGCCGTGCTGATCGCCGGGGATGAGGACATGGTGCCCGCCGTGGAGGCCGCACAGGCCTTCGGCGTCCGTGTCCATCTGTGGGGCGTGGAACCGCCATTCGGCACCAACCAGGCCGAACGGCTGGTCTGGGAGGCCGACACGGTCGATGTGCTGGACCGGTCTTTCCTCGAACCGTTCTTCACGCGGGTGGTGTCCGCGACGGAGCAGACCGCCCCCACACAGCTCACCGCCGCCGCCGTGCCCTCGCCCGCGCAGTTGTTCGGCGACCGGCACAAGCACACCCGCGCCCCGGCCGCGCACGGTATGGCGGCCGTCGCCCGCCTCGGCCCCGACCGGGAACTCGTCGAGGAGGCGGGTGAGCACGTCGCCCACAAGTGGATACTCACCAGGGGCGAGGACAACATCCGCGATCTGCTGCCGGGCCCGATCCTGCCGCCCGTCATCGACAAGGAACTCCTGGTGGAGGCCGAGAAGGAGCTTGGCCTGTCGCTGCGCCCCTACCAGGAGGCACGGGAGTGGCTGCGCGACGCGTTCTGGGAACGGGTCCGCCGCGAGTTCGGCATCGGCAGCGGCCGTTCCTGACCGCTGCCCGTTCCAGCTTCCCGCCCGTTCCAGCTTCCCGCCCGTTCCCCGCTATCCCACCCGTTCCCCTACCCTGGAGATCATGGTGAACGGGTATCCGGGTGAGGACTGTTCGCGGCCCACTGCGGGCGGCGGGCCGGCCACCTTCGAGATCATCGCGGGCGACCCGTCGGCCGAGGAAATCGCCGCTGTCACCGTGGCGCTGACGGCTCGGCTGACCGCCGGGGCGGAGCACCGGGTCACCGCGCGGCGCGGTGCGGCCACCCGAACCACCCGTAAGGGCGGCTGGGCGGACCGGTCGCGCGCCCTGCGCCTGCCGGTCAGCCACGGCTGCGGCGCGTGGCGAGCGTCCGGCCGGCCCTGACCGGCCCCCGCCGGGGCCCGGCGACGCGCTAGCCGGCCGGCCCGGGCGGTGCGCCGGCCATCGTGTCCGTTTCCCGCCAGCACACGTCTGTGACCAGAGGTTGAATTGAGGGCATGACGCTCGACTTCGACACCTGCTACCGGGCACTCGCCGCCCGGGACGCACGCTTCGACGGGCGCTTCTTCACCGGGGTGACCAGCACCGGAATCTACTGCCGGCCGATCTGCCCGGCCCGCACCCCCCGGCGCGCCAACATCAGGTTCTTCTCGCACGCGGGGGCGGCCGAAGCCGCGGGGTTCCGGGCATGCCGGCGGTGCCGGCCCGAAGCCAGCCCCGGCTCCCCGGACTGGGACGTCCGCGCCGACCTCGCCGCCAGAGCCCTTCGGCTGATCAGTGACGGCTTCGTGGACGAGCACGGCGTGGCCGGACTGGCCCACCGCCTGGCGGTCACCGACCGGCATCTGCGGCGGCTGCTGCTGGCCGAACTGGGCGCGACCCCGCTCGCGCTGGCCAGGACCACCCGGCTGCAAACCGCACGGCGGCTGCTGGCCGAGACCGCCCTGCCGGTCAGCGACGTCGCCTTCGCCAGCGGGTTCGCCAGCATCCGCCAGTTCAACGACAGCATCCGCGAGGCCTTCGGCGTGGCGCCGTCGGCCCTGCGCGATCGGCGGCCCGCGGCCCGCGCCGGTGATGCGGGTGACTGGATCACGCTGCGGCTGGCCTGCCGCCGGCCGTTCGACTCCAGTGCGCTGCTCGCATTCCTGGCAGAGCGGGCCGTACCGGGCGTGGAGACCGTCACCGGCCAGACATATGCCAGGACGGTCAGCACGCCCGGTGGCCCCGCTGTCGTCCAGCTCAGCCTGCCCGCGGACGAGCCCGCGCCGGGCGATCCCGGATCGGGGACAGTCATGCTGCGCGCGCGCCTGCCCGGGCTGCGTGGGGTCGGGCAGGTCGTCTCGCGGTGCCGGCACCTGCTCGATCTCAACGCCGATCCGGCCGCGATCGCCGGGGTGCTCCGGGCCGATCCCGCGCTCGCCCCGCTGGTCGGACAGCGGCCCGGTCTGCGGGTGCCCGGCGCCTACGACGGCTTCGAACTGGCCGTGCGCGCGGTGCTCGGCCAGCAGGTTTCGGTGCGCGCCGCGCGGACGTTCGCCGCAAGACTGGCGGCCAGGTACGGCACGCCGCTGGCGCCTGCCGGAGACAGCCCTGCCCGCGAGCCCGCAGCGAACAGCGAGCTGCCGGACCCCGCCGATACGCCGGTCACGGCGGCAGGCGCGGCGGCCCTGCCGGGCACGCTGTTCCCGTCGCCCACCGACCTCGCCGAAGCCGACCTGTCCGGGCTGGGCCTGACCACGGCACGGCAGGCAACCCTGCGCGCCCTGGCCGGTGCCTGCGCGAGCGGGGCGATCACGCTCGATCCCGGGGCGGACCCTGAGGAGACGGCCGCCGCACTCTCGGACATTCCCGGCATCGGAGACTGGACGGTCCAGTACGTCCTCATGCGCGCCCTGCATCATCCCGACGCCTTCCCCGGCACCGACCTCGGCGTGCGCCGGGCGCTGGAACGGCTGGGCATGCCGCAGGCCAGCGCTCACCGCTGGCGGCCCTGGCGTGCCTACGCGGTCATGCACCTGTGGACCGCCGATCACCACACCGAACAGGAGTAGCCATGCCAGCCGCCGACATCCGCACCGCGACCCTTGCCACCCCGGTCGGCCCGCTCACCGTTCTCGCCTGCGGGGAAACCCTCGTTGGCTGCGGCTTCACGGCCGCGGCGGGTGACCTGCGTGCCCGGCTCGAACCGCCACTGGCCTCGCTGCCCATGATGGCCGCCGACCTGCCATGGGCGGTCAAGCCACTGCTGGGCTACTTCGAGGGAGATCTGACCGCGATCGACGATCTGCCGGTGCGCCAGCACGGCTCCGCCGGCCGGAAACTGCTCTGGCAAGCCCTGCGGGCGGTGCCAGCCGGGACCACGGTGAGTTACAACGAGCTGGCCGGCCGGGCCGGCCTGCTCCGCGGTGCCCGTACCGCCGGGTCGGCCTGCGCCGCCAATCTCATTGCACCCGTGGTCCCCTGCCACCGCGTCGTGCGGGCCACCGGTCATCTGGGCGGCTACTACTACGGGCTGGACCGCAAGGAGTGGCTGCTACGGCACGAACGCCAGCACGCCTGACCATTCGCCGAGATCCCCGCCGGCTGGGCGCAGCAGAAGTCAATAGACTCTCGGCAGCCGGGAAGCCGTTCACCAGTGGGCTTGCCGGCTGCCGAGAGGAGACATGGCCGTGCGCAAGGTTCTCATCGCCAACCGGGGGGAGATCGCTGTCCGGATCGTGCGCGCCTGCCGTGACGGCGACCTGGCCAGCGTGGCGGTGTATTCCGACCAGGACATCGACGCACTCCACACGACCATGGCTGATGAGGCGTACGCTCTCGGCGGCGCCAGTGCCGCCGAGAGCTACCTCGACATCGAGAAGATCCTCAAGGCAGCGGCACAGGCAGGAGCGGACGCGGTCCACCCGGGCTACGGCTTCCTGGCCGAGAACGCGGCATTCGCCCAGGCCGTCCTGGACGCCGGGCTCATCTGGATCGGGCCACCGCCGGCCGCCATCGAAGCACTCGGGGACAAGGTGGCGGCCCGGCGTATCGCCGACATGGTGGGCGCGCCCATGGCGCCCGGCACCGACGGCCCGGTCAGCGGGGCGGAGGAGGTCGACGCGTTCGCGGCCCGGCACGGCTTCCCCGTCGCGATCAAAGCCGCCTTCGGCGGTGGTGGCCGGGGACTCAAGGTAGTCCGGTCCGCATCCGAGATCACCGGCCTCTACGAGTCGGCGGTCCGCGAGGCGGTGGCCGCGTTCGGCCGGGGCGAGTGCTTCGTGGAGCGATACCTGGAACGGCCCCGGCATGTGGAGACCCAGTGCCTGGCCGACTCGCACGGCAACGTGGTGGTCGTATCCACCCGGGACTGCTCACTCCAGCGCCGCCACCAGAAACTCGTCGAAGAGGCGCCCGCGCCGTTCCTCACGCAGGAGCAGGCCGGGGTGCTCTACACCGCATCCAAGGCGATCCTGCGCAAAGCCGGCTATGTGGGCGCGGGCACCTGTGAGTTCCTGATCGGCCAGGACGGGACCGTGTCGTTCCTGGAGGTGAACACCCGGCTGCAGGTCGAGCACCCGGTGTCGGAGGAAGTGTCCGGCCTGGACCTGGTGCGGGAAATGTTCCGCATCGCCGACGGGCAGGAACTCGGCTACGGGGACCCGGCGCTGCGCGGTCACTCGATCGAGTTCCGCATCAACGCCGAGGATCCCGGCCGCAACTTCCTGCCCGCGCCTGGCACCATCACCGCCTGGCGACCGCCGGCCGGCCCGGGGGTGCGCCTGGATGCCGGATACCGCGAGGGAATGACGGTGCCACAGGCCTTCGACTCGCTGATCGCCAAGCTGATCGTGACCGGAGCCACCCGCGAGCAGGCGCTGGAGCGGGCCCGCCGGGCACTGGCCGAGTTCGAGGTGGGCGGCATGCCGACGGTGCTGCCGTTCCACCGTGCGGTCGTGGTGGACCCGGCGTTCGCCTCCGGCCAGTTCTCGGTCCATACCCGCTGGATAGAGACCGAGTTCGGGGGGGTGCCGCCATACGAGGGCGCCGCCGGCGTCCCGGCTGGCCAGCAGGTGCCTGCCCGCGAGCGCATCACGGTCGAGGTGGGTGGGAAGCGACTCGAGGTCGTGCTGCCCGCCGGCCTGGGCTCGCTCGCCGCCTCCGGGTCCCCGGACCAGCGCCCCGGCCGGCCCGTGCGTGCGCGGCGGGGCGGCGGTGGCCCAAGCCAGCCGGACGGTGATGCGCTCACCAGCCCCATGCAGGGCACGATCGTCAAGCTCGTCGCCAGCGACGGGCAGCAGGTATCGGCCGGGGACACGGTGGTGGTCCTCGAGGCCATGAAGATGGAACAGCCGCTGACCGCCCATAAGGACGGGACCGTCGCTGGGCTGGCGGTGGCGGTCGGCCAGACAATCGCCGCTGGGAGCGTCATCTGCCAGATCTCCGGATGAGGCACGGGTGCGGCGTGGCAATTCGGGCGTGGCAAACATCCGGTCCGGCGCGGCGGCCCGCCACCTCCGCTGAGTGAGGGCACCCGCCGCGAACTGACAGACTGGGGGCATGCATCCGCAGCCTCATCCGCCGTCACGGCCCGGGCCGCCGGCCGGGCTGTGCCGGCGGCGGGCCGCCTGCGCCCTGCGGCGCCTGCCGTCGTGGCGCCGCCTGCCCGCTCCCCGCGACCGCGGCCCCAGGTGCTCGCTGCGCCCGGCCGCCGGGCGGGCCCGCCGATGACCCGGCTGCCCGGTGACCCTGGGCCACTGGGCTGGTTGCGGTTCGCGTTCGGGTTCAAGCTGCCCGACAAGAACGTGCACTGGGTCCGGCACGAACTGACCGATCCCGGCTGGCGCTGGCGGACGGTCATCAGGCACCTGGTGGTGATCATCCCGGTCTGCGCGGTACTCGTGACGATACTCGCGGAGTTGCTGCCGGCACCGGCATGGGTGAGCGCCATGATGGTCGCCCTCATCCTGTCGGGCAGCATCCTGACCGTGGCCACCTACGCCGACGACATCAGGGCCGCCCGGCTGCGCCAGCATGGCCTGCCGGTGCCAAAGGATCCGGACCTGGGCCGGCCCTCACACTGACAGCTCAGCCCTCCCCCGCCGGCTTCATCAGCTGCCGTGCTGCCTCCGTCAGGCTCCCGGACAGGGACGGATACACCGCGAAGGTGTGAGCGATCTGGCTGACGGTGAGCATCTGCTCGACCGCCAGCGATACCGCGAGGATCAGTTCGCTGGCACGGGGCGCCACCACGACGCCTCCCAGCACTCTGCCACTGCCCTGACCGGCGAACAGTTTGACGAACCCGTCGCGGAAGCCCTGCATCTTCGCCCGGGCGTTGGTGGACAGCGGCAGCTTGACGACGCTGGCGTCCACCTCACCCGCTTCCACGGCCCGCTGTGACACTCCCACCGTAGCGATTTCCGGCTCGGTGAAGATCGTCGCGGCGACGTGATCGAGGCGCAGCGGCTGAACCGCCTCACCGAGCGCGTGCCACATGGCGATGCGTCCCTGCATCGCGGCCACGGAGGCGAGCATGAGCACCCCGGTGCAGTCACCGGCCGCATACACACCCGGTGCGGACGTCCGTGACACCCGGTCGGCGACGATGAACCCATGGCTGTCCAGCTTGATCCCGGCCTCCGCCAGGCCGATGCCATCGGTAGCGGCCACCAGGCCCACCGTGAGCAGGCAATGTGAGCCCCGCACGGTCCGGCCATCCGCCAGCCGCACGACGACGCCGTCACCGGAACGGGACACCGACTCGGCCCGGGAACGGCTGAGCACGGTCATGCCACGCCGCCGGAAGACGTCCTCGATCAGCACCGCCGCATCCCGGTCCTCGTGAGGGAGGACGTGCTCGCGCGAGGAGATCAGGGTGACCTGCGACCCGAGCGCCTGGAACGCGCTCGCGAATTCGGCCCCGGTCACCCCGGAACCGACCACCACGAGTTCCGGGGGCACCTCGCTGAGGTCGTAGAGCTGCCGCCAGTTGAGGATCCGCTGGCCGTCCGGCTGCGCACCGGGCAGTACCCGTGGCATACCACCGGTGGCGACGAGCACCACACCAGCCGCGATCTCCTGTCCGCCCACCGCCAGCGTGTGCGGCGCAGCCAGCCGCCCATGCCCGGTCAGCACCCGGACCCCTTCGGCGGTGAGCCGGCTGGCCACGTCGGCCGACTGCGCCGCGGCGAGCGCCTTCACCCGGCCGTACAGCCGGCGGGCATCCACATCCGCCGGCCGCACCGCCCGTGGCTGGCCGGGCACCCGGGTGCTCTGGCCAATCCTGATACCGAGATCGGCGGCACCCGCGAGCAGGCCCATGGTCTCCGCACTGGCGATCAGGGTCTTGGAGGGAACGCAATCGGTCAGGACGGAAGCCCCGCCGAGGCCGTCCGAATCGACCACCACCCCGCTCGCCCCGAGCTGAGAGGCGACCAGGGCGGCTTCATATCCGCCCGGCCCCCCGCCCAGGATCGCCACGTCCACCGTCGGATGATTCACGAGGCAGCATTCTTCCCCACTGACACCCCGGCCGCCCGTCCCCAGCGCCGGTCGGCGTGACGGTGCGGTTCACCGGGCTGGCCGGTGGCACCCGCGCCCTCATGATCGGCTCCGGCTGGATTCCGGCCACGCCGGCCCGGCCGGAGCCGTACGCTTGTCAGCCGTGGCGTTGTACGCGGCCTATGGCAGCAACATGGACCCAGAGCAGATGCTGGCGCGCTGCCCACATTCACCGCAGCGGGGCACCGGCTGGCTGGAGGGCTGGCGTCTGACCTTCGGTGGGGAGGACATCGGCTGGGAGGGCGCCCTGGCGACGGTGGTCGAGGACTCCTTCGACCGGGTGTTCGTGGTGCTCTATGACGTGCCACCGATGGACGAGCGGGCGCTCGACATGTGGGACGGCGCCACCCTCGGTTACTACAGCAAGATCAAGGTCAGGGTGCAGACGCTCGAAGGTGACGCGCTGGCCTGGCTGTACGTGCTCGACGCCTACGAAGGCGGCCTGCCGTCGGCTCGCTATCTGGGCATCCTCGCGGACTCCGCGGAGAAGGCCGGGGCACCATCCGATTACGTCGCGGCCCTGCGAACACGTCCCTGCGCGTCCTTCGGCACCTGAGCAGGGCCGGTCAGCGCCCCGGCAGGGCGGGCTGAGTCAATCCATGCCCGCGAGATCAGGCCGTCTCAGACCAGCAGCGTCACGATGAGCGCCACGGTGGGCACCACCATCGCGGCTATCGGCCACCATGCCCAGCGTGCCGTGGGAACGGCGGGTGGTGATGCGGGAGACAGGCCGTCCCCGGCCGCTGCCGCCGGGGCACCATCCCCACGGACCGCCGCGGTGGCCGCGGCAAGCGTCTGCGCCAGCTTGATCTTGCGCATGCGTTCATTGAGGACGCCCATCGCGTAATCGGCGACGCTCCGGTTCACAACCTCCCGCGCGGCGGGCGGCATCCGGCTGCCCCCGGGCTGGGCATAGCCAGGGCTGGCCCTGCCCGCCCTGTTGAACCCGCCACCGCCCCCGAAGCCGATCCCCGGCAGGCCGCCCCGGCCTCCGCGTGCCGCCGCCCGCCGCGTCGCGAACTCCCGCCTGGCGGCCGACCGGGCCGAGGACTGAACCGCCCAGCTCGTTACCACCTTGCCGCGGGCCTGTCCCGGTGCCGGGAAGCAGCGGATCTTCAGTGCCGTCGCGACCTCGATCGTCTCCACAGCCGCCCAGGGGAGCCGGAAATCGCGCAACGGGTTCAGCACCCTGATCCCGTCCGCATCCGCCTCCACCCGCGGCCGACCAGCCACCGCGTAGGCGTATCCCGTCGCTGTCACCACGATCAGCGCGGCGATCAGCGCGTCCCGGCCCCCGCCCTGAATCGCGAGGTCTATCAGGACCACGGCGGCGACCGCGGCCCAGAACCACCACAGGACGACAGCACCGGGACTCCGGAACACGTCCAGGTCGTCATCCCCACGGCCCGGGCGCCGCAGGCGCGGCAATCTCACGCCCGCGCACCACCCGGCACACGTTCGGCCAGGCTCATGCCGCCCGCGCTGAGGGCGGTGACCGCGGTGGCCGCCATCAGCCGCACTCCGACCCCGATCGCCCGCTCATCGACGTCGAAGGTGGCCTGGTGGATATCGAAGTCCTCATCCGAGCCGGGCGTCCGGGTTCCCAGCCGGGCCAGTGAGCCGGGCACCGACTCCAGGAACCACGCGAAGTCCTCGCCACCCAGGCTCTGCGGGGTAGTGGCGAGCGCGTCCGGCCCGAGCACCAGGCTGACCGCCGACTCCAGCAACGCGGTGCTCACCGGCTCATTCACGCAGGGTGGCACATTGCGCTGATATTGCAGGTCGGCGACGACCCCATAGGCGCTGGCGACCGACTCGACCAGTGCCTTGAGCAGGTCCGGCGCCTCGTGCCAGGCCTTGTCATCCAGGCACCGGACCGTGCCCTCCGCGATGCCGTCGTCGGGTATCGCGTTGGCCGCCGAGCCCGCGCTGACCCTGCCCCAGACCAGGCTGAGGCTGGAGCGCGGGTCAACCCGGCGGGACAGCGCGGCCGGAAGCTCAGTCACGATCTTGCCGAGGGCGTAGACCAGGTCCGCCGTCAGATGCGGGCGGGCGGTGTGCCCGCCGGGCCCGGTCACCCGGACCTTGATCTTGTCGCACGCGGCCGTGATCGGGCCCGTGCGCGTGCCCACCTTGCCGGCGTCGAGCCTGGGATCACAGTGAACGGCGAATATGCGGTCCACTGACGACAGGCCCCCGGCGGCCATCACATCCAGGGCGCCACCCGGCACCTCTTCAGCGGGCTGGAAGATCAGCCGCACCCGGCCGGGCAGGACGCCGGCCGCCGCCTGCGCCGCCAGGAAGAGGCCCGCACCGAGCAGCACCGTGGTGTGCACGTCGTGACCGCAGGCGTGGCAGGCGTTGGGCACCGTGGACCGGTACGGCACGTTCTTCTCATCCGTGATCGGCAGGGCGTCCAGATCCGCGCGCAGCGCCACCAGGGGGCCGCCGGTCAGGTCGTCACCGACATCGGCGACCAGTCCCGTCCCCTTGGGCAGGGTGACCGGCTGCAGGCCCGCCGCGGCGAGCCGGAGCGCCACCCGGCTCGTGGTGCGATGCTCGTGATACCCCACCTCAGGGTGGGCGTGCAGGTCACGCCGGAACGCGATGAGTTCCTCAGTCCGTGCGCAAAGGAACTCATCGAGGGATCCGGGCAGGTCAAGCTCGAGCATGCGCAGCCTCCCCCCGGTAGGCCGGCCGCCGCACTCCACCGATGCCCCCTCGGCAAGCCGTGGCGCGGAGCAGCATGTCCATGTACTCCTCGAACTAGAGCCATACTTCACCAGCAGCGCGGTGGCTGACCGGTGGGCCGGCCGGTCGGCCGGGGCCCGCGCGGCGACCACCCAGCTCCAAAGCGGTCCCCAAGCTAGCCCTCCCGGCCGAGGTGGTGCTTCCCCGCCCGGCGGCCCGGCAGATGCCGGGCACTGCAGCGACGGTCTCCGTCGTCATACCCATCCCGTGAAGCCCGTGGACGCACGGGACAGGCGCACCTACCGCAGGCGGTCACCGCTTCCGGACGACTCGATAATGCGCTGTCCTCGGATCCCAGCGAGCAGTGACGGGATACGTACCGTCGCAGGCACGATGGTATCGCGGGTGGCGATCATTCGCTTGGCGTTACGCCATTGTCTGCAAGTGCAGGGATTTCAGCGGACCTCGCCGGGCCGGTATACCCCCCAGACTTCCCGGAGGGCGTCGCAGACCTCTCCGACAGTGGCACGCGCCGCCAGTGCCTCCCGCAGTGGCGGCAGCACATTATCCTGGCCGGCGGCGGCCCGCTTGAGGTCATCGATCCCCCGCTGCCAGGCCACGCTGCCGCGGGACTGCCGCAGCCGTGCCAGCCGCTGCGCCTGCTCACGCTCGATTACGGGGTCGACCCGCAGCGGCTCATAAGCCTGTGGCTCGGGGGAAGCGAACTTGTTGACGCCGACCACCACCCGTTCCCCCGTATCGATCTGGCGCGCCACCTGGTAGGCCGACCGTTCGATCTCCGCCTTCTGGAAACCCTGCTCGATGCCGGCGACAGCACCGCCGAGTTCCTCGACCTTGCCGATCAGGTCGGCCGCGGCGGCCTCGATCTCATCCGTCATCGACTCCACCGCGTACGAGCCCGCGAACGGGTCCACGGTCGCCGTCAGGTCCGATTCGCAGGCGATCACCTGCTGGGTCCGCAACGCCAGCCGGGCCGCATGCTGGCTCGGCAGCCCGAGCGCCTCGTCATAGGCGTTGGTGTGCAGGGACTGGGTGCCACCGAGCACGGCGGCCAGGGCCTGGACGGTGACCCGCGCCAGGTTCACCTCCGGCTGCTGCGCCGTCAGTTGCACACCCGCGGTCTGGGTGTGGAAACGGAGCATCTGTGAGCGTGGGTCGCGCGCATTGAACTCCTCGCGCATGATCCGCGCCCACAGGCGGCGGGCGGCGCGGAACTTCGCGACCTCCTCCAGCAAGGTCGTGCGAGCCACGAAGAAGAACGACAGCCGCGGGCCGAAATCATCCACCGCCAGCCCGGACGACAGCGCCGCACGCACATATTCCTTGGCGTTCGCCAGCGTGAAAGCGATCTCCTGCACCGGCGTGGCACCCGCCTCCGCCATGTGATACCCGGATATGGAGATCGTGTTCCAGCGTGGGATCTCGCTGCGGCAATAGGCGAAAGTGTCAGCGATCAGCCGCAGCGATGGCTTGGGCGGATAGATATAGGTGCCGCGCGCGATGTATTCCTTCAGGACGTCATTCTGGATGGTGCCGTTCAGCGCGCTGGCTGGCACTCCCTGCTCGTGGGCGGTGAGCTGGTAGAGCAGCAGCAGCACGGCCGCCGGAGCGTTGATCGTCATCGACGTGGAGACACGGTCCACCGGGATGCCCGCCAGCAGCACCGCCATGTCCTCGATCGAGTCGATCGCAACCCCGACCTTGCCGACTTCCCCCTGCGCGGCTGGGGCGTCGGAGTCGTACCCCATCTGGGTGGGCAGGTCGAAGGCGACCGACAGGCCCGTCGTGCCGGCGGCGATGAGCTGGTGATAACGCTCGTTCGACTCACGGGCGGTCGCGAAGCCGGCGTACTGGCGCATCGTCCAGGGCCGCTGCGTGTACATGGCGGGGTAGACGCCCCGGGTGAACGGGTATTCGCCGGGATCGCCCAGTTTCACGGCCGGGTCGAAACCAGCCGGATCCCCCGGCCCGTACACCTGCTCGACCGGCAGCCCGGATTCCGACTGGCGTCCCATGACCCAAGAATAGGCGGCATAATGCGCGCTGCCGCGGGTGAGGTCAGACGGCGGGCAGGAAGCCGATCCGCTCGCTCACCTGCTCCATCGTCGCCCGGGCGATCGGGCGGGCCTTTGCAGCACCGTGCGCCAGCATGGCATCGAGCGCGGGTTCGTCGGCGATGAGCTTGGCTGCGCGCTCACGGATCGGCGCGAGCGCGCCGGTCACGACCTCGGCGAGGTCCTTCTTGAAAGCCCCGTAGCCGGCCCCGCGGTAGCGGTCCTCCAGCGCCGCGACCTGCTCCCCGGTGAGAGCGGCGTAGATCCGCAGCAGGTTGGTGACGCCGGGCTTGGCGGCCTCGTCGGCCCGGATTTCGCTGCCGGGGTCGGTCACCGCCCTGGCGATCTTGCGCCGGATCGCGTCCGGGTCATCCAGCAGGTCGATGATCCCCTGCGGCGCGGAGGACGACTTGCTCATCTTGGCTGACGGGTCCTGCAGGTCGGTGATCTTGGCCACCCCACCCGGGATGTAGGGGCTGGGGACGGTGAACGTCGGGCCGAACCGGTGGTTGAAGCGGATGGCCAGATCACGGCTCAGCTCCAGATGCTGACGCTGGTCCTCACCGACCGGGACCTGCTGGGTCTGGTAGAGCAGGATGTCGGCCGCCTGCAGGACGGGGTAACTGAACAGGCCGAGGCTGGCAGCGGACGATCCGCCCTTGGCTGCCTTGTCCTTGAACTGCGTCATCCGGCTGGCCTCGCCAAAGCCGGTCAGGCATCCCAGCACCCATGCCAGCGCGGTGTGCTCGGCGACGTGGCTCTGCACGAACACCGTGCACCGGTCCGGGTCCAGCCCGGCGGCGAAAAGCTGCGCAGCGGCCACCCGGGTCCGCCGCCGCAGCAGCGCGGGGTCGTGCGCGACAGTGATGGCGTGCAGGTCCACGACGCAGTAGAAGGCGTCGTGAGTCTCCTGAAAGGCCACCCACTGCCGGAGCGCGCCCAGGTAGTTGCCGAGATGGAAGGAGTCGGCGGTCGGCTGGATACCGGAAAAGACACGCGGCGCTGGCATGGCCGAAGTCTAGTGGCCGACGGGACTCCGGCCCGGGCTCACCAGCGGCACGATGTCGGTCGCGGTTGCCGCGATAGCGTCGGCGTCCGCGTCGTTCTCCGCGTCCTGGGCAGCCAGCCCGGCCGCGGCGTGCGCCCGGTAGTGCTCGACCTCGCGGGCGATCCGGCGGTCATCCCAGCCCAGTGGTCCCGCCATCAGGCCGGCCACCTCGGCGGCCGCAGCCACCCCACGGTCGGGCGTTTCGATGGCGATGTGTGTGCGCCGCGCGAGCACGTCGTCCAGATGCCGCGCCCCTTCATGGGAGGCGGCGTAGGTGATCTCCGCCCGCAGGTAGTCGTCGGCCGCCCCGACCGGCCGGGCGAGGTCCGGGTCCGCCGCTATCAGGTCCAGCACCTCGCGGATGAGCGACCCGTACCTGCGCAGCAGATGCTCGATCCGCGCCACATGCAGGCCGGAGGAAGCGGCCAGCCGGTACCGGGCGTTCCAGAGCGCCTGATAGCCGCTGGCACCAGCCAGTGGCACCCGGTCGGTGCATGAGGCAGGCGTCCGCCAGTCCAGGCCGTGCGCCACGGCATCCACCGCATCGCGCGCCATCAGCCGGTAGGTCGTGTACTTGCCACCGGCCACCAGCACCAGGCCGGGCACCGGATGGGCGACCACATGCTCGCGGGACAGCCGGGAGGTGGTGTCGGATTCACCCGCCAGCAGCGGGCGCAGGCCGGCGTAGACGGCGGTGATGTCCTCACGGCCCAGCGGCATGGTAAGGACCCGGTTCGCCTGCCCCAGCAGGTAGTCGATGTCCCCCCCGCTGGCCACCGGTTCCGCCTTGCCACCTGCCCAGTCGGTGTCGGTGGTGCCGATGATCCAGTGCCTGCCCCAGGGGATGACGAACA
Source organism: Actinomycetota bacterium (assembly GCA_027306495.1). Classification (GTDB taxonomy): domain Bacteria; phylum Actinomycetota; class Actinomycetes; order Streptosporangiales; family Streptosporangiaceae; genus DAHUZQ01. The sequence continues at coordinate 13,173 of DAHUZQ010000050.1, read as the reverse complement.
GCACGCTCACCGGGGTGCGCAGGATGATCCCGGCGGCTGACTGGATCCGGTCCCGGGGCACCAGCAGGTGCACGCCCTTGGACACCCGCAGGTTGATGGTCCCGCGCCCGCCCACCATGGCCTGGATGTCATCGGTCCAGACGCCCGTCGCGTTGACCACCTGCTCGGCCCGGATCCGCAGCGGGGTGCCGGCCTCGAGGTCGACGGCCTGCACACCCGCCACCCGTTCGCCTTCCCGCAGCAGGCCGGTGACCTGGACACGGGACGCGCAATGCGCGCCGTAACTGGCCGCCGTGCGAACCAGCGTCGCCACGTACCGGGCGTCGTCCACCTGGGCGTCCCAGTACGCGATCGCGCCGGTGATCGCCGACCGCTTGAGCGCCGGGGCCACCCGCAGTGCCCCGCGTCGGCTGAGCTGCCGATGGCCGGGCAGCCCGCGGGACTGACTCATTGAGAACCCGAGCACGTCGTAGGCGCCGACCCCGGTGCCGACGTAGGCCCGTTCCCAGACGTGGTGGGTGAGCGGGAACAGGAACGGCACGCCCCGCACCAGGTGCGGCGCGATGACCCCGAGCAGCAGCGAGCGCTCGGTCAGGGCCTCCCGGACCAGGCTGACGTTGAGCTGCTCCAGGTAGCGCAATCCGCCATGGATGAGCTTGCTGGACCGTGATGACGTCCCGGAGGCGAAGTCGCGCGCCTCCACCAGGCCGACCGTCAGCCCCCGCGTCGCCGCGTCCAGCGCGACTCCCGCCCCGACCACACCCCCACCGACGACCAGTACCTGCAGTTGCGACCCGGACAGCGCGGTGAGCGCGGCGGAGCGGGCCTGTGGGCTGAGCCTGCCTGTGCCGGGTCCGGGGGCCATCACATGCAGAACGTAGCACCCGGGCCGGCGCGCTCAGGGGATTGGCCGGACGCCCGGGGTGACAACCACCTCGACGCGCTGGAACTCCTTGAGGTCGGAGTAGCCGGATGTGGCCATGGTCCGCCGCAGCGCGCCCACCAGGTTGAGTGACCCGTCCGGCACGGCGGAGGGCCCGTGCAGGATCTGCTGCATGCTCCCGATGGTGCCGACCCGCAGCCGGGTGCTGCGCGGCAGGTCCGGATGATGTGCCTCGCTGCCCCAGTGGTAGCCGCGCCCGGGCGCCTCGTTCGCCCGTGCCAGCGGCGAGCCGACCATGACCGCGTCCGCCCCGCACGCCTGCGCCTTGGCTATATCGCCACTGCGGGTCATGCTGCCGTCCGCGATCACGTGCACGTACCGGCCGCCGGACTCGTCGAGATACTCCCTGCGGGCGGCTGCCACGTCCGCGATCGCGGTGGCCATCGGGACGGCTACCCCGAGCACCGCGGCTGTGGTGTGGCCGGAGCCGCCCCCGAAGCCGACCAGCACCCCGGCCGCACCTGTGCGCATCAGGTGCAGCGCCGCCGTGTATGTGGCACAGCCACCGACGATGACCGGGACGTCGAGTTCGTAGATGAACTGCTTGAGGTTGAGCGGCTCGGCGCGCCCCGAGACATGCTCGGCCGAGACGGTCGTCCCCCGAATGACGAAGATATCGACGCCCGCATCCACGACGCTCTTGTAGTAGCGGACGGTGCGCTGCGGGGACAGCCGGGCGGCGGTGGTGACCCCAGCGGCACGGATCTCCTGGATCCGGGCACCGATCAGATCCTCCTTGATGGGCTCGGCGTAGATCTCCTGGAGCCTGCGGGTCGCCGCCTCGTCGGACAGCCCGGTCACCTCCGCCAGGATCGGCTCCGGGTCGTCGTAGCGAGTCCACAGGCCCTCGAGGTCGAGCACCGCCAGGCCGCCGAGGCGGCCGATCTCGATCGCGGTGGCAGGAGAGACGACGCTGTCCATGGGTGCGACGACCAGTGGCACCTCGAACCGGGAGGCGTCGATCTGCCAGGCGGTGGACACCTCACGGTGGTCGCGGGTGCGCCGGGACGGCACCACCGCGATCTCGTCGAGCGAGTAGGCGCGGCGGCCGGATTTGCCCCGGCCGATCTCCACGCTCACGTCAGCCGCCGCGAATAGTTGGGCGCCTCGGCGGTCATCTGGATGTCATGCGGGTGGCTCTCCGCCAGTCCCGCGGCGGTGATCTGGATGAACTGCGCTTGCTGCAGGTCGGCGATGGTCCGGGCGCCACAGAATCCCATGGCCGCGCGCAAGCCGCCGACGAGCTGGTCCGCTACCGCCGACAGCGGCCCCCGGTAGGGCACCTGCCCCTCCACCCCCTGCGGCACGAGCTTGTCTTCCCGCAGCACGTCGTCCTGGAAGTAGCGGTCCTTGGAATAGGAACGGCCCCGCATGGCCGCCAGCGATCCCATGCCGCGGTACTGCTTGTACTGTTTGCCGCCGATGAAGACCATCTCGCCCGGCGCCTCCTCACAGCCGGCGAACAGGCTCCCCAGCATCACCGTGTCCGCGCCGGCCGCGATCGCCTTGGCGATGTCGCCGGAGTGCTGGACGCCGCCGTCACCGACGACCGGCACACCCGCCGCCCGGGCCGCCCGCGCCGCCTCATAGATGGCGCTCACCTGGGGCACACCGACTCCCGCGACAACCCGGGTGGTGCAGATGGAGCCGGGGCCGACGCCCACCTTGACCCCGTCGGCGCCCGCCTCGATCAGCGCCTGCGCGCCGGCCCTGGTGGCGATGTTCCCGCCGATCACATCGATGCAGGTGTTGGCCTTGATCTGGGCGACCATCTCCAGGACCGCCTCGGCGTGGCCGTGGGCGGTGTCCACGACCAGGAAGTCCGCACCGGCCTCCGCCAGCGCCTGTGCCCGCCGCTTGCCGTCTTCCCCGACCCCCACTGCGGCGCCGACCACCAGCCGGCCCTGCTCGTCTTTGGTGGAGTTGGGGAACTGCTCGCTCTTGGTGAAGTCCTTGACCGTGATCAGCCCCCGCAGTCTGCCCGCCCGGTCGACCAGTGGGAGCTTTTCCACCTTGTGGCGGCGCAGAAGGGCCAGCGCTTCCTCGCGCCCGGCCCCCGCGGGCGCGGTCACCAGTGGCATTTCCGTCATGACCTCGCTGACGGGCCTGCCGTGGTCGGACTCGAACCGGATATCGCGGTTCGTCACGATGCCGACCAGCATCCCATCGGGCCCGGTCACCGGGACCCCGGAGATCCGGTAGCGGGCGCACAGCGCTTCGACCTCGGCGATGGTCGCCTCCGGTCGGCAGGTCACGGGGTCGCTGATCATCCCCGCCTCCGACCGCTTGACCAAGTCCACCTGCTGGGCCTGGTCCTCGATGGACAGGTTCCGGTGCAGCACCCCCACCCCACCCTGGCGGGCCATTGCCACCGCCATCCGGGCCTCGGTGACCGTGTCCATGGCCGAAGACACCAGCGGGATCCGCAGGGTGATCCGGCGGCTCAGCCGGGCGGTGGTATCCGCCTCCGAAGGCAGCAGCCGCGAGTGTGCCGGCAGCAGCAGCACATCGTCGAAGGTGAGCGCCGGGGGGCCGAACTTCGCGTCGTCAGTCATGGCAGCTTCCGCGTTTGGCAGGCGTGAGAGAGCTTTCAGTCTATTGACTCCGGCACTGTCTCTCCGGGGGCGCGCCCCGAGCCGGGTACCCGGCTGTAACGGCCCGGCGGCGGCCTTGTGACTACCGCGGGCCCCGGCGGCCGGCAGCACGTCCGCCGCGGGGCGTGGGCCTGCCGCGCTCTGGCCCACCCGTAGCGGGCACCTGCCGTGCGAGCCTCGTCAGCAGCCCCGTCATCGCCACCCCGGTGGTGGTGGCAGCTCCAGCCAGGGTCACCACCGCCACGGCTGCGGCGATCGTCCGCAGCCAGGCTGCGGCGGCCGGGTCGTGCGCGACCTGGCCGGGCCAGCCCGGCGTTCGCCCGGCAGCACCCGGGCGCAGGCCACCCGCTCCGCGAGCAGGACGGCCCGCACGCCGCGCCGCGCCGGCCCCACGCCCGCAGGGACCGCCGTCAACGTCGCTCGCCAGGGCTCTGAGCAGCCGCAAGGCGGGATCGGAGAATGCCTCCGGCCGCACCGGCCGGCGGGCCACGACATCCTCGATCAGGCTGTCGGTGCGCCGGACGGCACTGAGGTCGAGCGCTGCCAGGCCCTCAGGTGGGCGGCCACGCCCATCGGGCGTGACCGTCCTGCCCAGCGTCGCGCTGGGCGCTCCGGGACCGCGCCCGCCGCTCACGCAAGCTGCTCCTCTATCGCCAGCGCACGCAGCCGCGCCAAGGCGCGGTGCTGGGCGACACGGACGGCTCCGGGGGACATGCCCAGTACACTACCCGTCTCTTCCGCGGAAAGTCCCGTTACTACGCGTAGTATCAGCAGTTCACGGAGGTGACTGGGAAGGCGGCCGAGCAGCGCGCGGGCGTGTTCGGCTTCCAGCCAGGCGACCACGGTCTCCTCCGGCCCGGGCCGGTCGTCCGGGCCGTCGGGCAGGTCCGGGGTGGGCACCGCGAGCCGTGCCGCGATGCGGACGGCGTCCGCCACCTTGTGAGAGGCGATGCCGAAGACAAATGCCGCGAAGGGCCGCCCCATATCCCGATAACGGGGAAGTGCCGAAAGGACCGCCAGGCACACCTCCTGTGCCACATCGTCCGCGGCGTGGTAATGGCCGTCATCCCGGCCGAGCCGTGCCCGGCAGTACCGCAGCACCATCGGCCGGATCTGTTCCAGCAGGGACTCGACCGCCGCAGGCTGGCCGCGGACGGCCGCTGTCGTGAGGTCGGCCAGCGCCGCGGCATCTGGCCGGGCGCGCCGCTGGGCCGGGAGCGGAGATGCCGGCTGGCCGGATGGCTGCGGCCAGCCCACCTCCCGCCGGGAACGGCCCGCCGCCCCCCGCCGCCATGCGTAGCTCTGCACCGACTGGATGGGACACCCCTCCGTCACGACTGCATGATGCCCACGTTAGCGGGGGGTTCCTTCATCCCGGCAGGCAACAGAAAGGTCACATTGCTGTGCCGCCAAGGACAGCTCAATGAAAACACAGCGAGCGATCAAATGATCGCTCGCTGTGTTTTCGGCGTGTCGCGGCTTCAGTGCGTGTGCCCGTGGCCCCCGTGCGAGTGGCCGTGGCCCTGCCCGTCAGCTTCCTCGTCCTCCGGCTTGTCGACCACCAGCGTCTCGGTGGTCAGCAGCATCCCCGCGATCGAGGCGGCATTTGCCACCGCTGAGCGGGTCACTTTGACCGGGTCGATGACACCTTGGGCGATCAGGTCGCCGTACTCGCCGGTGGCCGCGTTGTATCCATGGCCGCGGCCCAGTTCGGCCACCCTGGCGACGACGACCGATCCCTCCGCGCCGGCGTTGCTGGCGATCCAGAAGCAGGGCGCCTTCAGCGCGGTCCGGACGACGTTCACGCCGATCGCCTCATCGCCGCTCAGCCCCAGGTCAGAAAGCTCTGCCGCGGTGTGCACGAGCGCGCTGCCGCCACCGGGGATGATCCCCTCCTCGATGGCCGCGCGGGTGGCGGAGATCGCGTCCTCCAGGCGGTGCTTCTTTTCCTTGAGCTCCACCTCGGTGGCCGCGCCGACCCGCAGCACACACACACCACCAGCCAGCTTGGCGATCCGTTCCTGCAGCTTCTCGCGGTCCCAGTCGGAGTCGGTTGCCTCGATCTCGTTCCGCAACTGGCGGATCCGGTCCTCGATCGCGACATGGTCGCCGGCACCGTCCACGATCGTGGTGGTGTCCTTGGTGACCACCACCCGGCGCGCGGTGCCGAGCGTGTCCAGGCCGATGTTGTCCAGCTTGAGGCCGAGTTCCTCGCTCACCACCTGGCCACCGGTGACCACGGCTATGTCGGCCAGCATCGCCTTGCGCCGCTCACCGAATCCGGGAGCCTTGACCGCGGCAACCGTCAGCAGTCCGCGGATCTTGTTCACCACCAGGGTGGCGAGCGCCTCGCCCTCGACGTCCTCGGCAACCACCAGCATCGGCTTCTTTGCTTGGGCCACCTGCTCGAGCAGCGGCAGGAAGTCCGCCATCGAGGAGATCTTGCCGGAGTGCAGGAGCACGTAGGCATCCTCCAGGACCGCCTCCAGACGGTCCTGGTCGGTGACGAAGTAGGGGGAGATGTAGCCCTTGTCGAACTGCATCCCCTCGGTGAACTCCAGCTCGAGCCCCATGGTCGGAGCTTCCTCGACGGTGATGACCCCGTCCTTGCCCACCTTGTCGAAGGCCTCGGCGATGATCTCGCCGATCTGGCGGTCCTGTGCGGAGACGGTCGCCACGTTCGCGATCTCCGCCTGCTCCCCCACCTCGCGGGCGACCTCGAGCAGGCGGTCGGAGACCGCGCCCGCGGCCGCGTCGATGCCCCGCTTGAGCGCCATCGGGTTCGTGCCGGCCGTCACGGCCCGGCGCCCTTCCCGAACCATCGCCTGGGCGAGCACCGTCGCGGTGGTCGTGCCGTCCCCGGCGACGTCGTTGGTCTTGGTCGCGACTTCCTTGGCGAGCTGAGCACCGAGGTTCTCGTACCGGTCTTCCAGTTCCACCTCACGGGCGACGGTGACACCGTCGTTGGTGATGGTGGGAGCCCCCCACTTCTTGTCGATGACGACGTTGCGCCCGCGTGGGCCCAGCGTCACCTTGACCGCGTCGGCGAGCTTATTGACGCCGCGCTCCAGCGCACGCCTTGCGGCCTCGTTAGACTCCAGCATCTTGGCCATGAGCACCCCTGATTGATTGTCGGGCACGCGCGGCGGCGGCTTTCGTGCCACCGCCCCAGACGCCACGCTGGCGTCCGGGGCGGTGTGGCACCGCGAGACCGGGCCGCGGGTACCGCCCGCGCCGCGGGATCGCTTGCTTACTTCTCCACGATGGCGAGCACGTCACGGGAGGAGAGCACAAGGTACTCCTCGCCGTGGTACTTCACTTCAGTGCCGCCGTATTTGCTGTACAGCACCACATCGCCGACCTTGACATCCATCGGCACCCGCTTGGCGCCTGCGTCGTCGAAGCGGCCCGGGCCGACCGCGAGGACTTCGCCCTCTTGGGGCTTCTCCTTCGCGGTGTCCGGGATCACCAAGCCCGACGCAGTGGTCTGCTCGGCCTCGAGCGGCCGGACCACAATGCGGTCTTCGAGCGGCTTGAGAACAACCTTGGTGGCCGTCGTCACGATCTGATCTCCCCCTCCGGAAAGGCGGGCTGGTTAGTTACTAGAGAGGGCGACGCGGCGGTCTGTCGTCGCGGGTGCCAGACCCGCCTGGAGTCGCATTTAGCACTCTACCTTCCTGAGTGCCAATTCGGAACAGTAGCGCCGTCGCGCGGCGACGTCAACTCGGCACGTCAGCCGACCAGCACACTGGTGACAGGCAGGGACGAATCGGCCGGTGCGGTGAGTGGCGAGGGTGGCATCCCACGGGCCAGCAATTCCGCCCCCAGCGCCGCGACCATCGCCCCGTTATCGGTGCACAGCCCCGGCCGCGGCACCCGCACCGCGACGCCCGCCGCCGCGCAGCGTTCGGCGGCCAGCGCTCTCAGCCGGGAATTCGCCGCCACCCCACCGCCGATGATCAGATGGCCGACTCCGTGGTCACGGCACGCGTCCACGGCCTTGCGGGTGAGCACGTCCACCACCGCTTCCTGGAACGAAGCCGCCACGTCCGCCACCGGCACATGCTCGCCCGATCGCTGCCGAGCCTCGATCCAGCGCGCGACTGACGTCTTCAGACCGGAGAAGGAGAAGTCGTAGCTGCCGTCACGGTACTTGCCGCGCGGGAACGAGATCGCGGCGGCATTCCCGCTGACCGCTGCGGCGTCGATGGGCGGCCCCCCAGGGAACGGGAGTCCCAGCAATCTGGCCACCTTGTCGTAGGCCTCCCCGGCTGCGTCATCAATGGTCTGGCCCAGCGGAACCACCTCGCCGGCCAGGTCGGGCACCAGCAGCAGCGACGAATGGCCGCCCGACACGAGCAGAGCCACCGCGGGCCGGGGCAACGGGCCGTGCTCAAGCTGGTCGACCGCTATGTGGGCGGCAAGGTGGTTGACCGCGTACAGAGGCTTGCCGAGGGCCAGCGAATACGCCTTGGCGGCACAGACCCCGACCTGGAGTGCTCCGGCCAGCCCGGGACCAGCGGTGACGGCGATCGCGTCGACGTCGCGCAGCCGCACGCCGGCGCCGTCCAGGGCACGCTGCACAGTCGGCTGCATCGCCTCCAGGTGCGCCCGGCTCGCGACCTCGGGCACGATGCCGCCGAAGCGGGCATGCTCGGCCACGCTCGATGCCACGGCATCGGCGAGCAGGTCCTGGCCGCGCACCAGGCCGACCCCCGTCTCGTCGCAGGAGGTCTCGATGCCCAGGACCAGCGGCCCGCTCACGCCCGCTCCCCGCTCACGCTCACGCCCGCTCCCGCCCGCCGCGGCCCGCTCACCGGCCACCGCCCGCGGTGGACCCGGGCCCGCGCGGCCAGGAGGTGTCCCGGCCGGTGCTTCCGCTCGCGCGGGCTGCCGGGGCGCCGGTCACCCGCCGCATGACCACCGCGTCGGTCCCGGACGGCTGGTAATAGCCCCGTCGCAGGCCCACTGCGTTGAATCCGTAGCGCCGATAGAGCCGCTGGGCGCGGTCATTGTCCACCCGCACCTCCAGGTAAATCTCCGGGCAGCCGCGCCGGGCTGTCTCTGCCACCAGTGCCTCCAGCAACGCGGTCCCGATGCCCAGGCCCCAGCGGGGGCGTGCCACGGCGATGGTCAGCACATCGGCATGCTCGCCCATCGGCGCGAGCAGTCCCGCGTACCCGGCGATCTGCCCATCCTCATCGGCCACGAGGTAGAACCGGTCCGGCAGGTCACCAAGCTCGCTGGCGAGCATCCCGGGCGACCATGCCTCCTCGCCGAAGAGGTCCTCTTCCATGGCGGCCACCATCGCCAGGTCTGACCGTCTCATGTGCCGCAAGGTGAGTGTCACCGCCGGCTCACTCCCGCCCGGCCACGGGTGCCGCGGTGGGCTCCGGGGTCACCCGTTTGACAGGCCCGGGCACCCGCGCGTCCGGCCGGCGCAGGTACAGCGGGTTCGGGGGCAGCAACGGCACCCGCCTGCCGATGGCCTCCGCCGCCATGGCCGCGAGCACGCCCGCCGACGGGTACCGGGGCCCGGTCGCGGGCCCCATCGTGTCCGGGTACAACCAGGGGCCCTCTCCCGCGGTAGGGAGCGACGCCGGCAGTGACGCGGGCGGGCCCACGCCCGGGCCCTCAGCCCGCTCGCCTCCCGGACCGTACCGCGCCCAGTACACCTCCCGCCGCCGGGCGTCGGTTGCCACCAGGAAGTCCCGGCCGCACGCGGGCGCAGCCTCGCGGGCCATGACGTCGAGAGTGCACACCCCATGGACACCGATGTCCAGCGCACCGCCGAGGGCATGGGCCGTCGCGAGCCCGGCTCGCAGGCTGGTGTAGGGCCCCGGCCCGACGCCTACGGCGATCACACTCAGGTCGGCCGGCCGTAGGCCCACCCGGGCGAGCAGGGACGCGATCGTGGCGGCCAGGATCTCGCCCTGCCGCCGGGCGTCCACCGTGGTGGCCTCCGCGAGCACGGCGCGCCCATCATGCAGGGCGACGGCAACCGCAGGGGTGGCCGTATCGAAGGCAAGCATCAGCACGGACGCCCAGCCTAGTTGACCTGCGCTGGGCCTTCGCCCGTCAGCGCAGCCGGGCGAGGATGTCCCGGGCCGCCGCGATCGCGCCGGCCCGCAGTTCAGCGGCCGGCACGGATCCGGCACGGCCGTTGGATGTCGCCTCGAACACCACCGTGACCAGCACGTTCCGCTGCCTTGCCAGCACCGTCAGGATGTCGGTGGTGGCACCCGCCGTGTGGGCGACCTGCAGGCCCGCGAACGCGCTTTGCCCCAGGCCGCTGACCGCGGTCAGCGTTGCCCTGGGCAGGTGCGTCTTGCGGGGTGGACGGCTGAGATTGGCCCTGGCTTGCTGGTACGCCCCGACGGCGGACTCAGTCGCGCTGCCGTTGCCAGGCGCCAGCCCACTCGGCGTATAGGCCTGCGCGGTGACATCCAGCCATCGCGTGGCCTGCGTCCAGTCACACAGGCTCTGGGCGGCCCCGAATAGCGAGTGTGGCCGCACGATCTGGCGGCGGCCCGGCAGGTACTGGCCCAGGGTTGCGGTGGACACCGACGAGCAGGTGGACGGCACCGACCGGAACTCCCCCGGCTGGAAGGTGGTGACAAGGCCAGCGGTCCGGGGCCGTGGCGCTGGGTGCCTGGCCAGCGCCAGCCCCGCCACAACCGCGACCGCTATCACGACGACGACAGCGAGAGCACCGCCCCAGATCAGCCGCCGGGCACGACGCGAGCGGCCAGCCGAGACCCTGCTCCCTGCCCGGCTGGTCCGGGCACTGGTCCGGGCCCTGGGCCGCGCCGGCCCGCGAACGGCGCGAGATCTGCCGGGCCGCCCGTCCCCGGCCGGCTTTCCGAGCTCGCGGCGCCCGTGCCCCGCCGGGCGTGCGGGAGTGCCCGGGGCAGCCCACGGTGGGTACTCCTCATCGTCGCCGTAGTCCTCGTCCTGCCACGGCCGTTCCATGCGGCGGCCGGGCGCGCGACTGGACCGGGGGGGAGGGGGGCCCTGCTGGACCACGGTGCGCCTCCGGGGGGAAGAGGGTCGGAGCGCGGACAGGCGCATGACACCCCGCCGGGGGGTGACAAAGGCCACTCCAGCGGGCAGGGTCGGGTGAACTATATGACGCCAGGTCCGGCAGTGCGGTCCGGACCGGGGGAATCGAGGTCCTGCCGCCACCGTTCGCCGAGCCCCCGCAGTGTGACCTCGCGCCGCGCCTGCTCACCAGGCTCAGCGCCGGGCAGCGCGGCGGCTGGGGCGATGCTCACCTCCAGACGGTCTTCGGCGAGCCCTTCCACCAGGCCACCGCCCCACTCCACCACCGTCACCGATTCCGCCAGGCTGGCGTCGAGATCGAGGTCATCCACCTCCGCCGGGCTGGCCAGCCGGTATGCGTCGGCATGGACCAGCGGTGGGCCACCGCGCAGGGATGGGTGCACGCGCGCGATCACGAACGTGGGCGATGTCACCGGCCCGCGCACACCCAGGCCCTCGCCGATGCCCTGGACGAGGGTGGTCTTGCCCGCGCCGAGCGGCCCGGTGAGCACCACCAGATCCCCGGCCCGCAGCAAGCCGGCCAGCCGCCTGCCGAGGGACCTCATCTCGTCGGCGGTCTGCGCCACCACCTGCGCGTGCATTTCTCGCGCCGCCTCCCACTCCGCTCGCTAGGCCGAGCGCCGGCCCGGCCCGGCCTCCCGGGCGGCTCGGTCGGCAAGCGCCCCGATCGCGTCGTTGACCAGGACCGGCTGCTCGAGGATGAGCGAGTGGCCGCCCCCGGGCACCCAGATCAGTTGCGCGCCGGGGATGCCGGTAGCCAGTTCCAGGCCAAGCTGCGGGGCGACCAGCCGGTCACGCTCGCCGACCATCACCGTAACGGGGATCCGGCCCAGCGGCGCCAGGCAATCGCGCATATCGCATTCCAGGAGCGCCCTGCCGAACTGGGCTATCACCTCAATCGGGGTGCTGGAGATCATCTGCTCCAGGAAGCCCACGACCGCTGGGCTCACCGGCGTCTGGCCGAAACCGATGTAGCGGGTGCTCAGCAGCGCCAGATCGGATGACGCCCGCCGGCCCTGCTCGACCAGGGCCGCCCGCCGCCCCTGAGCCGCGCCCGCGAGGACACCTGGCAGGACACGGCTTAGCACCGGCCGGATCACCCCCGGCATCCAGGGGCTGCCCTTGTTGAGGCCGCGCGCCGCGGTGGAGATCAGGACGGCACCCGCGATCTTGGTCCCGAACAGCTCCGGGCGCTGGCAGGCCAGGGCCATGATGGTCATCCCGCCCATCGAGTGGCCCACCAGCACGACCGGGGTGTCTCCCGGCGCCGCGGCGGCCAGCACCGCCTGCAGGTCCTCTCCTAGCTGGCTCACGCTCGCGCTGCCCCGCTGGGAACGGCCCGACCGGCCGTGGTCGCGCTGGTCCCAGAACACCAGCCGGTGGCTGGTCAGGTCGCGCCGCTGGAAGTGCCAGCAGTCCTGGTTCAGCGTGTAGCCATGGCAGAAGACGATGGTCGCCGGCGCCGTCTGGGTGCCGCCGATCTCCACGTGCAGGGGCACGCTGTCACCGGTGAGTACGGTCAGGGGAGCGTCCCGGAGGGTCCCGAACGGCTCGGCCGGCTCCAGCTCCGCCTGGCCACGCAGGCGCCCCATCGCGACCCGCTCCGCCGCTACGACAGCCCCCACGCCGGCTGCCGCCACCCCGGCTACGATTCCTGCGGCACCGGTGACCCGCCGCCAGCTTGGCATCGGTCCTCCCACCTGTCCACGCCGGGTGGGTGCCGTGCCCGGCCCGCCTCCCGTCTACGGGGATCTCGGCACCGGGTCGCCGGCTCAGGCGCTTACTCAGGTGCCATGTCCGGCCACCCCGGCCGACCCCAGCCCGGCCGGGGAACTCTTATGCTACCCCCCGGTAGCTTTTTGGAAGGCGCCCGGCAAACCCTGTGACGATCTCGTAGGAGATCGTGCCCAGCGCGTGCGCCCAGTCATGCGCCGTCGGCTCCCCGTCGTCACCGGGGCCGAACAGGATCACCTCGTCGCCCTCGGCCACGTCCTCGTCGCCGAAATCGATCACGAACTGGTCCATGCACACGGTCCCGGCGATGTGCCAGCGGCGCTTTCGCGCCCAGACCTCAGCCCGGCCGGACGCATGACGCGGGATGCCCTCGGCGTACCCGAGCGGCACCAAGCCGAGCCTGGCATCCCGCGGCGCGTGGTAGCGGTGACCATAGGAGACGCCCGTTCCCGCCGGGACCTGCTTGACCTGCACAAGCTGGGCGCGCACCGTCATGGCCGGGCGCAGCCAGGCAGGGAGGGGATGGTCGAAGGTGGACAGGCCGTAACAGCCGCCGCCGACCCGGACCAGGTCGAACCACGCCTGCGGCAGGGTGAGGGTGGCCGGGGTGTTCGCCAGGTGACGCACCTCCGGCCGCGCGCCGGCCCGTTCGGCCACCGCCAGTGCCTCACCGAACGCCGCCACCTGCGCGCCGATGGAGGGGTGCCCCGGCATGTCGGCACAGGCCAGGTGGGACCACACTCCGACAACGTGAAGATCGCCCGCCGCCTGCGCGCGCAGCGCGGCATCGAGCACCCCTGGCCAGTCACGGGCGGTGGCGCCTCCCCGGGACATGCCCGT
>DAHUZQ010000044.1 GCA_027306495.1 Actinomycetota bacterium | reverse complement strand
TGCCCGGCCTCTACTTCACTGGACCTGCCGTGGCCACCACGTTCGGGCCGGTCATGAGGTTCGTTTACGGCACCGATCACGCCGCCCGGACCACGGCAGCGGCAGCCGCCGGCGCGGCCGGGCGCCGGCGCGAACTTGTGGGAGCCGGCACATGACCGCGGCGACCGCTGTCCCCGCCGTGTGGCACGTCGTGACCGGGCCGGCCGCGGGTGAGCCCGCCGAACCGGCGGCGACGGACTGGTGCCTCAGATCGGGCACAGGGCTGTGCGTGAGGACGGAGCCGGATCTGCCGCCACCGGTCGTGTCGGGCCTGGGCTCGCCGGTCGTGTCGGGCCTGGGCTCGCCGGCTGCGACCTGCCCGCGTTCCCGGGCCGCGTGGGGCAGTCCTTCCCGGGCCGTGTCTGGCCTGGGCTCGCCGGTCGTGTCGGGCCCACGTTCCCGGGCCGTGAAACTGGCTGGCAAGCGCGCCTTCGACATCGTGATCGGCTTGCTGCTGCTGGCGCTCAGCGCGCCGGTGCTGCTCGCCCTCACACTGGCAGTCCGCCTGGAGGGCCGCCGGCCCGCGTTGTTCCGCCAGGCCAGGATCGTCAGCCGTGGCAGGCAGGCGTGGGTGATCAAGCTGCGCACACTTCCCGCCAGCGGCGACCCGGACATGTGCTGGGCCGCGCCGCTGGAGCGGGCAAGCCGGCTCGGGCGGTTCCTGCGTTCCAGCCACCTCGACGAATTGCCGCAACTGGTCAACGTGGTTCGGGGTGAGATGTCGCTGGTGGGGCCGAGGCCCGAGCGCCCCTACTTCGTGCGGCGGTTCACGCAGGAGATTCCCGGTTACAGCGGCCGGCTGCGGATGAGGGCCGGGCTGACCGGCTGGGCACAGATAAACGGACTGAACGGGGACACCTCGATCGCCGCACGGGCCGAGCTGGACAACGCCTACATAGACAACTGGTCGATATGGCTGGATCTGCTGATTCTGGCCCGCACGGCGCGCAACCTGCTGACGGCGATCGCGGTGCCCACGGGCGGCCGCCTGGCGCCGGGAGGCGGACGATGAAGGTCCTCCACCTGATCACCGGACTGGGAGTGGGCGGCGCTGAGCTCCAGCTCCGCTCGATTCTCCAGCACACGCGGCATGACGCTGACGTGGTGACGCTCTACAACCCCGGCCCGGTCGCCGACATGATCCGGGCCGATGGCCGCGACGTCCGCGACCTGGCCATGACCCGCAATACCGAGATCCCGGCTCTGCCGAGGCTGCGGCGGCTGATCGCCGCCGGCCGATACGACGTCGTTCACGCGCACCTGTACCGGGCGCAGATCTACGGTCGCCCGGCCGCCCGGCTTGCCCGCACCCGCGTCGTGGTGAGCACGGAGCACTCCATCGGGGACACCCACCTGGAGCGGCGCCGGAAGACGCGCGGGGTCCGGGCGCTCTATCTGGCCACGGAGCGATTCGCCGACACCACGATCGCGGTCTCCCCAGTCGTACGGGAACGGCTTCGCCGCTGGGGGGTCCGGCCGGAACGGATAACGCTGATACCGAACGGTGTGGACCTGCGCCGGGTGGCATTCGATCCCGGTGCCCGATCGCGGATCCGGGCCGAATTCGGCCTCACCGCCAGGGACCACGTCATCGGCCTGCTGGGCCGGCTGGACCCCAACAAACGGTTCGACCTGGTCATCGAGTCGGCCGCGACCTTGCTCGGCCCGGGCACCAAGCTGCTCATTGTCGGCAAAGGTGACGAGTACGAGCACCTGGCGAGCACCGCCGCCGGATGCGGTGTCGCTGACTCTGTGATCTTCGCAGGTGAACGGCATGATGTGGCCGCGATGCTGTCCGCGATGGATCTCTTCGTCGCATCCTCCAGGGAGGAGGCATTCGGCCTGTCGGTCCTGGAGGCGCTCGCGAACGGCTTGCCCGTCATCTACACAACCTGTCCCGCGCTGGACGGCCTGGAGGTTGGCCAAGCTCACCGTGTGCCCGCCACCCTGGCGGATATGCGGTCAGCGCTGCTGGCTGGCCGGGTCGCGGGCACCCGGACGGGGGCCCCGGCCAGCGCAGTCGAGGAAACTTACGGCATCCGGGCCGTCACCGGCCGGATCGACGACCTGTACGAACATTTCGCGGCGCGACGCGGCTGGCGGCCAGAACCCGACCGCCAGCCGCCTGCCACCGCCTATGAAGGGGTCCTGGGATGAAGGTGCTCGTCACCGGTGCCGCCGGGTTCATCGGCTCACACCTGGTCGAGAATCTGGTGGGTGCCGGCCACCATGTGACCGGCCTGGACGACTTCAGTACCGGGCGGCCGGACAACCTGGCGGCCGTGGCCGGGCACCCGCGACTCACCCTGGTCGGCGGGTCCATCCTGGACCGTGAACTGGTCCGGGAACTCACCGGGGGATGTCACCGGGTCTACCACCTGGCCGCTGCCGTGGGCAGCTTCATCATCCGTGACCGGACGCTGGAGGCAATCCGGACCAACATTCACGGCACCGAGCACGTAGTGGATTCGGCGGCCGGGGCCGGCGCCAGGCTGCTGGTCGCTTCCACCAGCGAGATCTACGGCAAGAACGACAAGGTGGGGCTGACCGAAGACGACGACCGGGTAGCTGGGTCCCCGCTGAAGTCGCGCTGGAGCTACGCGGAGGCCAAAGCCATCGACGAGAGCCTGGTCGAAGCCTATGTCCGGGAGCGTGGCCTGTGGGCGGTGATCGTCCGCCCCTTCAATACGGTGGGCCCCCGCCAGAGCGGGCGCTATGGGATGGTCGTGCCCCGGTTCGTCCGGCAGGCGCTCGCGGGAGAACCGCTGACTGTTTTCGGGACAGGCGAGCAGATCCGGTGCTTCTGCCATGTCCGCGATGTTGTGCCGGCGCTGGCCGCGCTGACCGAATGCGACGCCGCGCGGGGCCGCGCCGTCAACCTCGGCAGTTCTCAGCAGGTGAGTATCGCCGGGCTCGCCCGCGAAGTGCTGGCCGCGACCGGCTCGGGTGGCGGCATGGTCAGCAGCTCGTACCTGGCTGCCTACGGCCCGGGCTATGAGGACATGATGCGCCGGGTGCCGGACTGCTCGCTCGCCCGTGAACTGGTCGGCTTCGCCCCGACCCGGACCCTTGCGGACATCATCGCCGATGTCATCGCGGACCAGGCGGGGCAGGGCACACCGGCGGGCTCCGGACTGGCGGCCGGCCCACGGCCGGCCGGGCAGGTGGCTGGCGCCGGGCCGCCGCGCGGGATCCCATGAGCGACGCCATGGGTGGCGGCCAGCCAGCGGGCGCTGGCCCATCGGCGGGGATGGGCACCATGGGTGCCGGCCCGAGCGCCGCCGGCGCGCCGGGCGGCAGCCGGTCAGCGGGCCACCCCCGCCATCCGGCCCACGCGGCCCCCAGGAATGGCCGGCCGTGCCGGATCTGGGTGGTGGCGGGACTGGCGGCGGTCTCCGCGCTCGCCGGCGGGATCCTGGCGGCGGTGCCGCGCTCGGCGCCCGCCGCGTCCCATCTGACGGTCGTCGCCTCGCTGCCGTACTGGAGTATCGGCCAGGTAGGGCCCGACGTCACCGCCAACCGGCGGGATTTCACCGAGGCTTCACCATGGATGTACGGGCTCACCAGCGCGGGCCGCATCACCCTTCAGTACCCCGGTAGCCAGGCCGCCGCCGTGCAGGGCCAGATCGCCCTCCTCAGGAAAGCCGGGCTGGCGATCGTGCCTACGCTGGCGGATGTCACCGCGGGTCGGTGGAACACGGCACCTGTCGCGCGCATGCTGCATGACCCGGCGCTGATGCGCGCCCAAGTCGCCGCCATAGCCGCGCTTGTGCGCGAGCGGCGGTACGCGGGGATCGACATCGACTACGAGAACCTGGCGGCGGGAGACCGCCAGGGTTTCAGCGCGTTCGTTACCGCGCTAGCGGCCACTCTCCACGCGGAGGGCAAGATCCTTTCCGTCAGTGTCTTCGCCAAGACCAGCAATGCCGGGGTGGACCCGCAAGATGAGGCCCAGAATTACGCCGCGATCGGCCGCGCGGCCGACCAAGTGCGGGTCATGGCCTATGACTATCACTGGGACACCTCACCACCCGGCCCGGTCGCGCCCATAGCGTGGGTCCGGTCCGTTCTGCGTTATGCGGAGACGCAGATCCCGGCCAGCAAGGTCATCCTGGGAATCCCGGTGGCGGGTTATGACTGGTCGGCCGGTCACGGCAGCCCGGTGAGCTGGCAGGGTGTGCAGCAACTCGCCCGCCGCTACGGGGTGGCCGCCCATTTCGCGGCTGGGAGCCAGTCGCCGTGGCTAAGCTATTCCGCCGCTGGCGCCAGCCATGTCGTCTGGTTCGAGGATCAGGCGAGCACCCGGGCCAAACTGAGCGCCGCCCGCGCGATGGGCGCCGGAGGGGTCTTCCTCTGGATGTACGGACCGCCCGATCCTGGTACCTGGGGGGTGCTCGGGGACACTCTGCCGGTCGCCGCCGCCTCGCGACCGCGCACCGCGGGCGGCCTGTGATGCTCCCTTGGTGGCTGCTGGCCCTGCTGATCTTCGGCGTCAACTTCATGCTGTGGGGCCTGGTCGGAATCGTCCGGTTGGTTGGCGAAGTCATGAAGCGGTCTCGCGCGCTGTGGGCCGCCCACGGCGGGGCGGTCCGGGCGGCGGGCCGCGCGGCGATCGCCTCGGTGGCGGTGATGGCGGCGGTGCGGGCGGCCACGCGTGCGGCGATCGCCAGCGTGCCAGTGATGGCGGCGGCCCCGGCCGGACGGCGCCCACATGCGCTGCGGCCCGGTCTGCCCGGCCGCCGCGGTCACCCCCGGCCCGGGCGGCGGGCAGTTCCGGGCAGCAATTCCGCAACCCGGCCGAGCCCGCCCACGCCATCCATCCGTTCCGCCATCCGGGTTCCGCTGTCGGCCCGGATGCCCGGTTCGCGGGTCCCTTGCCGGGTTGCCCCGGGCACCCGCAGGCGGGCACGAAGTCACCCGCTGACGGTGAGCGACGTGGCGGTGCTCATCCCCGCCCACAACGAGGCGGTCGTCATCGGTGAGACCCTGAAGGCGATCATGAACCTGGTCCCGAGGTCGAACGTTCATGTTGTTTCAGACGGGTCCACCGACGAGACGGTCCAGATCGCCCGGGAGGCCGGCGCCAAGGTGATCCAGACCCGCACCAACGTCGGCAAGGCTGGCGCACTCCAGGAAGCCATCGAGCGGTTCGGGCTGGTCAGGCGGTTCCCCGTGCTGATGCTGCTGGACGCGGACACCCGGGTGCAGCCGGGCTACTTCGCGGCGGGCCTGCCGATGTTCGCGGTGCCTGGCGTTGTGGCGGTCGCGGGGTGTGTCCGTACCGCCGGGGCCCGGAAGCTCGCGTTCACCGGGAAGTTGCTGACGGGTCACCGGTGCCGGATCTACGCGCTGGGCCAGCGTGTCCTGAAGTTCGGGCAGACCGGGCGCTGGCTGAACGCGACCCACATAGTGCCGGGTTTCGCCAGCATGTACCGGACGGAGATACTGCCCCAGATCGAGATGAACCCACCTGGATTGGTCATCGAGGACTTCAACATGACCTTCGAGGTGTACCACAAGCACCTCGGAAAGGTCGGGTTCTCGCTGGCCGCCGTGGCGGTGACACAAGACCCCGACAACTTCCGTGACTACATCAGGCAGACCCGCCGATGGTCGGTCGGGCTGTGGCAGACGGTACGCCGGCACCGGGCGCGCCCGGACTTCTTCAGCCTCATGCTGTCGCTGCTGCTGCTGGAGCTTGTCACCTCCAGCCTGATCTTCCTTGTCCTGCCGTTCCTGCTGGTCATCCTGATGATGCCCGACCTGGCGACCGCGTCCCCCGCCTGGCCGGTGTTCTCCTCTGTCTACGCCGGCCTGAGCGCGCATATGACGCTGGCGGTGGTGGCGCTCGGTGTGCTCGTCCCCGACCTGGCGATGACGTGCCTCACGGCGGTATTGGAGCACCGGCCGAGGCTGCTGCTGTATGCGCCATTCTTCCCGTTGCTGCGCATGCTGGATGCGGCCATCAGCCTGGCCTCCATGCCGGTCGCCTGGCTCTCGCGCACCGACGGCCGCTGGAAGAGCCCCACCCGCCGTGCGGTGACCGCCGAGGAGACACGGGCCAGGCACGCGCGTCCACGGGCTCCCGTTTTCGCGGGAGAAGGCCGTCATGCGCGGGGATGACGTCGTCGTGACAGCGCCACGGCCACGGGATACCGGGAATCCACTGCGACTGCTGCTCATCGATGATCACGTCATGGTGACCGAAGCGCTCGCGTCCCGGCTCTCGGCGTCCGCGGATCTGTGGGTGGCGGGACGCTGCGCGACGTCCGAACCCAGCCTGAGCGACATCATCAAGGGCGTGCGCCCGGACGTCATCACAGTGGAAGTGGAACCGCTCGGGGAGGGCGTGGGGGAGTTCGTCAGGAGCCTGCTGGCCGCGTGGCCCCCGGCGCAGGTCGTCGTGCTGAGCGCCGATCACAGGGTGGACCACGCGGTCGAGGCCGCCCGGGCCGGTGCCGCTGCCTGGGTCGCCAAAGAGCAGGCGACCGCGGATCTGGAGACCGTCCTGCTCGGGGTCACCCATGGAGGCGCGTGGTTCCCTCCCCGCATGCTCGGCGCGATCCTGCGCGAACTGCGGGCCGATGTCGGCAGGGCGCGCGAGCAGAACGATGCGCTCGCCGTGCTCAGCCCACGCGAACGCGACGTGCTCAGCGGCATGATGCACGGTCAGCGGGGGCGTCAGATCGCCGCTGAACTGGGCATCTCCTCCGATACGGTCCGCACCCACACCCGCAACCTGTTCGCCAAGCTCGATGTGCACAACAGGCTGGAGGCGGTCCGGGTCGCGCGGGCGGCTGGCCTCAACCGGTCGGGGGCGGGGTGAGTGGTGCGGGTGGCGGTGCTCATCACCGGACTTGACGGCGGTGCCGGCGCACTCGCGCTGCGCGGTGCGTTGGCCCTCGATCCGGCCGAGTTCGAGGTCACGGTGGTCGCTGGGACGCAGGGAGGGCTGCTGGCGCGGGCGCGGGAGACTGGCCTGGAGGTGATCGCCGAACCGCCGCTGCGCACGCCCATCGCGCCGCGCCACGATCTCGCCTCGCTGGGGAGCTTGACCGCGTTGCTGCGGCGCAGGCGCTTCGACGTGGTGCACACGCATACCGCGAAGGCGGGCGTCGTGGGGCGGATCGCCGCTCACCGGGCCGGCGTCCCCCGGATCGTGCATACCTATCACGGCTTTCCATTCCACGAGTTCCAGTCGCCCGCCCGGCGCGCCGCCTATGTCGCCATGGAGCGGGCGGTTGGCCGGGTGACGGACATAGCGCTATGCGTTGGCTCGGGTGTCGCGGCCGAGGCGGTTCGCCGCCGTCTGGTCCCCCCGCACCGCATCCGGACCATTGGGGTGGCTGTGGAGAATCTCCGCGGCCGGCCCACCGCCGCCGACCAGGCCGCTCGTGCCCGCGCCAGGCTCAGTCTCGGGCTGGGACCGAGCCGGTGGGTCATCGGAGCGGTCGGGCGCCTCACCTACCAGAAGGCCCCCGGCGATTTCCTTCTAGCGCTGCGCCACCTGGCAGACCTCGACGTGACCGGCGTGTGGATCGGGGGAGGTGACCTCGCCGGGCCGATCGCCCGGATGGCGCGACGCCAGCCGCGCCCGCCCGTGGTGCTGGCGGGTGAGCGGAGCGACGTCGCCGAACTGCTGCCAGCCTTCGATGTTTTCGCACTGCCCAGCCGCTATGAGGGGCTGCCCACCGCGGTCGTCGAGGCCATGGTGTGCGGGGTGCCGGTCGTCGCCAGCGCCGTCAACGCGGTCGGTGACGTCGTCATCCCGGGCGAGACGGGGCTGCTGGTACCGCCGGCAAGGCCGGTGGAACTGGCCCGGGCGATCCGGTTCCTGCTCAGCTCACCGGGCCAGGCGCAGCAGATGGCGGCCCGCGCGCGGGATTGGATCGGTGAGCGGTATTGCAGCGATGTGCTCCGGGAAGCTCTGGTATCAGCCTATCTGGGCGATTCTGGCCTTGACGGGGCATCCGTCTAGCAAGCGCCGGCCGGAGAACGGCGTCAGGACGTTTAGCACCTTAGTCACGCTGGGGAGCACTTCCCTAGCGTTATGGAAGGAGGCGGACTGTTCGGGCAGTCCGGCATCGATCAGGGGTGACGAACCGCGAGTTCCTTCGCGGTTACGGGATGGGGGCTGATGATGGGGTCGCCGCTCGATTGGCGAGGGCCGGGAGCCAGCCGATCAGGCATTGACGGGCACCCGGGCATCCGCGGGCTCTTGCACGATCTCGGGCATGAGGTAACCACCCTCTCCTACTTGGTCGAGGCGGTGCGCGGCGAGGGCTGCCTGCCACCCGGCTCGGCTCACCGGATGGATCTGCTGTCGGCTGAGATGGCGCGTCTGCTGGAGATCGTCAGGCACGGGCTGTCGGCCCTGGAGACATCCGACAGCAGCGAGCCTGTGCGGATCCGCGAGATGGCGGCCGAGCTGGCCAGCCTCACCGAACTCAGCCTGGGCGTGCGGGTAACGGTGGCGGGCCAGGATGGCGTCGTCGCTGACGTCAGCCCGGTGGTGCTGTGGCGGGTGCTCTCGAACGTCGTGGGCAACGCGGCGCGGGCGGCCGGGCCGTTCGGCCATGTCCAGGTGAATGTCGTTCACCGGGGGGCCGCCGTGATCGAAATCGCGGACGACGGCCCCGGATTCAGTGCGGGTCCGCCAGGGATGGCCTCGCTCGGGCTGGAGGTGGTGGCCTCGCTGGTGCGGGACTGCGGCGGGTCGCTGGAGATGGAGAGTCGGCCAGGTGGCGGCAGCCTTGTCCGGGTGCTCGTACCGGGGCGGGCCGCCGCGGCTGCCGGGGGCGCGCCCGCCGGACAGGGGCAGTGAGCGCCGGGATCAGCGTGGTCGTTGGCGACGACCACCTCGTCTTCCTCGACGCGCTTGGGTCCCTGCTCGAGCAGCGCAGTTATCGGGTGACCCTGGCCGTCTCGGTCCCCGAACTGGTGGCCGCTGTGGCGCAACTTCGGCCACATGTCGCTCTTGTGGACCGGTATTTCGGGGCCGAGGACAGCATGGCCGCCATCGCGGGCATGGTCGCTTCCAGCGGGCAGACGAAAGTGCTGGTTGTGAGTGCGGATCCGGACGCCGAAGGGGTGCTGGCCGCCTTGCGGGCGGGTGCGTCCGGATACCTCCACAAGTCGCGGGGAATATCCGTGCTCACGGCCGCGATCACCCGGGTATTGCGCGGTGAAGTGGTGGTGGATGTGCCCAGGGTGGCCATGGCCCGCCAGGGTGTGGAGGAGGACGACGCGCGGCGGCTGACGGCCTTCTTGACCGCCCGGGAATGGCAGTGCCTGGGCTTGCTGGTCGAAGGCCTGGACACCGCGCAGATGGCACGCAGGTTCGGTGTGTCCGGGGCTACCGTCCGGACGCATGTGCAGGCTCTGCTCACCAAGCTGGGGGTCCACTCGCGGCTGGAGGCCGCATCGCTGGCCACGCGTTACCGCCTGCTCGGTGGCAGCGCCGACGGTGGGTCGCCGGATGCCCGTGCGGGCTGACCGGCATCGGCTGTGCTGTCGGAGGTCCGCCGTCGGCGGCGGGTGAGCAAGCGGTAGGCGCCGCGGGCGCCGGCTACTACGACAACCCCGAGCAGTGCCCAGTCGAGGAACCTGTGGATGAGGTTTGGTGGGGCGAGCCGGAAGCTGTAGGAGTCGGTCGTGAGGCTGCCGTTGGTGGCGAGCGCGAGCCCGAACGACATGCCTGCCGTTCCCGCTGGCACAGGAGGCGTCTGCCAGGATGCCTTCGCCCAGGTCTGGGACGGCGGGAAATAGGGGCTGGATGTCCAATACGCCCAGCGCCCCACCGGGTTGCGGCTGTACACCCCGAACTGCACGTGTGCGCTCGACTTGTACCAGGTCGTGAGCTGATATGACCGTCCGGGTCTGACCTGCAGTGAGCAGCCGCCGTCGTCGAGGCGCTGAAAGAGTTCCGCGTCACCGCTGACGTATCCGGTGATGGTGACACGCTGTGCCCACCTGCCGGCATGGGCGTGCTGGACACGTTGCCAGTGAGCGTTGTTCTGCCCATATCCACCGAGCATCCAGCAAGCGGGGACAGAGTGCGGGCCGCCGGCCTCCTCACCACCGAACCCCACGATCCCCGGCGCCCCCAGTGACTCCAGGGAGGGATTGAACAACGGGTGCGGGCTGGCCGGTTTGACCGGTACGAGCGGACGCCACGGCTTCCCGATCACCTGGCCGACGGTCCGGACTTCCACGCCGGGACCAGCCCGCCGGGCGAGCCAGGCGACGAAGGCGCCGAAGGTGCTGGCCTGGATGGACGCCGCGCCGCAGACGCTGGTGCAGATGTGGTGGAAGACCAGCGGCAGCCAACCGCCGCCGTGCGCTCGGGCGTCCTCCACCACCCGCTCCAGTTTGGTGAGTCCGGAGAAGCCGCTCAGGCCCACCTGGCCAGGCGTCCGGATCGCGTAGGGATTGGCCGGAGGGATGCTCTCGGCCGGGACGCAGAAGGAGCAGTACGGCCCCAGCCCGGTGATAGTGCGGGCACTGGTGAAGCCGCAGCCGGCCGCGATTGCCTCGGTTTGTGGAGTTACCGTCCCACCGGGATAGGCGAAAGAGGTGGCATGGAAACCCCAGGCGGCCAGGGTGTCCCGGCTCTGGCAGGCCTGCTGGTGCGCCTGCGCCTGCGGGATCTGCGTAAGGTCGAGGTGGTTTACGGTATGCCCGCCGATTTCGTTGCCGTTGGCGGCGAGGGTAGTGAGGTCGCGCCGGGTGAAATAGCCTGGCGTGCCCACCGCGCCGGTGATGATGTAGAAGGTGCCATGCAGGTGGTAAGCGCGCATGAGCCTGGCAGCGATCATCTGGTCCGCGTCGCCGTCGTCGAATGTGAGGCTGACCACCGTGACCCCGTGTTTGTGGGCCACCCCGGCTGGCGCCGCGGCGGCCGTCTGTGCCGCGGCGGTCGCCAGGAACAGCCCGGTCAGCACGGCGGCCGTGAGGGCGAGGGCATGGCGGTGCCAGCGCCGGCCGTGACTGGCCTTCCGCCGAAGCTGGGGCCGGCCGTGTCTGGCGTCCGGCCCCGGTGGGCCGGCCCGCCCGAGCCGATGCCGTGTCCCGGTCAGCCGTCGTGTCCCGGTCAGGTGCTCTCTCCCGAGTTCAGCATGGTCCCGGAACGCCCTGTGACCGGCGCGACGGAGGCCCGGCGGTGGTGTGACCGTCCGACCGTAGGACGGGCCTGCTCATGCCGCATCGGCTGACCGGATGACCCCGGCTACGCCGTTTGCCGGGGCGGTGAACGAAAGACGCGCGCGCGGCGGGCCCGCCGGACCCCGGCGGCTGGCGGCGCCGGTGGACCATGGGAGTTACCGGAAGCAGGGGAGGTTCGCGATGGCTCACAAGGATGGCCGGCCGGCGCCACGGCCCGCACGGCTGCCCCGGGAGATCTACGAGCGGGAGCTGTACCGTCTGCAGGCTGAGTTGGTGAAGGTCCAGGAATGGGCACGGGCGGAGCGCACGCGGATCGTGGTGATCTTTGAGGGCAGAGACGCGGCTGGCAAGGGCAGCACCATCAAGCGGGTGACCCAGTACCTCAACCCGCGCGTCGTGCGGATCGCCGCCCTGCCCGCGCCGACCGAACGCGAGCGGACGCAATGGTACTTCCAGCGCTACATCGGCCATCTCCCGGCGGCTGGGGAGATCGTCCTGTTCGACCGGAGCTGGTACAACCGGGCGGGTGTCGAGCGGGTCATGGGCTTTTGCACCCCGCAGGAGTACCAGCGGTTCCTGCATCAATGCCCGATCTTCGAGCGGTTGCTGGTGGAGGACGGGATCCTGGTGCGCAAGTACTGGTTTTCGGTCAGCGACGAGGAGCAGGAGCGGCGGTTCAAGTCGCGCCGGGACGACCCGGTCCGGCGCTGGAAGCTCTCCGGGATGGACGTGGAGGCGATCAGCCGCTGGGAGGACTACAGCCGGGCCAAGGATGAGATGCTGGTCCACACCGACATCCCCGAGGCCCCCTGGTATGACGTGGACAGCGACGACAAGCGGCGGGCGCGGATCAACATGATCGCGCATTTGCTGTCCACATTGCCCTACCACGAGGTTCAACCGGCCGCCCCGGACCTGCCGCCACGTCCGCCGTCGCATGGTTATGTGCGCACACCGAAACAGATGCAGACGTTCGTACCCGACCACGCAGCTACCCTGCTGCCCGCCCAGCGCGGGCGCGCGCAGCGCTGACGCCGGCATCGAGGGCGGCCCGGGACCGCGTGGCACGCGGATCATGCCGCACAGCGCGCCAAGCCAGTCATTCCCGGCAATGGTGACGACGGCCCCATGAAGAGATTTGTAGTCTGATAACTCATAATCACCGGCCGGCAGGCCGCGGACAGGGCGAGGGCATCCATGTCACAGGCGACCGACCTGGCGCCGGAGGGAGCAGAACCTGCCACGGGAGGGCGGAGGCAGCGGCTGCGGGGCGTCGCCGGATCGATCTGGGTGCTCGAACATGCCCAGGACATCCTGGCGATCATCGTCGGCGCCCTGCTGGTGGGGCTGGCAGCCGCGCTGCTTGTGTCGGGCGTGGTCAGATACGCGCCAGGCGTGGTCAGCTTCACCAGCGCTGCCGGCACACAGTCGGTGCCAAAGGCGGCCGTCGACTTGCTCGACCGGATCCTGCTGGTGCTCATCCTGGTGGAGATCGTCCACACGGTCGTCCTGTCCTTGCGCGAGCACCGGCTCGCGGCCCAGCCGTTCATCGTGGTCGGACTGGTAGCCGTCATCAGGCGGATCCTGTTCATGCTGAGCGATGAGTCCCACGTCAACGATGCGGAACTGGGCCTGCTCATCGCCATGGTCGTCGCCTTCATCGCGGGCCTGATCGCGATCAGGCACTTCGACCGCCGGGAGGAATTACCGGTGCCAAAGCAGTGACCGTTACCCCCCGTTCGGCCCGTCCTTGTTCACCTCGCAGGCGCATGCGAGGATTCGGGGAAGTGGTCTGTGGAGATCCTTAGCTTGGCCGGTGTGGAATCCGGCGAAGATCAGGATGGTTCCGAGACGGCGGAGGGTGGACTGCCGGGATGGCCCGGACTTCGGTGATCGATCGGCCCGGTGAGGATCGGCCGCTGCGTGGCGATTCGGTGGCACGGGCTGTTTTCGTGGGCCTGCCAGCCCGGTACGACCGGCTCGCCTATCTCCTGTCGTTCGGCCAGGACCGTCGCTGGCGCAGGGCCGTCGTCGAGCGAGCGAGTGCGGTTTCGCCGCGCCGTGTGCTCGATGTCGCCACCGGGCCAGCCGGGATCGCCCTGGCAGTCGCGGCGCGTACACATGCGGATGTGGTCGGCGTGGACCTCAACGAGCCCATGCTGAGGGCTGGGCTCGTCAATGTGCGGCGCTCGCGCACCGGCGGGCGGGTGAGCCTGACCGCTGGACGCGCCGATCAGCTCCCGTTCCCCGACGGCGCGTTCGACGCCGTGACGTTCTCCTACCTGTTGCGGTATGTGGACGACCCGGCTGCCACCATCGCCGAATTGGCCCGTTGCCTGCGGCCGGGCGGGGTGCTGGCCAGCCTGGAGTTCAGCGTGCCTCCGAAGCCGGGCTGGCGGGCCGCCTGGTGGTGCTACACCCGGCTCGCGCTGCCAGCGCTGGGCGCGATCACCGGCGGCCCGGCGTGGCTTCGGGTCGGCCGGTTCCTCGGCCCGAGCATCACCGAGCATTACCGCCGCTTGCCCCTGGCCGGCCACGTCGATGCCTGGCGCCGGGCAGGCCTGGTGGAGGTCGGGACGGACCTGATGAGCCTTGGCGGCGGGCTCGTCATGTGGGGTCACAAGGCGCCGCTGCCCGATCCACGGCCCGCCCGACCCGGCATGGCGGGAACTGCTCGGTGACCGCCCACCGGGAACGCCCGGCCTTCTACGCGATGGGCCGTGGCACCGGCGGCTGGCGCGACTGGGTCACTCTGCTGCATCCGCCCTACACCGCATGGCACCTGTCATACGTGGTCATGGGTGCGGCTGTCATGCCGCATCTGGTGCTGTGGCGGCTGGGCGGGACGGTGCTTGCCTTCTTTCTCGCGGTCGGCATCGGGGCGCATGCCCTCGACGAACTGAACGGCAGGCCGCTGTCGACCGGAATCCCCGGCAGGAGTCTCGCCGTCGCTGCGGGCGTCAGCATCAGCGCGGCCGTGCTGATGGGTCTGGCGGCCGGGGGCTGGCGGATGGTCCCGTTCGTGATCGCGGGCGCTGTCCTGGTATGCGGATACAACCTCGAACTGCTGGGCGGGCTGATCCACAGTGACCTTTGGTTCGCCGCCGGATGGGGCGCCTTCCCA
This sequence comes from Actinomycetota bacterium, assembly GCA_027306495.1. GTDB lineage: Bacteria > Actinomycetota > Actinomycetes > Streptosporangiales > Streptosporangiaceae > DAHUZQ01. The sequence goes on along the minus strand of DAHUZQ010000044.1, from coordinate 5,928 downwards.
GTGCTGGTGGGAGCCTATGCCCAGCACTGGACGCTCTCGCCGGCCGCGCTGGTGGCGGCGGCTGCCGCATTCTTCCTGTCGCTCGGCCAGCGTGCCCTCAGCACGCCGGCGCGGACCCTGCGGCGCCGGGTGACGAGCGTGTCCGCACGGATCACCTACGCCGACGGCACGGTGGCGGAACTGTGCCGCGGTGACCTGCTCGCACCGATCGAGAAGGCATTGCGCTTCTTCGTCTGGGCCGTGGGCACCGTGGCGCTGGCGATGGCCCTGGCCCGCTGAGGATGGCCGGGCCGGCGGGATGAGCGCGGAGGCTCAATTTGACGTGCTGGTAGCCGGCGCCGGCCCAGCGGGCAGCGTCGCGGCCCTGGTGCTGGCGAGAGCCGGTGCGCGGGTCGCGCTGGTGGATAAGGCGTCGTTCCCCCGTGACAAGGCATGCGGCGATCTGGTCGGCCCGCGCGGCGTGCAGATCCTCACCGACCTGGGCATCGCCACGCCCGGTGCGGGCCGCGGGTCGGATCTGCTGGCAGTGGGCCCGTCCGGCAACGCCAGCCGCCTGCCGGCGTTCAGCGGCCGGTGCTATCCCGGGCACGGGCTGGTCCTGCCCCGCCGGACCTTTGATGACGTCCTGCGCCGGGCCGCGCTGTCGGCGGGAGCCTGTGGCATCCGGGCTCGGATCAGCGCTGTGGACCAGTCCGCGGACGGGACGGTGCGAGCCGCTGTCACCTCCGATGGCCGCCGGATCGAGGCCGGCACGGTCATTGGCGCCGACGGCGCGCTCAGTCCGCTGGCACGCATGACAGGCATGCTCGACGAGCGGGAATCGCTGTGGGGGTTCGCGATCCGGGCATACGTCCCCGCCCAGGTCCCACTCCCGCTGCTGGTGCTGATGGACGCCGAGGCCGGACGGATCTACCCCGGCTACGGCTGGCTGTTCCCGGGAGTTGACGGACAGGCCAACGTCGGGATCGGGGTCGGCCTGCCCGGGGATTGCCGCCAAGCCGCGCTGCGCGGGGATCTGAGCCGCTTCTGCGCCCTGCTGCGGGAGCGCGGCCAGCTGGCGCCGGGGGCACCGGTCGGGCCGGTCATCGGGGGGTGGCTGCGGATGGGAGGCCTCGGGGTGCGGCCGGCCTCGGGCAACGTGCTGCTGGCCGGGGACGCGGCCGGGCTGGTCAATCCCCTGCAAGGGGAGGGGATCAGCCAGGCCATGATGAGCGGCCGCCTGGCGGCGGAAGCTGTGCTCGTCAGCCCGGCGACTGCGGGCAGCGCCTACACAGACGCGCTGCGGGCAGCCTTCGGGCGGTATCTGCCGGGAGCGGCCGGATTGCAACGGGCCTTGCTCAACCATCCCCGGGCGACCTCGGCCGGGGTGCGGTTGCTGACGGCGCCCGGGGTCCGCCGGGTCTTCGCCGGGACGTGGTCGCTGTACTGGAACGGCCTTGCCGACGGGGCGGTGCCCAGGCCGGCCGCCTGGGCGGCGACTGCGGTTCAGGCGATAGCGCGCCGGATCGGCTGAGCCAACGGCGGTGTCCGCAAGCCGCCCAACTGAGCCCACGGCGGCGTCCGCAGGCGCCCAAACTGAGCCCACCAGCAGCACGCTGCGAGCCGGCCGATATGCCGCCGGATGGGCACTTTCAGCCCTCCCAGGCGGCGGGGCAGGCCCTCGCCGCCGCGGAACCCATACCTTTGGGACGGCACGCCCCGTATCGGGTAGAGTGCTAGCGCAATGGGGGTTGCCTAACAGCTCAAGGGGCGTGATCGGCCCATGGATCCGACCACTTCGGCATCGGATGACACCCTGGCGTGCCTGGCTGGCCTAGCTGCCTCTGCTCGGGAACTGCATGCCAAGGTGAAGGAATTCACCCACGGGTCCGCGGCGAACGGCCAGCCGACCCTGGCATACGACCGGCTCTTTCCGCTGGAAGCCCGGCTCGCCTTGGTGGAGGACATCTCCCGGGCCGTCCGGGCACTGGCCCGTGACGGGAACCAGTTTCGCAGGCTCGAGGCGCGCGCACTCTACGACGAAGGGCTGACCATGGCACAGTTGGCCACTGTCTTCGGCGTGACCAGGCAGCGGGTTTCGGCACTGCTGCGGGATCGCCGGGCGGATCTGGTGCCGGACCTTAAAGCTGAATCGGGCAGCGGTGGGCGACCTTCTGCCGACTGCGCCGAGCCCGATGGACTCTGGTTGTGATCGACTTCCCGATGCCATCGGAGCAGGCGGACTTGAGTGCCTCGCCGCGGTCGCCTGCCGAGCCGGCCGGGCTCCGGGGCGGGGCTGAGAGTGCCGACGTGCAGCTACCCGAGTCCACGGACGGAGAAAGCCGGCCGGAGGATATGGGCGAGGCGAGCATTGCCCGCATCACCGTGGAGGTGATGGACAGTGTCAGCCAGCAGCTGTCGCTGGCCGGCTTCCAGCTGGTCAGGTTTGGCGGTGGTCTTTCCAATGCCAGGGACCTTCTGACACTCAGTCAGATCGCCGACCAGTTGGACGTCGCCATTGCTGAGATCCGTAGGCTCGCGCTGATCGCCAGGCGCGCCGCAGAGAACTGACAGGCGCTCGCCCGGCCAGCCACGAGGCCGCCCGTCCGCCGTCGTTCAGCCGTCAGTTCTCGGCCAGGTGGTTCATGGTCAGCAACGCCCCGTCGGGAGCTTCCTTGTCGTTGCGCAGCAGGCTCGTTTCCACGTGCATACGCACTGGCCTGCCCCGGCGGTTGGTCCCCATGATGATCGTCTCCGTCCGTTCAGGCCCGCCGGTCAGCGTACTGCGCAGCAGTGGCATGACCTCCGCCATCGGTAGGCCGATATCCAGGTCGTCTGCGGGCTTGCCGATGGCTTCCTGTGCCCGTATACCCCACAGTTCCTCAGCCCCCGGGTCCCAGATCTTGATCCGCAGGTCATGATCCACGACGATCACCGCGGCTCCCAGGCCCCCAAGAACCGAGGTCAGGAATGCCTGGCTCGCGTCGAGTTCTTCACTGCGCAGCCGCAGGACGTCGTTGACCGTCTGGAGTTCGTCGTTGGTGGACTGGAGCTCCTCGTTCATGGTCTCCAGCTCCTCGTTGGTGGACTGGAGCTCCTCGTTGGTGGTCTGGAGTTCCTCGTTGGTTGTCTCGAGCTCCTCGTTGAGCGATTGCAGCGCCTCGTAGGCATGTTTGAGGCCGTGGTTGGCGCGTTCCAGTTCCAGCCGCATCTGCCGGTGCCCGGTGACGTCGGCGAAACTGATGCCCACTCCAACGGGTTCATCCGACGACCGGTACAGCGGCACAACACTGACGTCAAAGTAACTCGGCTCACCGGTGGCCGTCCGGTGCCATTCCACGTCGGAGAGCTCAATCGGCCGCTGTTCCGTCGTCACATGCTCGATCACCGACCGCAATTCCACCGGCCGGTAGGACACCTCCAGATCCTGGAACGGGCTCCCCAGGTCCCGTGCGCGCAGGTTGAACAGTGACTCCGCCCGGATGTTCGCGGCCGCCAGCCGGCCGAGCCGGTCCACCACCAGTTGCGCGACCGGCGCGGCGGCCAGTGCTGCCGCATCCAGCACCTCATGGGTGGCTGGGTACTCGCATGCCGCAGTGATGGCCGACCCGGCCACCGGCGGTGCTTGGTTTCGCACGCGTGCACACAGTTTGCGGAAGAGCCGCTTGCGGAGGTCGACCGGCTCGAAAAGTTTGCTGTGATTCAGCAGCATCTCCGCTTTGCCGAGGAACAGGAATCCCGGGTCCGTGAGGGCAAAATGGAACTTACGTATGACATTCGATTGCGTCTCGGCATTGAAGTACATCAGGGTGTTGCGCGCGACAAGCAGGTCGACGCGAGATATGGGGGCGTCCCTGGTCAGGTCGTTGCGTCCGAAGATGACCTGCCTGCGCAGGTCCCGGCGGAACGTGTACTTCGGCCCCCCGGGGGTTGGCTCGAAGTACTTCGCCAATTGCTCCTCGGTGACCCCAGTCAGCTGCCGTTCGGAGTAGGCCCCGGTCCGGGCCACCGTGAGGGCGTCCTCGTCGAGGTCGGTCGCGTAAATCTTGGCGCGGCCGAGGAATTCCTCGATCCCCATGGCCTCGGCCAGCACCATGGCAAGGGTGTAGGGCTCCTCGCCGGTTGCGCAACCCGCGCTCCAGATCCGCAGCGGGCGCCCGCCGCCGCGGGCGGTCAGCAACTCCGGCAGGACCAGTTCGCGCAGTGACTGCCAGACGGGCGGGTCACGGAAGAATCCCGTGACGTTGATCAGCAGGCTGTCGAAAAGCCGCACGAATTCGTCCGGTTCGAGTTCGAGGTAATCGCGATACTCGCCGATCGACGTCAGCTTGCGGGCATCCATGCGCCGGCGGACGCGCCGGATCAAGGTGCTGCGCTTGTAACCGGTGAAGTCGAACCCGCGGGTCTCCTTGAACATGAGCAGGAGATCCTCGAACTCCCGGTCTTCGTCACTGTTGGCCACGGTAATGACGTTACCCCCCCAGTGCTCTCCCGGGCCGGGCGAAGGCGCGCTCAAGGTCTGTCCAGCCACCCGCCAGTGGTATGGCCGGTTGCGACTTCCCGGACCTCAGGCTGTCAGGTCATCGGCCCGGGCGGCGGTCCCATGCCGGCTGATTCCAGCAGTGGCCGAATCCGGTGGGCAGCCGTCCGCGCGGCGCGGGCAGTCGCCCGGAACCCGCCCGCGGCGGTTAGGTGCCCACGCGCCTCGGCATGCTCGGCCAGCACAGTGTTGAGCCGAGCGCGTTCTTCGAGGCGCTGGGTGGCACTCAAGAGCACCCGTTCGATGCCGGCGGCCTGAGCGGTGACCAGGCTCTCCGGCGACCAGAGGTGCCCGGCCGGGCATTCGAACCGTACCGGCGGGGAGCTACCCTCCTGGCGCAGCGGATTGCCGCATTCTGGGCAGGTGACTCCGCTCCGCGGCACCGAGACCAGCGCAGTCGGCGGGACAGGCTCCAGCTGGAACGCCAGTTGCTGCTCGAGGGCAGAGTCCCGCGGGAGAGCCGGGAGTTGCTCCCGCGGAACCAGGGAATGGCTCTCGGAGGTGATGAACGCGGCTATTTCCGCCAGGCGCAGCACGTGTGGATGCTCCGCCGCCGCCATCGCCGCCCTCGGCATCCCTTCGTAGGCGCTCTCCTGCGGGTCCTGGACGATCACCACCCCACCACGGCTCTCAATGGCCGCGCATCCGGCCGCACCATCGTCGAGCGTGCCGCTGAGCACGACCGCGATCATGCGCTCCCCGCGCGCGATGGCGGCGCTCATGAACAGCGGGTCCGCCGCTGGCCGGACGCCATTGTGCCGCGGTCCCTGTGACAGCTTGATGACATCGGCCCCCAGGAGCATGTGCTGGCCGGGCGGTGCGACGTAGACCATCCCGTGCTGCACCGGCTCTCCGTCAACGGCCTGGTGAACCGGCAATCTGCCCGCCCGGCCCAGGATCTTGGGCAGTACGGTGCCGCCGGTGGGCGGAACGTGCAGGACGACCAGCAACGCGGCCGGCAGATCGCGCGGCAGATGATGGAACAGTTCGCGCAGAGCTTCCAGCCCCCCCGCGGATGCAGCGATGACGACCGTGTCCCGGCCCGGCATCTCAGGTCCGGGCCCGGACGGCGGGCCGGGCGATCACGCAGCTAGCCAGAGTGTTCAGGGCTGCCATGCAGATGGGCTTCATACGCGCGGAGCAGGTCCGCGGCGACCGCGCGATCCGCTGCCGCCGATGTTGGTCTGGCTTATGCTGCACCCTCGCGCCGACTCGGCGGTCAGCCGCTGTCGCGCGGGTTCCTCGTCGCGGGCGTAGAGTTCCGGATTCGCTCGTCGAGTTCAGCGCGGCGGGCCTGCGAGTTAACGGCCGTGCCCCGCTCATCGTTGTCCACCACAATGTTGAGGCTCGTTCCAAGGCACCCGGACGAGGCCTGATCTTGGATCACTTACTCCCCGCCGATGGTCTGC
>DAHUZQ010000042.1 GCA_027306495.1 Actinomycetota bacterium | reverse complement strand
TCGCCCGCGTGCCCGGCCGGCTCGCCCGCGGTGCCGGGCCGGGCCAGATACAGCCGCTGGTCGCTGTCGTTCGCAAAAACAAAGGCAAGCCGTCTCGCGGAACCCTCTTCCGCCGGAACCGGCAGATACGACAAGCCGCCGTATTCGTGCACCCGCGTCCGCGCGCTCCAGGGAGCGGGCAGCATCGGCCGGCGCTGCCCATCCGGGCCGAGGTGGATGACCGTCGAACGCCCACCTTCGCCGGGTATGCGCTCCTGCCACCACACATCCTCCCCGTGCACCAGCGGGAACGAGACCACGTGCCGCGTGCGCGCCACATCAGCCGCGCTGACCGGGGAGGGCCAGGTTCCGTAGGGAAGATCTGGGGGGAGCACGATCTCGGTCTCGGTCATGGCACTATCGTCTACCACGCTCACAGCACGGGACGGGGAGATTCCGGACATGGCCGCAGGCGGCATCCGGGCTCGCCGCGCCCGGTTGCGCGTACGCTCAAAGGTGGCCATGGACAGCACCCGCACCTACCAGATCCGCACCTTCGGGTGCCAGATGAACTTCCATGATTCGGAACGGCTTGCTGGCTTGCTGGAGGGGGCCGGCTACCGCAAGGCCGGCGACGGCGCGCCGCCGGACGTGGTCGTGTTCAACACCTGCGCGGTCCGTGAGAACGCCGACAACCGCCTGTACGGGAACCTCGGCCAGCTTCTCCCGGACAAGTCGGCCCGTCCGGGCATGCAGATCGCGGTCGGCGGGTGCCTGGCGCAGAAGGACCGGGCCCGCATCGCCGAGCGCGCGCCATGGGTGGATGTGGTGTTCGGCACCCACAACATCGGCTCACTGCCGGTGCTGCTGGAACGCGCCCGGATCGCGGGCGAAGCACAGGTGGAGATCGTCGAATCGCTGGAGCGGTTTCCCTCGATCCTGCCCACCCGGCGGGAATCCGCCTATGCCGCCTGGGTGTCCATCTCGGTCGGCTGCAACAACACCTGCACCTTCTGCATCGTTCCGAGCCTGCGCGGCCGGGAGGAGGACCGCCGGCCGCCCGACGTGCTCGCCGAAGTGGCGGCACTGGTCGCGGAGGGTGTCGTGGAGATCACCCTGCTCGGCCAGAACGTCAATTCCTACGGGGCCGGTTTCGGCGACCGGCACGCATTCGGGAAACTGCTCCGCTCCTGCGGCCAGATTGACGGCCTGGAGCGGGTCCGCTTCACCTCCCCGCACCCGCGCGACTTCACCGACGACGTGATCGAAGCGATGGCGCAGACACCGAATGTGATGCCGCACCTCCACATGCCACTGCAGTCGGGGTCCAGCGCCATTCTGAAGGCGATGCGCCGTGCCTACCGGCGCGACGGGTATCTGGCGATCCTCGACCGGGTGCGCGCGGCGATCCCGGCGGCGGCCATCACCACCGACATCATCGTCGGCTTCCCCGGTGAGACCGGCGCGGACTTCGAGGACACCCTCGACGTGGTCCGGCGGGCCCGGTTCGCGGGCGCGTTCACCTTCCAGTACTCCCAGCGCCCGGGGACTCCGGCCGCCACCATGGACGGGCAGGTGCCAGCCTCCGTTGTGGCGGAGCGCTACGAGCGGCTTGCCGCCCTTGTCGCCGAGATCGCCGCGGCGGAGAACGCGGCGCTGGTTGGCACCGAGGTCGAGGTGCTGGTCGCCGAAGGCGAGGGCCGCAAAGACCGCCTGACCCACCGGATGAGCGGGCGGGCCCGTGACAACCGGTTGGTGCACTTCACTGCGGGGGAAGTGGCCGTGCGCCCCGGCGATCTGGTGAGAACAGTCGTGACCAGCGCGGCGCCGCACTACCTGATCGCGGATGGCCCGCTCCGGTCGGTACGGCCGACGGCCGGCGGGGACGCCTGGCAGGCGCGTCAGCATCACCCGGCCGTGGACCATGATCCGGGCGCCGCGCCCCGGCGGCCAGCGGATGACCGCTCCGCTGGCCACGGCGCGGTCGCGGGGGTGCTGTTGGGGATGCCGTCCGTCGGCGCTCCCGCATGCTGATCGCGGCGGCCGTCTGCCCGCACCCGCCACTGCTCGTGCCCGAGGTGCTTGGCGCCGCCGCCGCCGATCCGCCTGCCGGGCTGCGCCAGGTGCTCGCCGCGTGTGACCAGGCGGTCAAGGCGGTGCTGGCGGCGGACCTCGATCTGCTGGTGGTGGTCGGCGGCGGGCCCGAGACAGCGGAATTCGGCGCATCGGCAGCGGGATCGCTGGCGCCGTATGGGGTGCCGGTCACTGTTGGCCCGGGTGAGCCGGTGCTGCCACTGTCCCTGACCGTCGGCCGCTGGCTGCTGGAACGCGCCGGGCTGGCGATCTGCGCGCCGCCGGGGGAGGGCTCCGTGGTGCTGCAGGCGGTCCGGCGGGACGCCTCACCGCCGCAGTGCCGCCGCCTGGGGGAGACCCTCGCGGGACGCGCGCCGCGAGTCGGCGTGCTCGCGATGGGCGACGCCTGCGCCCGGCGGGCGCAAGCGGCTCCAGGGGCGCCCGACCCACAGGCGCAGGAATACGACGATGAGGTGGCGGAGGCGCTCGCGGCCGTGGACGCGCGCTGGCTCGGCAGTCTCAGCCCGGCGCTGGACGGCGAGCTCGCGGTGGCTGGCCGGGCCGCCTGGCAGGTGCTGGCGGGCGCCGCGGGAGGCGGCCAGTTGCAGGGCCGGCTGCTCTGCATGGCGGCGCCGTTCGAGGTCACCTACCTCGTCGCCGTCTGGGAAGACTCCCGGCAGCGGTGACCGGCGTGGTTCTGGCTGGCGTGGGCGGCGGGCCCGCACAGGTGATCGCCGTCGTGGGCCCGACCGCGGCCGGGAAGTCCGGCCTCGCGCTCGCTCTCGCGCTCGGTCTGGGCGGCGAGATCGTCAACGCCGACTCCATGCAGTTGTACCGGGGAATGGACATCGGCACGGCGAAGCTCGCCCCGGCTGAGCGGCGCGGCGTTCCCCACCATCTGCTGGACATCTGGGACGTGCGGCAGAGCGCCAGTGTCGCGGAGTACCAGCGGCTGGCGCGGACGGCGATCTCGGCCATAGCGGGCCGTGGCGCGGTGCCGATCCTGGCCGGTGGCTCGGGCCTGTATGTCCGCGCGGCGCTGGACGACCTGGAGTTCCAGGTCACCGACCCGTTCGTGCGCGCCCGGCTGGAGTCGGAACTGGCTGCCACCGGGCCGGCCCGGATGCACGCCAGGCTCACGCGGGTCGATCCGGACGCGGCCGCCGCGATCCTGCCCTCCAACGGTCGGCGGATCGTGCGCGCGCTGGAAGTGATCGAGTTGTCGGGAAAGCCGTTCACCGCGCAGATGCCCGGTTACCGGGCCGTGTACCCGGTGGTCCAGATTGGGCTCGCCGTGGCGCGCCCCGAGCTGGCGCAGCGGATCGCGGTCCGTGCCCGGCGCATGTGGGCGCAGGGCTTCGTGGCCGAGGTGGCAGCGCTGGAGCGCGCCGGGCTGAGTGAGGGGCTGACCGCGAGCCGCGCTCTCGGTTACGCACAGGTGCTGCGGTTCCTCGCCGGGGAGTGCACCGAGCAGGAAGCGCTGGATGACACCATCGCGGCCACCCGCCGGTTCGTGCGGCGGCAGGAGTCGTGGTTCCGCCGCGATCCGCGGGTGCGCTGGCTCCCGGCGGGCGCCGACGACGAGGGTGGCCTGCTGGAGGCCGCGCTGGACGCGCTGGCGGCGGAGCCGGCCGGGCTCTGAGCCTGGCTTCTGCCCGTCGCTTCGGCCTGGACCGCGCCTGCATGCCCGTGATCACCACGTAGCCGAACGCCCAGCTACAGCCATGTCTTGATCACGAAAGTCTCCCGCGCCGCACGCCGTACGCTGAGCGCTCCGACTTGCCCGCCCCCACCCGATGCCGAGGTCGGGACCAGGCATGGTGGTGGCTACGCTCAGGTTCATGCGCTTCGCGAAGGGCCACGGGACCGGCAACGACTTCGTCATCCTGGTCGACGAGGACGGCTCGGCCGGCCTGTCCGCGGACCTTGCGGCGGCGCTCTGCAACCGGCATACCGGAATCGGCGCGGACGGCGTGCTGCGTGCCGTCCGGACGCAGGCCCTCGCGCGGGTGGGTGAAGTCCCCGGAATCGCCGAGACCGCCCACGCGCCGGAATGGTTCATGGATTACCGCAACGCCGACGGCAGTATCGCCGAGATGTGCGGGAACGGGATCCGGGTCTTCGCCCGGTACCTGGCCCGCCGGGGCCTCGTGCGCGGGAACGAGATCGCGTTCGGCACCCGAGCCGGGTTCCGGACGGTGAAGTTCGGCGCCGATGGCGACGTCACCGTGGACATGGGCGCCGTATCGCTGCTCGGTCCGGGCCGGGCCGTTATCGGCGGCACCCTGCACCATGGCCTGCGGCTCAGCGTGGGCAATCCGCACCTGGCCTGCCTCGTGCAGGACCGACTGGACTCCTTCGACCTGACCAGCCCGCCCGCTCTGGATCCCGCCGAGTTCCCGGACGGGGCCAACGTGGAACTCGTCCGGGTGACGGGCCCGGGCTCCGCGTCCATGCGTGTGTACGAGCGCGGTTCGGGGGAGACGTGCTCCTGCGGGACCGGCGCGGTCGCGGCGGTGGCCGCCGTCGCCCACGAGGCGGGCCTGGCCGAGGGTTCGTGGCGGCTCACGGTCCCCGGCGGCGACCTGACGGTGACTCTCAGGGCAACGACCGCGTACCTGACCGGTCCGGCGGTGATCGTCGCGGAGGGCGATCTGGAGCCCGCCTGGCTCCAGGCCGCACAGGCCGCCGACGCGAGCGCAGCGGCAGATTAACTCGCGGACATTTCAGGTGTTTCGGCCAAGTGAACCACCATAAATCGGCCGCAGAATGGTCCAAGCGCGTGAAATATCGTCCCGGAGGCGACGATGCGGGCTCCGCTGCGGTCCCCGACCGCAGCGGCTGGGCTGTGAGCGCCGCAGGCCGGCGGGCCGCGCAGTGCCCGGTCAGCCCGTGAGTGCGGAGACCGGCAGGCCGCGCAGCGAGGCGTCGAGCAGTTCCGCGATGTGGAGCACAGCCGGGGCCGCGCCCACCGATTCGGTGCCCACCGGCTCTTCGCCCCCCGGAGCACCGCCCTGCGCGCCCAGGGCTGCCGCGATCTGCAGGCTGCAGCCCGGGTTCGCGGAGACGACCAGACGGGCACCGGTGGCCCGGACGGCGTCGGCCTTAAGCTGGCCGAGTTCACGGGCGGTCTCCGGTTCGAGCAGGTTGTAGACACCTGCCGACCCGCAGCAGGTCCCGGCATCACCCACCTCGACCAGCCTAAGGCTGGGAATCGCCCGCAGCAGGTCCCTGGGCTGGCGCCGGATGCGCTGCGCGTGGGCCAGATGGCAGGCATCGTGATAGGCGACCGTCACGGGAAGTGGGTGCCACACCGGCTGCTGATCGCCCGAGCCGGCCATCTCCGCCAAGAATTCGCTGAGGTCGCGCACCCTGGCGCTGAATGCCTCCGCCCGGCTCACCCAGTCCTGGCCGGCGCCCTCCGAGGCGGCCCAGTCCCGCTCAGTCCCAGGCCGGCTGGCCCCTGCCCGGTGATCGGCGCCGTTACGTGTGGCGCGCTCCAGCAACCCGCCGTACTCCTTCATGGCCGAACCGCACCCGGCGGAGTTGACGACGACGACGTCGACTCCGGCCCGTTCGAACGTCTCGATGGTGCGCCGGGCGAACCGGGCCGCCTGCTCGGCACGGCCGGAATGCAGGGACAGGGCGCCGCAGCAGCCCTGATCGGGCGGGATGATCACATCGCATCCCACGGCCGCCAGAACCCTCGCGGTCGCGGCGTTGACCTGCGGGAAGAACACGTCCTGGACGCACCCGGTCAGCATGCCGACCACCGCCCGGCGCTGCCCGCGGGCGGGCACCCGGGCAGGCAGGCGACGGTAAGGGCCGGCGGCCCGGGGCGCGAGCCGCAATGCGGAGGCCACCTCCGGTGCCAGCCGCCGCAGGGCATCGCTGCCCCCCAGCCGACGCTGCAGGCCCGAACGCTGCATCAGCCGCAGTGGCGCTGTCAGAGCACGCAGCCGGCGCGGGTACGGGAAGGTGGCGAAGATCGCGGACCGGAATGCCCGGTCGCGAGCCGAACGCGGCGGCCCCACAGTGGCGCCGCCCGGCGGCTCCTCGGTCCAGGTGCGGGCCGCTTCGATGAGTTCGTTGTAGCGGACCCCCGATGGGCACGCGGTCAGGCACGCCATGCAGCCAAGGCAGCGGTCCAGGTGGGTGTTGGCGGCCTCGGTCAGCGCGGCGCCGTTCAGGACCTGGTGGATCAGGTGAATCCGGCCGCGAGGGGAGTCCATTTCCTCGCCCCAGAGCTGATACGTCGGGCAGGCCGGCAGGCAGAAGCCGCAGTGCACGCAGTCGGCGGCGGCGGCCCGCAGGTGGCCTCCCGGGTCGAGGGCGCTGGGCTCCCCGGCCGCGGCGGCGGCGCCCACCGGGTCCTCGCCCGCGCCGAGCATGCCTGGC
>DAHUZQ010000040.1 GCA_027306495.1 Actinomycetota bacterium | reverse complement strand
GCGGGCGACCAGCGCCACCGGGCCACAGCGGGCGGCCAGCGCCACCGGGCCACAGCGGGCGGCCAGCAGCCGCCAGGCCGCTCCGGCGGGCCAGCGGGCACGGTCCTCCCCCGCCGCCCGCCGACGCGTCGGCGGGCGGCGCCACTCCAACCGGTTCGTCGCCATGGTGCTGATAGCTCCTGTGATAGCCGTCATCCTGGTGGTCGGCGCCTATGTGTACCTGCGCGGTCAGGCGCCCACACCGCGGGCCGCACCGCTGCAGCCCACCCCAGTCAGCGTGAGCCCGTCGCTCGGCCCCTGGAAGCACATCGCAAGCAGGGCAGACGATCCACAGCCGCTCACACTTGCTGAACTCTTCCCGGCACGCGTCACCTCCGTCAGCGCCGCCTCGACCCGCACCGTCCAGCAGTCCGGGTCAGCATGCACGCACGCGGTCATCGGCGCCGCGCTGCGGGCCGCTGTGCGCAAGGGCGGCTGCACCCAGGTGATGCGGGCGAGTTACCTGTCGGCGAACCGCAAGCTGATGGCCACCGTTGGGGTCCTGAACCTGGCCGATTATGCCGCCGCCGCCCGGGCCGGGCACACCACCGGGTCCAGCCAATTCATCAGGCAGTTGCCCGGCGCCCACGGTCCGACACGCAACCTCGCCAAGGGAACCGGCCTGGAAGAGGCCGAGGTCAAGGGCCACTACCTCATCCTCATCTGGACCGAGTTCGCCAACCTGCACTCGCCAGCCGGTAAACGGCATCGCCTCGAACTCGAACAGTTCTCGGCCGGGCTGATCAGTGACACCGTCAACGTGAGCCTCACCAGCAGGATGGTGACCGGCCATCCGTCGGCCGCGCCCTGATCCTCACCGGGTCCCAGCGCCGTCGCTGCACGCCATGGTGGTGTCTTCAGCCAGTTCACGCACCCGGCGGGTAGCCAGTGCCCGCATTGAGAACTCACCGGCGGCGGGGTATCCAACTTCCTCCAGGCACAGCCCGTGCGGTGGCAGGACTGTCACCGCCGGATCGCGTGCGCGGCCGGCGAGCACAGCCGCCGGCCAGGTGACCTCCCGGGACCCATCGCCCACCCGCAGCAGCGCGCCGACCAGTGACCTGACCATGTTGTGGCAGAAGGCGTCCGCGACGACGGTGGCAACCGCGATCCCCGGGGCTGGTCTGGCCCAGTCGAGCCGCACCAGGCCCCGCACCGTGGTGGCGCCTTTGCGCCTGCGGCAGAAGGCGGCGAAGTCATGCTCCCCGATACAGCCCTGCGCCGCCTCGTTCATGCGGGTGAGGTCGACCGGCCTGGGGTACCACAACGTCTCGTGCCGCCGCAGTGGGTCCGCGGCGGCCAGATCGTCGCAGACCCGGTAGCTGTAGCGACGCCACACCGCGGAGAACCGTGCGTCGAACCCAGCCGACGTGGCCGCCACCGCGTGCACGCGGACATCGGGCGGGAGCACCCCGGCCAGGCTCCGTATCAGCGTGCCAGCGCACTGTGCCCAGCACTGCGCAGGCACATCCGCGTGCGCGACCTGTCCCCTGGCATGGACACCCGCATCTGTACGGCCGGCCACCGTCAGGTGCGGTTGCTCGGCTAGCCGCAGCACCTGGCGCAGCCCGTCTTCCAGGGTCTGCTGGACCGTCCGCCGACCAGCCTGCCGTGCCCAGCCCGAGAATCCGGATCCGTCGTAGGCGATGTCCAGGCGGATCCGGATCGTCCCGGGATCTACCGAAGCTGTGACTGGCTACTCCTGGCCGTCCGTGCCCTGTTCCTCGGCTTCGTCATCCTCGGTGAGCACGGCGTCGGCTTGCGGCACCGCCTCATCCATCACGGCTGGGCTCGCTTCCTCAGCCGCCTCGTCGGGCTCAACGGCTGGCTCCTCCGCCTCCGGCGCGACCGCAGCGGGGACAGCCCAAGCGGAAGGCCCCGCCGGCCGCGGCGAGGATGGCTGCGGAGCCCGGCGCCCCCGCCTGCCCGCCGTGCCCGTGCTGGTGGCTTCCTCGCGGATCAGTTCCACGACCGCGAGCGGGGCATTGTCGCCCTTGCGCGGCGCGATCTTGGTGATCCGCGTGTACCCACCGTCCCGGCCCGAGAAGCTCGGTCCGATCTCGGTGAAGAGGGTGTGCACGACCCCCTTGTTGGGGACGACGGTCAGCACCTCCCGTCTGGCGTGGAGGTCGCCTCGCTTGGCGAAGGTGATCAGGCGCTCGGCGAATGGCCGCAGGCGACGGGCCTTGGCCTCGGTCGTGGTGATCTTGCCATGCTCGAACAGGGCAGTGGCGAGATTCGCCATGATGTGGCGCTGGTGGGCGGAGCTGCCTCCCAGCCGGGGGCCCTTGATGGGCGTGGGCATGCGTCGCTCTCCTCGGTCGTGCTAAGCCGGAACCGTCAGTACTGCTCGGTCTCGACGTAGATTTCATCGTCGTCCGCGCCATAGGTGTCCACCGCCGCACCGGGGTCGAACCCTGGCGGTGAATCCTTGAGCGCCAACTGCATGTCGGCCAGCTTCTGCTTGACTTCCTCGATCGACTTCGCGCCGAAGTTGCGGATATCGAGCAGGTCCTGCTCGCTGCGGGCGACCAGTTCGCCCACGCTGTGGATGCCTTCGCGCTTGAGGCAGTTGTAGGAGCGAACCGTGAGGTTGAGATCCTCGATCGGCAGTGCCAGGTCTGCCGCGAGCGCCGCATCGGTCGGGGAGGGGCCGATGTCGATGCCCTCGGCGTCCACGTTGAGTTCGCGCGCCAGCCCGAACAGCTCCACCAGCGTCTTGCCAGCACTGGCCACCGCGTCGCGGGGGCGCATCGACGCCTTGGTCTCCACGTCCAGGATGAGGCGGTCGAAGTCGGTGCGCTGCTCGACACGCGTCGCCTCGACCTTGTAGGTGACCCGCAGGACTGGGGAGTAGATGGAGTCGATGGGAACGCGCCCGATCTCCTGACCGGGCTGCTTGTTCTGGGCCGCAGACACATAACCCCGGCCGCGCTCGACCGTGAGTTCCATCTCCAGCTTGCCCTTGCCGTTCAGGGTGGCGATGTGCAGGCCAGGATTGTGGACCTCCACCCCGGCCGGAGGGGCGATGTCGGCCGCTGTCACCTCGCCGGGGCCCTGCTTGCGCAGGTACATGACCACCGGCTCATCCTGCTCCGAGGAGACGACAAGCTCCTTGAGATTGAGGATGATGTCGGTCACGTCCTCCTTGACGCCCGCGACGGTCGAGAACTCGTGCAGCACGCCCTCGATCCGGATGCTGGTGACCGCGGCACCCGGGATGGACGACAGGAGTGTCCGGCGCAGCGAGTTGCCTATCGTGTACCCGAATCCGGGCTCGAGCGGCTCAATGACGAACCTGGACCTGAATTCATCCACCGGCTCTTCGGCGAGAGTCGGCCGCTGGGCAATGAGCATTGCCTACCCCTTTCCGCGACGTCCGCTATATGACAGTCGCGATCCGTGCTGACGGCAGCCTGCCGCCCGCCCACCGGCGAGCGCGCATCCGCGCCCGCCGGCGCAATTACTTGGAGTACAGCTCGACGATGAGCTGCTCCTGCACCTGTGTGTCGATCTGCGCCCGGGACGGCAGGGTGTGAACCAGGATCCGCATCCGGTTCGGGATGACCTCCAGCCAGGCGGGAACCTGCCGCTCGCCTGCCTCGGCCCGCGCCACCACGAAGGGTGTCAGTTCCAGCGAACCTGGGCGCACCTCGATGATGTCCCGCTCGCTGACCAGGTAGGAGGGGATGTCCACCTTGCCGCCGTTGATCAGCAAGTGGCCGTGCCTGACCAACTGGCGCGCCATGTCACGGCTCTTGGCGAACCCGGCCCGGTAGACGACGTTGTCCAGTCGCGTCTCCAGGATCTGGAGCAGGACTTCGCCGGTCTTGCCGCGGCGGCGCGAAGCTTCCACGTAGTAATTGTGGAACTGGCGTTCCAGCACGCCGTAGACCCGCCGCGCCTTCCGCTTCTCCCGGATCTGAAGCAGGTACTCGCTCTCCTTGGGCCGGTTCCGGCCGTGTTCCCCCGGAGGATAGGGCCGGACCTCGATCGGGCACTTCGGCGAGTCACACTTGGCGCCCTTGAGGAAGAGCTTCATCTTTTCGCGGCGGCAGAGCCTGCAGTCCGCACCTGTGTATCGAGCCATCTCCTCGCTACCCTTCAGACCCTGCGCCGCTTAGGGGGGCGACATCCGTTGTGCGGGACCGGCGTCACGTCCTGGATGGAGCCGACCTCCAGTCCGGTGGCCTGCAGCGAGCGGATCGCGGTTTCCCGGCCCGAACCCGGGCCCTTTACGAAAACGTCCACCTTGCGCATGCCGTGTTCCATCGCCCGCCGGGCTGCGGCTTCGGCAGCCATCTGCGCCGCGAACGGCGTCGACTTACGGGACCCCTTGAAACCAACCTGCCCGGAAGACGCCCACGAGATGACGTTCCCGACCGGGTCGGTGATGGAGACGATCGTGTTGTTGAACGTGCTCCTGATGTGGGCATGCCCGTGAGCGACGTTCTTCCTTTCCTTGCGGCGCACCTTCTTGGCGGCGCCGGTGCGGCTTCTTGGAGGCATCTGCGTCCTGTTCGCTGGAGGTCGTCGATCCGCGCGGAGCGGCTACTTCTTGCCGGTCTTCTTCTTGCCGGCCACGGTCTTCTTCTTGCCCTTGCGGGTGCGTGCGTTGGTCTGGGTGCGCTGGCCGTGGACGGGCAGTCCCCGCCGGTGCCGCAGGCCCTGGTAGCACCCGATCTCTACCTTGCGGCGGATGTCCGCCTGCACCTCACGGCGCAGGTCGCCTTCCACCCGGTAATTGCCTTCGATCCAGTCACGCAACCGGACAAGGTCTTCGTCCGAAAGACTGTGCACCCTGATATCGCCACTGACCCCGGTCGCCTTCAGCGTCTCCAGGGCCCGGGTACGGCCGATGCCGTAGACATACGTGAGCGCGACCTCTAGGCGCTTTTCGCGCGGGAGGTCCACACCAACGAGACGTGCCATATGCGGGCAGTGCTCCTTCTGCTGCCTGGGGAGGTCTTGCGCATCGCGTCCCCGCTCCTGCCCGGGCGGGCCCCGGCCTCCCTGCCGGGGGTGGACAGTGCCCGGCTATGCCGGGCACCGGTCTGCGGTGCGCGTGTGCGGTGCGCTCAGCCCTGGCGCTGCTTGTGCCGGGGATCAGCGCAGATAACCATGACGCGGCCATGCCGACGGATGATCCGGCACTTGCTGCAGATCTTCTTCACACTCGGCTTGACCTTCACCTGGACTCCTCCGGCCCGGACCGCTGCCCGTGCCGTATCACGTGTGCGGGCGCCCACTCGGGCACCGGCACTTCTTCACTTGTATCGGTATACGATCCGTCCGCGGGACAGGTCGTATGGACTCAGTTCAACGACCACACGGTCATCGGGAAGGATCCGGATGTAGTGCATCCGCATCTTCCCACTGATGTGAGCCAGAACCCTGTGCCCATTGTCGAGTTCCACGCGGAAGAAGGCATTGGGAAGTGACTCGACGATCGTGCCCTCGATCTCGATGGCACCATCCTTCTTTGGCATATCCTCCGCGCTTCGCTTCCTGCCCGTCCGTCCCCACCGCACCGCGGCGTGAACGGGACGCTCATTAGTGTGCTGGCCGCCTACGTCCGTAACCTCTCCCGAGGCGTCCCGCCATGGCAGCGTGCTCGCGTACGACGACCGAGGGCGGGTGACCCAGCGGACCGCCGGCCCCGCGCACGCGGCAACCGGCCGGATCAATCAGTGGGCCGAACATGAGTGTACGCGACCTCGCCGGGCAATGCGAACCGGGTGAGCCCCGGCCCCGCCGGACCGTCAGCGAACGCACCGTCACCAATCACGCCCTCACCAATCACGCCGTCGCCGTGGGCCACGCGACCGCGGGGGTCCGCCGGTGATCCACCGGCCGAGCAGGACCACCCCCCACGGGCCCGCCACCCACAGGAACCACAGGTTGGACGGATGGCCGCTGGCCAGCCAGATGACCACCATCAGCAGGCTGGCCGACAACCACGAACCCCAAGCCGCGCGCCAGGCGGGGGACAGGCGTGCTGCCTGGGACGTCGTCATGAGCCAGGGCAGCGGCGGTGTCCCGGGCGGCGACGGCGGCCTTCGCAGGCTGGCATCGGGTAGCTGGTAGAGGTCGATCGCGGGCAGATCGGCGAGCAGATCGTCGAGTTCGCCGAGAGTCTTGGCCGCGTAGGCCTTGTCGAGCCGTTCGTTGAACTCCTCGGCGGTGAGGCGGCCAGCCACGTGATGCTCGCGCAGGAGCGTAGCGGTGCGGTCACGGTCTGCGTCAGAGGCCCGGATCCGTCGCTCACCGGCCATCCCCGGCACCTCCCCAGCGCCTTACGATGCTCGGTTGCATGCTCACCCACCCGACCCCTTCCCGTCCACCGTCGGCGGCCGTCAGCACCCACGGTCCGGCTCCGGTGATCACCACCGTGTGCTCGAAATGCGCCGACCAACTGCCGTCCTGTGTCACCACAGTCCAGCCATCCTCGAGCAGGCGGGTGGCAGGTGAGCCCAGCGCCAGCAGGGGCTCGATCGCCACTGCCATCCCCTCCCCGAGCACCGGCCCTCGGCCCGGGTAGCCGAGATTGGGGACGATGGGCTCCATATGAAGCTCGCTGCCGATCCCGTGCCCGACATAGTCCTCGATGATGCCGTACTCTGCGCGGGAGCGGACGTAATCCTCCACGGCGTGGGAGACATCGCTGACGTGATGGCCGGCGCGGGCTTGGACAACCCCATGCCAGAGCGCTCGTTCACAGGTATCCAGCAGCGCGGCGACGTCCGCGCTGACTTCGCCGACCGGCAGGGTCACCGCGGCGTCCGCATGCCACCCATCTACGGCGGCGCCGCAGTCGACCGAGACGATGTCACCATCGGTGAGACTGCGCGCCCGCGCCGGGTTGCCATGCACGATCTCCTCGTTCACGCAGGCGCAGATTGTTGCGGGAAACCCGTGGAACCCCTGGAAGGATGGCACCGCCCCAGCGGCCTCGATCACGCCGTGCGCGATCTGGTCCAGGTCGGCCGTCGTCACCCCCGCTGCCACTGACCTCGCCACGGCTTGCAGCGCCCGTTCCACCACGAGCCCGGCCTCACGCATGGCCGCCTGCTGACCGGGCGTCTTGACCTCTATAGCTGGCCTGCGCCGTAGCCGCATCCTTCCTCCGCCGGATTACCCCTTCACCGTACCGCCGGCCCGTGGCTGGCCGGTGAGGGTGGCCGATCGGCTCAGCGCAGGAAGCGGCGCAGCGAGGCCAGTGCCCGCTCGGTGACCTCCTCGACCGGCCCGGTGGCGTCGATGCCGAGCAGTATTCCCTCGTCGGCGTAGAAGGACGCCAGTGGCGAGGTCTGCTGCTGGTAGACCTCCAGCCGATGGCGGATCGTATCTTCGGAGTCGTCGTCGCGCTGGAACAACTCCCCGCCGCAGACGTCACACACGTCAGGCTTGGTGGGGGGGTCGAATGAGACGTGCCAGACCCTGCCGCAGCGCCGGCAGGTGCGGCGCCCTGACAGCCTGCGGACCACCTCATCGTCGTCGACGACCAGTTCGAGGACCACATCGAGCTTGGTGTGCCAGGAGGCGAGCAGCTTGGAGAGCTTCTCGGCCTGGGGAACGTTCCTGGGGAAACCGTCGAGCAGGAACCCGTTCTGCGCGTCATCCTCGCCCAGGCGGTCCGTCACCATGGCGATGGTGACCTCGTCCGGCACCAGATCACCCCGCGCCATGTACGCCTGCGCGCGGCGGCCAAGCTCCGTGCCGCGGCTGACGTTGTCGCGGAAGATGTCACCTGTCGAGATCTTCGGCACAGACAGGTGCGATGCGATGAACTGGGCCTGCGTCCCCTTGCCCGCACCTGGGGGGCCCACCAGGACGATGCGCACTACCGCAAGAAGCCCTCGTAGTTGCGCTGCTGCAACTGGCTCTCGATCTGCTTCACCGTGTCAAGCCCCACGCCCACCGCGATCAGGATGCTCGTGCCACCGAACGGGAAGTTCTGGCTGGCCCCGAGCATGGCGAGGGCGATCATCGGGATCAGCGCGACGATGCCCAGGTACACCGAGCCAGGCGCGGTCAGCCGGGTGAGCACATAGTTGAGGTACTCCGCGGTCGGCCGTCCCGGCCGGATACCGGGAATGAAGCCGCCGTACTTCTTCATGTCGTCGGCGACCTCAGGGGGGTTGAACGTGATCGCGACGTAGAAGTAGGTGAAGAAGATGATGAGGACGAAGAAGGCGGTCATATAGGGCCACCGGTCGGTCTGCACCAAATTCTGCTGGATCCACAGGTCCCACGCCGGAGGGTGGGCGGAGGTGGGATTACCGAACAGGGTCACCGCTAGATAGGGGATGTACAGCAGCGAGGACGCGAAGATCACCGGGATGACCCCGGCCTGGTTCACCTTGATCGGGATATAGGTGGACGTGCCCCCGTACATCTTGCGGCCGATCATCCGCTTGGCGTACTGCACGGGGATCCGCCGCTGGGCCTGCTCCATGAAGACCACGAACGCCACGATCGCCACACCGACGGCCAGCACCACCCCGAACACGAAGGCGTGCCTGATCCGGTAGATGTTCAGCAGCTCACCGGGGATGACCGCGATGACCTGGATGAAGATCAGCAGTGACATGCCGTTGCCGACGCCGCGGTCGGTGATCAGTTCGGCGAGCCACATGATCACGGCAGTCCCGGCCGTCATGCATGTGACCATGGTGACGATCGTGAAGACCGAGGGGTTGGGGATCAGCGTCTTGTTGCAGGAGGTGCCGAAGAGGTTGCCGGACCGGGCCAGCGCCACGGTGGCGGTCGCCTGCAGGATGGCCAGGCCGACCGTCAGGTACCGGGTGTACTGGGTGATCTTGGTCTGGCCCGCCTGGCCCTCCTTGCGGAGTTTCTCCAGGCGCGGGATGACCACCGCGAGCAACTGGAAAATGATGCTCGCGGTGATGTAGGGCATGATCCCGAGCGCGAACACCGACAGCCGCAGCAGCGCACCCCCGCTGAACAGGTTCACAAGGGCGAGCACACTGTTGCCGCCCCTGTTCACCACGCCGGTGCAAAAGGTGACCGCCTTCTCCGACACGCCCGGGGTGGGCAGTGCCGCACCGAGCCGGAAAATGGCAATGATGAAGACGGTGAAGAGCAGCTTCCGCCGCAGGTCAGGCGTCCGGAAGGCCCGGAGGATCGCCGTTCGCATGCGCTGTCCTCGCACTCGATGGGTTCAGGAAACGCCGAAGCGTCCCTACAGCTTAGTGACGGTCCCCCCCGCCGCGGTGATCTTGTCACGGGCGGTGCCGGAGAACGCGTGTGCGCTCACCCGCAACGGTACGGCCACCTCACCGGTGCCCAGAACCTTGACGAGTTCACCGGGGCGCACGGCACCCCTCGCCGCAAGGATCTCCGGTGTGACGTCACCCCCATCGGGAAAGAGTTCGGCTATCCTGCTCAGGTTGACCACCTGGTAGGTGGTCCTGAAGCGGGCGTTGGAAAAGCCCCGCAGTTTCGGCACCCGGCGCTGCAGGGGCATCTGTCCGCCCTCGAAGCCGGGCGCCACCTGGCCACGTGCCTTAGTGCCCTTGGTCCCGCGCCCCGCGGTCTTGCCCTTGGACGCCTCACCTCTGCCCACCCGGGTCCGCGCGGTGCGCGCGCCCGGTGCCGGCCGCAGGTGATGGAGTTTCAGCACGGACCCGTTGCCGTCGCCGGCTGCCATGTCAGTCGACCTCCTCGACGGCGACCAGGTGGCGCACCGCCGCTATCATGCCCCGGAACTCGGGCCGGTCCTGTTTGATGACTGAATCGCCGATCCGCTTGAGGCCCAGCGAACGCAGCGTGGCTCGCTGCTCTCTGGTCCCGCCGATCCGCGACCCTGTCTGGGTTACCTTCAGCTGTGACACGCCGCCTCCGCTCAGCTGTTGCCGTTCGCGGCACTCGCGGCCGCGGCACGGGCCCGCAGCATCGCCGCGGGCGCCACGTCCTCCAGGGCCAGCCCGCGCCGGGCCGCGATTTCTTCTGGCCGGCTCAGGCCCTTGAGCGCGGCCACGGTCGCGTGCACGACGTTGATGGGATTGGAAGAGCCCAGAGAGCGGGAGAGCACATCGTGAACCCCCGCGCACTCGAGTACGGCCCGGACGGGGCCACCGGCGATGACACCGGTCCCGGGACTGGCGGGCTTCAGCAGCACCACCCCGGCGGCCTCCTCCCCCTGCACGGTGTGCGGGATGGTGCCACCGATCCGCGGCACCCGGAAGAAGTGTTTCTTGGCGGCTTCGACGCCCTTGGCGATCGCCGCGGGGACCTCCTTGGCCTTGCCGTAGCCGACCCCGACCATGCCGTTGCCGTCGCCGACGACGACCAGTGCCGTGAAGCTGAACCGGCGCCCGCCCTGGACAACCTTGGCGACCCTGTTAATGGTCACCACTCGTTCCAGGTATGCGGTGCCCTTCTCAGCGCCGCCGCGGCGGTCGTCACGGCGTTCCCGGCGCTCACCGCCGCCTCCACGCCGTGGAGTTGCTGCCATCAGATCGTCCTCATCTCTGGTGTGGGTGCCCGGCGGCCAGCCAGCGAGTTCACAGCACCAGCCCACCTTCCCGGGCACCGTCGGCGAGCGCTGCCACCCGGCCGTGGTAGGCGTATCCGCCACGGTCGAACACCACGGCCGAGATCCCTCTGTCGTGGGCCCGCTGGGCCAGCAGTTCGCCCACCTGGCGTGCCTTGGCCGTCTTGTCCCCGTCCGCGCCGCGGATACCGGAATCCAGGGTAGAGGCAGCGGCCAGTGTCCGGCCCGTGCTGTCGTCCACCAATTGGGCGAAGATGTGCCGGGCCGAACGGTTGACGCTCAGCCTCGGCCGGGCGGTCGTTCCCGCGACCTTCCGGCGGACCCGCACATGCCTGCGCGCCCGCGCCGCTGTCCGCGCGGCGGTATGCCGGTGGGTCGTGCTCCTCATGCCAGCCATGTCCTACTTACCAGCCTTCCCGACCTTGCGCCGGATCTGCTCACCCTGGTACCGCACGCCCTTGCCCTTATAGGGGTCGGGCTTGCGGAGCTTGCGGATGTTGGCGGCGACCTCACCCACGCACTGCTTGTCGAGGCCCTCCACCACCATCCGGGTCGGGGTCTCGACGCGGAACGTGATGCCCTCCGGCGGGTTGACAATGACCGGGTGGCTGAAGCCGAGCGAGAACTCCACGGACTGGCCACGTGCCTGCACCCGGTAGCCGACTCCGACGATCTCCAGCGTCTTGCTGTAGCCCTCGGTGACACCGGTCACCATGTTGGCCACCAGCGAGCGGGAGAGCCCGTGCAGGGCACGGACATGACCTTCGTCGCTGGGGCGGGTCACCGTGACGACGCCATCGGCCTGCGACACCTCGATGGGCTCGGCCACCCGCAGCGAAAGCTCCCCCTTGGGACCCCGCACCCGCACCTCGCGGCCCTCGATGGAGACGTCGACCCCGCTCGGGAGGACCACCGGCATGCGTCCGATTCGCGACATCGGGGCTCCTTACCAGACGTAGGCGAGGACTTCCCCGCCCACGCCCCGCTTGTGTGCCTGCCGGTCCGTCATCAGGCCACCGGAGGTGGAGATAATGGCCACCCCCAGGCCACCGAGGACCCGCGGCAGGCTGTCCTTCTTGGCGTACACGCGCAGCCCGGGCTTGGAGACCCGCTTGAGCCCCGCGATCGAGCGTTCCCGGGTGGGCCCGAACTTGAGCGCGATGACGAGGTTCTTGCCCACCTCAGCGTCCTGGACGGTCCAGCCCGCGATGTAGCCCTCCTGCTGGAGGATCTCGGCGATATGCGCCTTGATCTTCGAATACGGCATGCCCACGCTGTCGTGGTATGCCGAGTTGGCGTTCCGCAGACGTGTCAGCATGTCTGCGATCGGATCTGTCATCGTCATGGCCTGGTGGCCCTCCTCACCGCGGTTTCCGGATGGACCTACGGCGTGGTCGGTGGGCGCTCGGCGCCCAGGTCGGTCAGTAAGGCGGGTTGGTCTTTACCAGCTCGATTTCGTGATGCCGGGCAACTCGCCGCGATGTGCCATGGTGCGGAAGCACACCCGGCAGAGCCCGAACCGGCGGTACACGGCGCGGGGGCGGCCGCACCGCGAACACCGTGTATAACCTCGCACCTCGAACTTGGGCTTGCGCTTGGCTTTCGCGACCAGCGACTTCTTAGCCACGGTTCAGCTCTCCTTGAACGGGAACCCGAGCCGCCGCAGCAGCGAACGGCCCTCGTCATCGGTGGTGGCGCTGGTGACAATGGTCACGTCCATGCCCCGCTGACGGTCCACCTGGTCGGGGTTGATCTCATGGAACATCAGCTGCTCGATCAGACCGAAGGTGTAATTTCCCCGGCCGTCGAACTGCTGGTCGGAGAGCCCACGGAAGTCGCGGATCCGGGGCAGCGCAAGAGCCAGCAGGCGGTCCAGGAATTCCCACATCCGGTCCCCGCGCAACGTCACGTGCGCCCCGATCGGCATGCCCTCCCGGAGCTTGAACTGCGCGATGGACTTCTTCGCACGGGCCACGGCGGGACGCTGGCCGCTGATGACCGTGAGGTCCCGCACGGCGCCCTCGATCAGCTTGGCGTCCCGGGCAGCCTCCCCGACACCCATGTTGACAGCCACCTTGGTGACCCGCGGGATCTGCATGACGTTCGGGTAGCCGAACTCCTCCCGCAGCGCGGGCGCGATCTCGCTCTCGTAACGCTGCCGCAGTCGGGGGACGACACGCTCAGCCTGGCGCTCCGCTGTCGTTGCTGTCATCAGATGTCCTTACCGCCCGGGCGGGTGATCCGGACCTTCTTGTTGTCCTCTTCGATCCGGTAACCGGCCCGCGCCGGCTTCTTGGTCTCCGGGTCGATCAGCGCCACATTGCTCACGTGGATGGGGGCCTCCTGGGTCACGATGCCGCCTTCCTTCGCGCCACGCGCCCCCTGGTAGTTGACCTTGGTGTTCTTGCGGATGATGTTGACCCCCTCGACCAGCACCCGCTGCTGGGTCGGGTAGGCGGCGATCACCTTCCCCTGCCGGCCGCGATCGCGACCAGCAAGGATCATCACCGTGTCACCCTTCTTGATCTTCATGCCGCCGCCAGTGCCCGCGGCCACGTGCTTGGGCTTGCTCGCCATCACAGCACCTCCGGCGCGAGCGAGATGATGCGCATGAAACGCTTCTCGCGTAGTTCCCGGCCGACCGGCCCGAAGATGCGGGTGCCACGAGGGTCCCCGCTGTCCCTGATCAGGACGGCCGCGTTCTCGTCGAAACGGATATAGGAGCCGTCAGCGCGCCGGCGTTCCTTGCGCGTGCGTACGACAACCGCCTTCACCACGTCGCCCTTGCGCACTCCGGCGCCGGGAAGGGCATCCTTCACGGTCGCCACGATGACATCGCCAATGCCCGCGTAGCGCCGACTGGAGCCGCCAAGCACTCGGATGCACAAGATCTCCTTGGCTCCGGTGTTGTCGGCGACTTTCAGCCGCGACTCCTGCTGGATCACGTCAACTCCTGCTTCTGCGACGCCGCCGGCTCTGAGGCTGGCGGCCCGGACCTACTTCGCCTTCTCCAAGATCTCCGCGACCCGCCACCGCTTCGTGGCGGAGATCGGGCGGGTTTCCATCAGCCTGACCAAGTCCCCAACACCGCACGCGTTGCCCTCATCGTGGGCCTTGTACTTCTTGGTACGGCGGATGACTTTGCCGTACTTGGGATGCTTGACCCGGTCCTCGACCTCGACCACGACCGTGCGGTCCATCTTGTCGCTGACCACGTAGCCTTCCCGGACCTTGCGGTATCCGCGGTCGGCGGCACCTGCCTGGGCCTCACTCACTGATCTCCGCCTCCTCCGCCACCGTGACGATGCCGAGTTCGCGTTCCCGCTTCACGGTGTAGATGCGGGCGATCTCCTTGCGGACCGCGCGGAGCCGGCCATGGCTCTCAAGCTGGCCGGTCGCGGCCTGGAAGCGCAGGTTGAACAACTCCGCCTTCGCGTCGGCCAGCTTGCTGTCGAGTTCTTCCTCGGTGGCATTGCGCAGGTCCGCGGCGGACAGCGTGCTCGCCATCAGGCCTCACCCACCTCTCGCTTCACGAAGCGGCATTTCATGGGGAGCTTGTGCATGGCACGGCGCAGGGCCTCCCTGGCCACTGGCTCCGCCACACCGGACAGCTCGAACATGACCCGTCCCGGCTTGACATTGGCGACCCACCATTCCGGGGAGCCCTTGCCCGACCCCATCCGGGTCTCAGCCGGCTTCTTGGTGAGCGGGCGGTCCGGGTAGATCGTGATCCACACCTTCCCGCCGCGGCGGATGTGGCGGGTCATCGCGATCCGGGCCGCCTCGATCTGGCGGTTGGTCACATAGGCGTGTTCCAGGGCCTGGATGCCGTACTCACCGAACACCACCCGGGTACCACCCTTGGCCGCACCCGACCGATCCGGCCGGTGCTGTTTGCGGTGGGCGATTCTGCGCGGGATGAGCATGACTCAGCCCTCCTCTCCCGCCGTGACCGCGGGCTGCTCGCCCTGGGCCGTCTCCGGCGCGGCCTCACCACCCGCGCGGCCGCGGCGGCGCGGCGGCGGCCGATCGCGGTCGCGCCGCTGTCCGGCCCGCAGCGCCACCGCCATGGCTTCCCGCTCCGCCCGGGTGGACGGCGCGTCACCGCGATAGATCCACACCTTGACGCCGATCCGGCCGAAGGTGGTGCGCGCCTCGTAGAAGCCGTAGTCGATGTCCGCCCGCAGGGTGTGCAGTGGCACCCGGCCCTCGCGGTAAAACTCCGACCGCGACATCTCGGCACCGCCGAGACGGCCCGAGCACTGCACCCGGATGCCCTTGGCCCCGCCCTTCATCGCGGTCTGCATCGCTTTGCGCATCGCCCGCCGGAAGGACACCCGGCTGGACAGCTGCTCCGCGACACCCTGCGCGACCAGCTGGGCGTCGATCTCGGGGTTCTTGACCTCAAGGATGTTGAGCTGGATCTGCTTGCCGGTCAGCTTCTCCAGGTCGCCGCGGATCCGGTCGGCCTCGGCTCCGCGCCTGCCGATCACGATGCCCGGGCGGGCGGTATGGATATCCACCCGCACACGGTCCCGGGTCCGCTCGATCTCAACCTTGGAGATGCCAGCACGCTCCATGCCGCGCTGCAGCATCCGGCGGATCGCCACATCCTCTGCGACGTACTCCTTGTACAGCTTGTCGGCATACCACCGGCTTTTGAAGTCGGTGGTGATGCCCAACCGGAACCCGTGCGGGTTCACTTTCTGGCCCACTAGCGGGTCCTCCCCTTCGCCTCGTCGGAGACGATGACTGTGATGTGGCTCGTCCGCTTGTTGATCCGGTAGGCGCGGCCCTGGGCGCGCGGCCGGAAGCGCTTCATGGTCGGGCCTTCGTCCACCCAGGCCCGACTCACCACCAAGTCGCTCGCGTCCAGATGCTGGGACTGACCCGCATTGGCGATGGCGCTGGCCAGGACCTTGCCGATCGGGCCACTCGCCGACTGCGGCGCGAAGGCGAGCACCGCCTGCGCCTGCTGCGCAGGCATGCCACGGATGAGGTCCACCACCCGGCGGGCCTTGCGCGGCGTGACGCGGACATACCGCGCCATTGCCCTAGCCTCCATCGCTCTTCTCCGTCTCTTTTTCCTGAACGCCCTAGCGGCGGCTGCGGCGGTCGTCCTTCACATGGCTGCGGAACGTGCGGGTCGGCGCGAACTCACCGAGTTTGTGGCCGACCATGGCCTCGGTAATGAAGACCGGGACATGTTTGCGTCCGTCATGTACGGCGATGGTGTGCCCGAGCATGGCGGGCACGATCATTGAGCGCCGTGACCACGTGCGGATGACGTTGCGGGTGCCCTTGTCGTTCTGCGTGTCCACCTTCGTCATCAGGTGGTCGTCTACGAATGGGCCCTTTTTTAGACTACGAGGCATTCTCGCGTGCTCCTACCGCTTCTTCTTGCTGCGCCTGCGGACAATGAGCCGATCACTCGGCTTGTGCGCCTTGCGGGTGCGCCCCTCCGGCTTGCCCCACGGGCTGACCGGATGGCGCCCGCCGGAGGTCTTGCCTTCGCCGCCTCCGAGCGGATGGTCGATCGGGTTCATGGCCACGCCACGGACCGAGGGACGCTGGCCCTTCCAGCGCGCCCGCCCCGCCTTGCCGAGCTTGATATTCGCCTGTTCAGCGTTGCCCACCTCGCCGACGGTCGCCCGGCAGCCGGCGTCCACCCGCCGGATCTCCCCGGACGGCATCCGGAGCTGAGCGTAACCGCCCTCCTTGGCGAGCAATTGCACGCCGGATCCAGCCGAGCGGGCGATCTTCGCGCCGCCTCCGGGACGCATTTCGATGGCGTGGATCACCGTGCCGGTGGGGATGTTGCGCAGCGGCAGGCAGTTGCCCGGCCGGATATCGGCGCCCGGACCGTTCTCGATCCGGTCCCCCTGCCCGAGGCCCGTGGGTGCCAGGATGTAGCGCTTCTCGCCGTCCGCGTAGTGAAGCAGCGCGATGCGGGCGGTCCGGTTGGGGTCGTACTCGATGTGCGCGACCTTGGCGGGCACTCCATCCTTATCGCTGCGCCGGAAGTCGATCAGCCGGTACGAACGCTTGTGACCGCCCCCTTGGTGGCGAACGGTGATACGGCCGTGCACGTTCCGGCCGCCCCGCGAGTGCAGCGGGCGTACCAGCGACTTCTCGGGTTCGTCACGCGTGATCTCGGCGAAGTCAGCACCGCTCGCACCCCGCCTGCCCGGGGTGGTCGGCTTGTACTTGCGGATGCCCATGTGTGCTCAAGCTCCTGTCGATCTGTCAGCGGCCTCAGCTGACCGGCCCGCCGAAGATGTCGATCCGTTCGCCGTGCGCGAGGCTGACGATGGCCCGCTTGGTGTCGGGGCGCTTGCCCCAGCCGGTCCGGGTGCGGCGGCGCTTGCCCGGCCGGTTCGCCGTGTTCACCCCGGTGACCCGCACCCCGAAGATCGCCTCGACCGCCTGCCTGATCTGGGTCTTGTTCGTGCCGGGCGCGACTACGAACGTGTATTTGCCTTCGTCGGCGAGGCGGTAGCTCTTCTCGGAGATCACGGGCCGGACCAGGACGTCCCGGTGGGTCGAGATATTGCTCATTGCTGTTCTCCCCTGCCCGTGTCCGTCCCGGCGCGGGCGACGAACTCGGTGAGCGCGGCCTCGGTGAACACGACGTGGTCACTGGCCAGGACGTCGTAGGTATTGAGCTGGCCGCTGGTCAGCACCCGGACCCCGGGCGCGTTGCGCAGGCTGCGGTGGCTTAGTTCATCGTCGTGCGCCAGGACGACCAGGACTGGGCGGGCGATGCGCGCCGCAGGGGCACCGATCGCGGTCCGCAGCACACCGAGGGCGTCCCTGGTGCTCGGCCGGTCGCCCTCGACGAAGGCGCTCACCACTGACACCAGCCCGTGGCTTGCGCGGTCGGAGAGTGCCCCGCGCAGCGCCGCCGCCTTCATCTTCTTGGGCGTCCGCTGCACATAGGACCGGGGTACCGGGCCGTGGACGACGCCGCCGCCGGCGAACTGCGGCGCGCGCAGCGAACCCTGCCGGGCGCGTCCGGTCCCCTTCTGGCGGTAGGGCTTCTTGCCGCCGCCCCGGACATCGCCGCGGGTTTTGGTGGCGTGAGTGCCCTGCCGCGCGGCAGCCTCCTGGGCGACCACGACCTGGTGGATGAGCGGCACGTTGACCTTGGCGCCAAAGATGCCCGCCGGGAGTTCCACCTCCTGGCTCCCCGCGCCGGTCGCGGTCACGACGCTGACAGTGCTCACCGGGCCTCCTTCGGCGCGAGTTGCTTGGCGGCGGTGCGGACGATCACCAGGCTGCCTTTGGGCCCGGGCACCGCACCCCGGATGAGCAGCAGGTTGCGCTCCGGATCGACCGCGTGAACGGTCAGCCTCGGGGTTGTGCTGCGCATGTTGCCCATGCGGCCGGCCATCCGCAGGCCCTTGAAGACCCGGCCCGGGGTGGCGCATCCGCCGATGGAGCCAGGCGAGCGGTGCTTGCGTTCGGTCCCGTGAGAGGCCGACAGCCCCTTGAAGCCGTGCCGCTTCATTACGCCCGCGGTGCCCTTGCCCTTGCTTCGTCCGGTGACGTCCACCAGGTCGCCCGCCGCGAAGACGTCCGCCGCGACCTCCTGGCCGACCGTGTAGCTCTCGGCGTCATCGGTGCGCAACTCGACCAGGTAACGGCGGGGGGTGACGCCCGCCTTGCGGAAGTGACCGGCCTCCGGCTTGTTGACCCGGTGTGGGTCGATGTCGCCGTAGCCGAACTGGACCGCGCGGTACCCATCGGGCTGCGGGCTGCGCACTGCCGTCACGACGCAGGGCCCGGCCTGCACCACGGTGACCGGGACGATCTTCCCGTCATCGCTGAAGACCTGGGTCATGCCGAGTTTGGTGCCCAGGACGCCCTTGATCTGCTTGGCCATGTCTGGTGCGTTCCTCAGAGCTTGATCTCGATGTCGACCCCGGCCGGCAGGTCCAGCCGCATGAGTGAGTCGACGGTCTTCGGTGTGGGATCGATGATGTCGATGAGCCGCTTGTGCGTCCGCATCTCGAAATGCTCGCGCGAGTCCTTGTACTTGTGCGGCGACCGGATGACGCAGTACACGTTCTTCTCCGTGGGCAGCGGGACCGGCCCGGCAACCCGCGCGCCGGTGCGCGTCACCGTGTCTACGATCTTCCGCGCCGATGAATCGATGACCTCGTGGTCATACGCCTTCAGTCGGATGCGGATCTTTTGTCCCGCCATGTGGCTTCCCGTGTCCTTCGCTGCCGTGGTGCGCTGCCTGGGTGTTCGATGGACCGCCCCCGGCTCTGCGGCCGGGGGCGGTCCCCATTACTTGATGATCTTGATGACCCGTCCGGCGCCCACGGTCCGGCCGCCTTCGCGGATGGCGAAGCGCAGGCCCTCCTCCATGGCGATCGGCTGGATCAGTTCGACCCGCATCTCGGTGTTGTCGCCGGGCATGACCATCTCCGTGCCCTCGGGCAGATGGACCACGCCGGTCACGTCCGTGGTGCGGAAGTAGAACTGGGGCCGGTAGTTGTTGAAGAACGGCGTGTGACGGCCGCCCTCGTCCTTGGACAGGATGTAGACCTGGCCCTCGAACTCGGTGTGCGGGGTGTTGGTGCCGGGCTTGATGACGACCTGGCCGCGCTCGACCTCTTCGCGTTTGATGCCACGCAGCAGCAGCCCGACGTTGTCGCCCGCCTGGCCCTCGTCGAGGAGCTTGCGGAACATCTCCACACCGGTGACGGTGGTG
>DAHUZQ010000031.1 GCA_027306495.1 Actinomycetota bacterium | reverse complement strand
TGCCCGTACGTGGGCGGCGCGGGCACCCGCTCTGTCCGGAACGTGAGCGACGGGCAGTTCCCCGCCCGCCGCCGCGCATCGGTCGGACGGCAGCACAAAGAAACAGGCGAACCGGGCAGCGGGAAACATGCGCTGACCGTCCGTCTAAAGCGGACGGTCCCAGACGGCACAAAAGCCATTGACCTGCGCAGATGCCATTGATCAGGCGTATCGGCTGCGGGTTAGGCCACGGGATAGTCTCAGTCCCGAACGTCACCGTCAGTTAACCCGGCGCACGTACCCCCAGGTCACAAGGTGGTCAGGGGCGGGGTCGAACCGCCGACCTTCCGCTTTTCAGGCGGACGCTCGTACCAACTGAGCTACCTGACCTCGCCCGGGACCACACGGATCTCCCGGGATCCCCGGCGGTCCTGACGGGACTTGAACCCGCGACCTCCACCTTGACAGGGTGGCGAGCTAACCGGCTGCTCTACAGGACCTTGCGATGCGTGCCCCCAACGGGATTCGAACCCGTGCCGCCGCCTTGAAAGGGCGGTGTCCTAGGCCGCTAGACGATGGGGGCTCCTGACGGTCCCTGCCGCCATGAACCCTTGGCGCCCGCCGTCGGGGACTGCCCCAGCATAGGGGACGGATGGCTCCCCCGGCAAAGCGCCAGCCATCATGACCGACGGACCTTCCCCGTCCGCTCCCGCCCACAGTAGTGCGTCAAGCCCGCCCACTCCGGTGGCAGCCCGGCGGCTGCGGTCCGTCAGCGCCGGGCACCTACCTGCCCAGGTAACGCTCGGCGACGGACTTGGCCTCCCCTTCCTCGGGCACCACCGCCCAGGCCGCGAGGTACACCAGCCCGAACGCGCCGCCAGTAAACACCGTGAGCGCGGCCATGAGCAGCCGCACGATGTTGGCGTCAACGCCGAGGTAGTCACCCAGCCCTCCGCACACGCCCGCCACCATGCGGCCACTCACCCGCCGGGTGAGCCGCTTCTGGCCGTTCAATGCGTTCATGCCACGATCATGCCCCGGCTGGGCCGTCAACGCACGACTGGGGCACGGCCAGCCGGGCCGCCGCCGCATACGCTTGCGGTAGCAACCGAGAGGACCGCCATGGCACAACGCCCCCCGGCCACCCCGGCCGAGTCCGATCTGCTCCGGATCGACGACCAGCTCAGCCCCGACGAACGGCTGGTCCGTGACACGGTCCGGGCCTACACCGCCGAGCGCGTCATGCCCAGCATCGCCGACTGGTTCGAGGCTGGCATCCTGCCCAGAGAACTGGTTCCCGAACTCGGCAAGCTCGGCCTGCTCGGCATGCACCTGACCGGCTACGGCTGCGCGGGCATGGGTCCCGTCGCTTACGGCGTCGCGTGCCGCGAACTGGAGGCGGCTGACTCGGGCGTGCGCAGCATGGTGTCCGTGCAGGGGTCGCTGGCCATGTACCCGATCTGGCGCTACGGCTCGGATGCCCAGAAGGAGGAATGGCTCCCCCGGATGGCTGCCGGAGAGGCTGTGGGCTGCTTCGGGCTGACCGAGCCGGACCACGGGTCCGACCCCGCAAGCATGAAGACGCATGCCGAGCCGAACGGGACGGGCTGGGTCCTATCCGGCTCCAAGATGTGGATCACCAACGGGACCATCGCGGACATCGCTGTGGTCTGGGCCCGCACGCCCGACGGCATCCGAGGGTTCCTGGTCCCTCGTGGTGCCCGCGGCTTCACCGCCCGCGCCATCCACAAGAAGATGTCGCTGCGTGCCTCGGTCACCGCGGAACTGCACTTCGACTCGGTCAAGCTGCCCGCTGACGCCATGCTGCCCGGGGTGAGCGGGCTGAAGGGCCCACTGTCCTGCCTGACAGAAGCCCGGTTCGGGATCATCTGGGGCGTCACGGGCGCGGGCCGGTCCTGCCTGGAGGCGGCGATCGCCTACTCGCGCACCCGTGAGCAGTTCGGCCAGCCGATCGGCGGGTTTCAGCTCACCCAGTCCAAGCTCGCCTGGATGGCGGCCGACCTCCAGCGCGCCCAGTTGCTCGCCTTGCACATCGGCCGCCTGAAGGAGGCCGGTACCCTCCGCCCCGAGCAGGTCAGCCTGGCCAAGATGGCGAACGTCCGGACGGCCATCGACCTCGCCCGGCAGGCCCGGACGATCCTCGGCGCGAACGGCATCACGCTGGAGTATCCCGTCATCCGGCACGCCAACAACCTGGAGTCGGTGCTCACCTACGAGGGCACCGAGGAGATCCACGCCCTTGCGGTCGGGCAGGCGCTGACCGGGATCTCGGCGTACCGCTAACACGCGGGGATCAGCGGTCAGCGGACCGGCAGGACCGCCCAGTGCACCCCGTTCCATACCTCGGAGAGCGGGGTGGCGTCGGCGGTCGCGACCATCATGCAGAAGGTGGAGGAGGCGCAGGACACCGCCAGTCCTTGCACGACCTGCACTCCCTGCGGGAGGGCGAGGCGCCCGAGCGTCCACCGCGCGCCGTTCCAGTATTCGGCGATGGGCCGCACGCCGCCGTTATAGGTGCCGACCGCGACGCAGACGCTGACGGAGGCGCACGACACCGCGGCCAGCGCCGTGTAGCCGACGTGGTTCACGTTGGGCGTGGCCACGATCGCCCAGGCTGTGCCGTTCCAGTGCTCGGCGAGCGACAGCTGGCCGGAGTCCGACGACCCGACCGCCATGCAGTCGCTGCGGGAAACACACGACACCGCGCTGAGAGCGCTGCGCCGCCGGGGGTTGGGTGTGCGCGAGACGCGCCAGCGGTGGCCGTTCCAGATCTCGGCCAGCGTCCGGTCGCGATATTTCGGTGAGGGCAGTGCCCCGGCACCGGAACTGCCGTCGCCCACCGCCACGCAGAAGGTGGTGCTGACGCACGAGACGCCGGACAGGGTCGCGGTCTGGGGCCGGGGCCGGAGCAGCGGAACTCGTTCGCGGCGCCATCCGCGTCCCTGCCAGCGCGCGGCCACCAGGTGGCGACCCGGGACGGCGCCGACCGCCTGGCAGTTCCCCGGCGCCGCGCAGGAGATGGCGGTCATCCCGGCCGGCGGCGTCGGCAGTGGCGACCACTGGGTGCCCGAACCGGTCGCTGCCAGGGTCCCCACGGCTACACAGTTCCCGGAGGACGGGCAGGAGATGGCATTGAACGAGCTGCGGTGGCCGACGTCCGGGCCAGGTGCGGCCCGCCAGGTGTGGCCGTTCCAGGCACCGACCAGAGTTCGGGTGACGGCCGTTCCCTTGCTGTACCATCCGGCGGCGGAACAG
Organism: Actinomycetota bacterium; assembly: GCA_027306495.1. GTDB lineage: Bacteria > Actinomycetota > Actinomycetes > Streptosporangiales > Streptosporangiaceae > DAHUZQ01. The sequence continues at coordinate 3,761 of DAHUZQ010000031.1, read as the reverse complement.
CCGGTCACGGATGGGCAGGCGACGCCGGTGAGGGAGCTGACCTGCTTGTTCGATCCGGATGACGTGCCACCCTTGGTTTGCTGGGCCGCCGGTGTACGCGACGAATTACCCGCGGTGTGGCTGCCCGCGCTGAGGCCGGCCGCAGCGCCCGCGCCGGGATTCGCCGTCGCGCACCCTGCCAGCAGGCACAGGGCCACGAGGCCCACCCAGCCTTTCGATGCCATCGCAGACATTTCTGATCGCCTCGCAGACATGTTTCGCATGTCTTCATGACTGCGGAGTGCGCGGCGCGGTTGCCATCACACTGTGCGTCGCATGCCTGGTCATTCCCACCGCGGGCGCGGGCCTATCTACCTCGCCGACGCCAGGCAGCGAAATGGGTCACCCGGCGGGCCGGTGCTGTCCGCGCCGCAACGGGCATGCCCCCCACAACCTCAGTGGTAAACCTCCACCTCGAATTCGGCGGACCGGGCACTCCCCGATCTGGGGGCCGTGATCGCGGGAGTGATCTGGAAGTGTGCGTGAAGCGTGTGGGGGCGCGGACTGGCCCAACGCCCGGTATAGAGCGTGGTCGTTTCTGTATGACCGCTGGTCCCGTTCAGGGTGCAGGTGCTGGAGAGGGTGACAGAGATCGTGTGTGTCACAGTCGCCGTGCCAGTGATCGGCTGCCGGGGGGCGGCGGTGATGATAAGGGTGCCAGCCTGCGGCACCAGCGAGCCCGACTTCGCGGTGAGCACATCGGTGCGGGTGGCGCCAGCCGGGGAAGAGAGCCGGACCCTCCGCGCTACGGTGATCTTCGCCTGTGATCCAGCCGATTCGCCGTACCAGGCGGGACTTGCAGTCAGGTGCCACAGCGAGTCGGCATGGCATGCGGGCTGCTTCGGCGACGGCGGCGTGCACCCGTAGTCGACCGTCAGCGTCACGGGCCCGGCGGCGCGGAAATTCCGTGAGTCCACGTCGCCCCAGCCCCGGCGGCCCGTATTCGAGGCGAAATTCACGGTGCCCGAAAGCCTGCCGTCATAGGTCGTGCCCGAGCCCGAGATGCACCCCATTGGGTGCGCCGATGTCGGCGTGAAGGACAGACGCAGGCTGCCGAATGCTCGGAGCGACCGGCCGGTCACGAGCCTCGCGGACCCTCCCCGTTCCGTGAAGTCGCTGCGCCCGAGACGGAACGCCCAGGTGTGCTGCTCGCCGCGGCCACCCGGGCTGGCCGCGGTCGTCAGGGTAACCGTCGCGGATGGATGCGGAGTCGAGGAGTGGAAGGACGAACTGGCACCAACGGAAACCCGGAGCCGCCTATGGCTGGAGGTCCGGACGCGCTGGTAACCGCTGGTGAGCGACATCGACGTAGGGGCCGCCAGCGCGCACAATCTGGCCGCGAGACCCGACGAGCCGGCCGTGAAAGCGGGCGTGCCCAGCCCGGTCGCCAGGTCGTCGTGGGCCGTGGCGGGATAGTCGCCGCCATTAGTCCCGGTGAAGTCGTTGTCACCGGTGGTGATGTCGTGCAGTGGGGACGTGCCGGAGGCGGCGATCTGGTAGAGGGCGGGGTTCATGAACCCGATTGGCGGGACGCCTGGGCAACTCTCGTCCGACAGGGCGACCCCGGCGGCCCACAGCGGGGTAGCGAAGCTGGTGCCGTAGAAGTATCCCCAGCCGTTGATGCTCGAGCAGTCTCCGGCAGTGCAGTAGAACGCGTAATAGGGATAGCCGGCAAGCGCGGATACGTCGGGGACCTGGCGGCAGTAACCGGTCACCGCGCCACAGGGGGTGCCGCTGGAGTAGGCGCTGATGACCCCCGGACCCTGCTGCCAGGACGGCATCGGCCAGGCCGAGGAGATGCCTCCCCCACCGGCCCCGTTGGTGGAGTTCCAGGTAGTCTCACCTGAGCGGGATGTTCGTCCCGGCCACTGCGTTCCGCCGATTCCGGTTACGAACGGCTGACTGGCGGGATCATCGACCGTGAGCGTGGGCGGCAGACTGAACTGGTCGCAGCCCTCCGAGCCGTAGTCCCCGGCCGCCGCGACCACCGTCTGGCCTTGCGCGGCGGCCTGCTCAAACAGTGTGTTCTCAGCCGCGAGGAAGCCTGACGGCGCGGCCAGCTCGCAGATAAGCCAGCTTGTGCTGGCCACCTGCGCGGTGTCCTTATCTACGATGCGGGTCCAGGTGTCCAGGAAGTTGGGCTGCAGCAGGTTGGGCGTCTCATACACGTCGATGGCGGCACGCGGAGCGAGGCCGATCAGGTCCTCAATGTCGGACGTCGCCTCCAGCGTGCCATAGCCAATCCGCGCCCGGCCGTCCACATGGAACGTCTCGATCTTCGTATTCGTGCGGTAGCACCGCTGATAGACGGAAACGTTGGTGGCGCTGAAGGCGGCCGCCTCGAAGAGGGCGATCGTTTCGCCTCGCCCTAGATCACGGTGAGCGTACATGTGACCGAAACCGTAAGCGCCGGAGATTACGTTCGCGGTCGCTCCCCCGCTCCTGGTGGCCGCGGTACACGGTTTCGGACCGCCGGTGGCGGTCAGCGGTCCCCCGACCTCGGCACGGTTCCGCGCAGCGGCCCGGGCCGGTGCGGCCAGGTGGGCCGGCGCGGCCAGGTGGGCCGGCGCGGCCAGGTGGGCCGGTGCGGCCAGGTGGGCCGGTGCGGCCGAAGCCACTCCCCCTGGCGCGGCACGCGCGACCGCGATGTCGTCGAGGCCCACGATGGCCTGCACTGACGACGAGATGCTGACCGGCAGTTCGGGCGGCCCGATGTTCGCAAATACCACCCGGCCGGACGGCAGGCGGTAGCGGTCGATGACGATATGGAAGGCATGCTCGGCGAGGCGCACCGTGGCCGGGGCCGGCACCAGGATCCGGTCGGAGGTGACCCTGCCCGGATGAAGGCCGAGGATCCGCAGCCCAGCGATCACCTGGTCAACCGTGACGGCAGTGGGCCCGAAGAGGGGCCCGAACCGGCCGCGGGCCAGGTAATGGCGGTACAAAGGCGACCCTGGCGTGGAAACCTGCGTCGCGAAGTTCGCCAGTGCGACGGGGTCACGCGGCTTCAGGACGAGCCGCAGGCTGAGCGGCATCGTCGCGGGGGCAGGGCCGAGCCGGATAGCTCCGGGCGGCAGCAGCGGCGCGTGCCCCACCGCAGCGGTGTGTGGCCCGGACTCTGCGACCGGGCCGGCCACCGCCGCGGGGCCGACCGCGATTCCAGCGATAAGGGCGGCAATGGCAGACCCGCCTGCGAGCACGCGGATGAGGGAAAAAGACACGTGCATGGCCCGCTCCCTTCGGCGCCGAGCGGATTGTAACGCCGCTGCGCAGAAGGTGGCGCCAAAACGGGCGACTTGCTTCCGCCGCAATCTGAGAGCCCGACGCGGGCCTTGACCCCGCGGACCTCGGCGGCACCCTGGCGCCGAACCCCACGGGCCAGGCCGACGGCCCTGCCCAGCCGGGCGGGCGGCACCCGGCCCATCCCCACCACCGAATATGGTGACCCTGGAACAGCTCACCTGACAGCAGCGTTGCGACGACTCCCTGAACCGGCGCAGGCCGATCAGCCACGATCATGGAACAGGGGCTCAGGGAACGACCACGGCGGTCCCTCCCGGGGCGGGGGCACCCGGGCCAGAGCCCCAGCGCAGGCAGAACCTCCTGAAAGTCGGTACGCTTCCAGCGGTGGCGGCGGGCGCTGGCAGGTGGGCGGGCAAGCTGGCGGCCGACGCATCGGGGCGTTAGCTCAATGGCAGAGCAGCGGACTTTTAATCCGTGGG
>DAHUZQ010000028.1 GCA_027306495.1 Actinomycetota bacterium | reverse complement strand
GGGTCCGCGCGGGGCTGGCGGCGAACGTCACCCGGATCAGCCCCCGGCGGTACTCCGCCGTCATGAACATCGCACCCACCACGATCACCGTGATCAGCGCGGCGAACGCGCCGAGCAAGGTGCGCTCGACCGGGGTGCCATTCGACACCAGCGGTGCGATGTCACCGGTTCCGCTCACGGTGAAGGTGCCGCCGCTGCGGTGGTATCCCTCGCTCGGGGATGAGCCGCCCACAGCGTCACCGGCCCACCTGCCGCCGGGCCGCCCGCCACTGACGCTGACGTGGTCGAAGCGGGCGGTGGTCAGGGTGAGGGCGCCAGCCGCGCTGGACCCGGTAATGGACTGCGAAATGGTGTGCGAGGAGGCAGGGGAGGCGGCGAACAGCCCGGCCTGCACGGACGCTGGCAGCCCGCCAAGTTGGGCCGTTCCCACCATGGTCCAGCGCGTGCCGTCGGCGGACTCGTAGCCGGTGAGCACATCGCCCGAGCGCACCAGGCGCAGCCAGCGCGGGGATGTGGCGGAGACCGCGCCCGGCCTTCCCGCGACGTCGCCGGTGTAGTCGTACTGCATCCGCACTCCGTGCCGGGCAGTGACCATCATCGCCGCGTACGCCGAGCCCTGGCGGGCGCCTGCCTTCACGATGATCCCGGCCTTGGACCACGGCTGCAGGCCCGCCCCCGCCAGGGAGGTCACGCGCGCGGTGATGCTCCCGTTCCCGGTCAGCGGTTCACCCACGAAGTAGAAGCTGTCCGTGACGGCTTCGCCGCCCGGCCCCACTGGGAAGGAGCAGCCGAATCCCGTGATGGATGGTCCACCGGGGACGGCCGTGCCGCCACAGGTGCTGTGGTCGAGCATCGCGATCCCCGCCATCATCAGGGCGGCGATCACCATGGCGATGACCCATCCACGAACGGTCCGGAACTTGGTCCACTCGGCGCGCAGCAACGAGCCGAAGCCGGCGGCCGCATCCTGCGGGGGCCGGGCACCCGCCCGGTGGCCAGAGATGGTTCGCGTGCTCATCGCTTCACCGTCCCGTCCGCCGGGCCGGCTGCCAGGTCAGCTCGGCCCGTGAGATCAGCCTGGCCCGGGTGCAGTTCCGCCGGGCGGTACTCGACGGCATCCCTGGTCAGCTCCAGGTAGACCTGCTCCAGGGTGGCCCGGTGCGCCGATATCTCCGCCAGCGGCACCCTGGCGCTGGCGAGCAGCCCCACCACGGTTTCGGCGGGCAGCCCGGAGATCGTGATCACGTCCCGGCCGATCGCGGTGACGGCGGCCCCCGCACGCGCCAGCACCGTCATCGCCTCATCCCGGGCACGGGTACGCAGGCTGACCTGGTCGCCGGAAGCCGCGGCCAGCAGGGCGGCCACGCTCGCGTCGGCGATCACCGTGCCGCGGCCCACGATCACCAGGTGATCGGCGCTGTCTTCCAGTTCGCTCATCAGGTGGCTGGAGACCAGCACCGCCCGGCCCTGCCCGGCCAGCGAGCGCAGGAAGGCTCGCATCCACACGATCCCCTCCGGGTCCATGCCGTTGAAGGGTTCGTCCAGCATGATCACCCGCGGGTCGCCGAGCAGTGCGGCCGCGATCCCGAGCCGCTGCCGCATGCCGAGCGAGAACCCACCCGCCCGGCGCCGCGCGGCACCCGTCAGGCCGGCCTGCGCGATGACGTCGTCCACCCGTGAAGCCGGGAGTCCCTGTGAGTGGGCGATCCACAGCAGGTGATTGCGGGCGGAACGGCCCGGCTGCAGCGCACCGGCTTCCAGCAGCGAGCCGATGACCGTCAGCGGACGGTGCAGGCTCGCGTACGGGCGCCCGCAGATCAGGGCCGTGCCCGCATCTGGCGCGTCCAGGCCGAGTATCACCCGCATGGTGGTGGACTTGCCGGCTCCGTTCGGGCCGACGAATCCCGTCACCTGGCCCGGCCGGACGGTGAACGTCATACCGTCCAAAGCGAGTGTGTCCCCGAACCGTTTGCGCACCCCGGTGACCTCGATGGTGGCTTCGCTCATCTGATCGTCCTTCCTCACCTGTCTGAGCTGGCGTGTCACAGGTGGTTGTACGCGGCGGGGCGTCTCAGCACGGTGCCAGCGCTTGAGACCTGGCTGAGACCCGCGCGCTGGCATCCTTGAAGCCAGATGGCCACGGAAGGGGAGCGCGGCAGGTCATGCGGGTGCTGGTGGTGGAGGACTTCGAGCCGATGGCGCGGGCGATAGGGACCGGCCTGCGCCGGGAGGGCATGGCGGTCGACGTCGTGCACGACGGGAACGAGGCTCTGGAACGGCTCGCGGTCACCGGCTACGACGTCGTGGTACTGGACCGGGACCTCCCCGGGGTGCATGGCGATGAGATCTGCAGGCGGCTCGCGGCGAGGCGCTCGCCGAGCCGGATCCTGATGTTGACCGCGGCGGGCAGCCTCACCGACCGGGTGGAAGGCCTGGGCCTCGGCGCCGACGACTACCTGGGCAAACCTTTCGACTTTCCCGAACTCACCGCCCGGGTCCGCGCGCTCGGCCGCCGCGCCGGCACACCGTTGCCGCCGGTGCTTCACCTCGGTGACATACAGCTCGATCCGAGCAGCCGGGTGGCGCACCGGGCCGGGCGGCGGCTGGCCCTGAGCGCCAAGGAACTCGCGGTGCTGGAGTACCTGATCGCAGCCGCGGGCCGGGTCGTGTCAGCGGAGGAACTGCTGGACCGGGTCTGGGACGAAGCGGCCGACCCATTCACGACCGCGGTGAAGCAGACGATGTACCGGCTGCGGGCCAAGCTGGGGGATCCGCCCGTCATCCAGACGGTCCGTGAGGGCGGCTACCTGATGGGAGCGCGGTGATGGAACACCCCGGCGAAGGGGTCCCGGTCCTCCGGATTCCCCGTCGCACGCTGCGGCTTCGCCTCACTCTGCTGTACGCCGCCGTGTTCTGCTGCTGCGCCCTGGTGCTGGGTGCGGCTGCGGTGATCTTCAAACCGGGCTTTCTCGTGCACAGTAGCTACCGGCCCGCTCACGGCAGCCCGCACGCCGTCAGCCGCCCCTGGGACGGCAGCCTCGGCAGCTTCCTGTCCGGCCTTACCGCGCACCACAACGTGGGCGGCGGCCTCGCCATGGTCACGATTCTCCTCGTGCTCGCCGCCGGGGCCGGCTGGCTGATCGCCGGCCGGGTGGTCCGGCCGCTGCGCGCGATCACGTCCTCCGCGCGCGCGATCTCGGCCAGCAACCTGCACGAGCGCCTGGCCATGGACGGGCACGATGACGAGATCGCCGAACTCGGGGACACGCTCAACGGCCTGTTCGGGCGGCTAGAGGCGTCGTTCGAGTCGCAGCGGCGGTTCGTGGCCAACGCGTCCCACGAACTGCGGACCCCGCTGTCGGCCAGCCGTGCTCTGCTCCAGGTGACGCTCGCCGACCCCGATGCCACGACGGGAACGCTCCGGGCAACCTGCCAGGACGTGCTCGAGTTGGGGGATCAGCAAGAGCGTCTCATCGCGGCGCTGCTCACGCTCGCGAGCAGCCAGCGCGGCCTTACGCGCACCGAACCGCTCGACCTCGCCGACGTCGCGGGCAAGGTGCTCGCGGCCCGCCAGCAGGAAGCCGAACGCCTGGGCATCCACCTCGGCGCCGCACTCGTTCCCGCCAAGGCAGCCGGTGACCCGAACCTGGCCGAAAGCCTGATAGCCAACCTGGTGGACAACGCGATCCGGCACAACCTGCCCGGTGGGCAGGCGGAAGTGGCGACCCGGCCGGACGGCGCTGGCAGCGTGCTGTCGGTGCGCAACACCGGGCCGGTGATCCCGCCGGATGAGGTGGACCGCCTGTTCGAGCCGTTCCAGCAACTGGGTGCGCAACGGGTCCGCCACGGCGCCGGGTACGGGCTGGGCCTTGCAATCGTAGACGCCATCACCGCCGCTCACGGAGCAACCCTGCGCGCGCGGGCCCGGCCCGAAGGCGGGCTCGACGTCGAGGTGACGTTCCCCGTGTTCCCTGACGAAGGGCCACGCGGCCCCGTGCTGGCGGCCTCGCGAAGCTGACTGCATGACAACCCGGTGGGCGGTTAGGGAACCCAAGCGGGGCGGATGCTGGCCGTAACAGCGTCCTGAGGGACCGGGCCATTATGGGGGAATCGGGCCGTCATCTCCTTGGCCCTCGGACGTGACGAGAGGACCCGACTCCGCTTCTCGCGGATCTCGATTGCGCGGTGCACGGGTCTGGGCCGTTACCCCGCGTCTCTGCGGGTCCTCCGTCGCTTTCATTGTCACCGCATTGCGGGAGCGCCTGCCAAGGGTGAGCGTCCCCGCGACCTGGGACCTTCGGCCCTGGCACGTCGATGCGATCCGGCGCTAGCGGCCGGGCCAGGCTAGAGGTGCAACTCCTCCGGTGGTGCTCGTGCCCGGTCAGCCGCCGCAGGAGCGCCCTGCCCCGGTGATGGCGATTCCCTCGGCATATGAGAACCGTGACCGCGAGTTGGTGAACGAGGTGAGCGGCCGCGCGCTGTCGGCGGCCGCCCGGGCGAAGACCTCGATCCAGCCGCGGCCGAATTGCGACCTTTTCACAAGTGCGTAGATCCGTCCGTTGCAGGAACTGACCGCGATCCCGGTGATCACCCTGGAGCGCAGCCCGGTGTGGGGGCCGGCGATGACGCGGATGGGACGGGCGTCGCCGGAGGCGCCGGCGCGGAACAGGCTGATGTGTGTGCCGTGCCCGGTGCTGACCGCCGCGTAGAGCAGCCCGGTATGCGCCGAGTAGGTGATCGAGACCTCGTCGCAGGTGATGGCGCAGGTCCCGAGGCCGGTGGCGGGGCCGGCGATTGCCCGGACCGGGTGGGAGCTGCCGTGTGCGCCGCCGGAGAGCGCGACGATCTCGTTGCCGCGCGCCCTGCTGACGACCGCGAAGATCTCCCCGTGGGGTCCCGCGGTCAGGACGTCGGGCCAGGGGTTGAAGCCCTCACCGAGCTGAATGGTGCGGACGCTGTGCACGATGTAGGAGTTCTTAGGAGTGCCCGCCGCGCGTGGTCGCGCCACGGCGATGCTTCCGCCGGCCTCGGTGCCGATCACGTACTCAAAACCCGCCCGGTCGACCGCGATGCTCTCGTTGTCGGGGCCCTGCACCTCGAAGATGCGCGCCGGGCGGGCATGGCCGTGTGCCCCCGGCCGGAATACGAAGGTGGTCGCGTCGCCGAGGAAGGACTGGACGTACAGGTAGCCGGCACGGTCGAAGGTGATCCCCCAGGGGTCCCAGACCGTCGCGGGGTTGGCCGGGTTGGCGACCCTGAGCACGGGCAGGACGGGGCCGTGAGCGGTCGCCCGGTAGGCCGCCACCGGCCCGGATCCCGCCGTCGCCACATAGATGAGTTCCGCGCGCCCTCCATCGCCGGCTGACGTCGCATGCTGGCTAACGGGGAGGACGGCGGCCGTGACCGCCATAACGGCGGCCGCCATTCCTGCCAGAGTGTGCACGCTCGCAGCTTTTCACCGCGACTGACCGCGTATGCCGGTTTTGGCTGTGGCCACCGTGACGGCGGCCACAGCCAAAACCTTGGGGGGCCGCGCGCTCGCAGTTGTCAGCGGCGCTGGCGGGTCCGGGAAGCGGATGCTGAGTGAAACCGAATCAGGTATCTCCGGGGTGACCCGCACGTAGCAGGATCGGCAGTGGCTCGGAGCTCAGGGGTGGTAAGAGTTCGCTCCCCATGGCAGCCGGCTCACCGATCGGTCGGAAGGCACGCCGTGGATCTCCAGATGATCGAGGATGTCAGTGCCCCAGCGGGTCCAGAAAACGATCGAGTCCCCATCCGCGGTCACCAGGTACACGCCGCGGCTCATCGGGGGGACAGCGATGAGCTGTGCTGTGGTAATTGCCGAATACGGGGCCTGCCACCCGGGGACCAGCCACCGCAGCCCGGGGATGCCGCCCCGGACGCGAATCTGCCAGTCCAGCAACTCCAGCCGGGCCAGTGGCGAGATCGCGCTGCCTGCCGATGACCACAGCCCGCCTGTGAACGTCCGCTCAGCCACCTGGCCCGGTGCCCACATCACAGCCGCCATCCCGATCACCGGAACATGGGCGCGCCGAGGACGTCGGCCACGCGGACGAGGGCGGCCATCGCGCGCCGCGCCGGAGCATCAGCCATCACAAGGTCATGATGCCCCGTCGTCACGCCTGTGGCCCATGGCCGGGTACGTGCTGGCTGCCGCGGCACGGGAACCAGCGCGCCGCCGGCCACGATCGATCACAGCTGCGGGATGAGGCAAGGGCCCTTCGTGGTCGTCTGGCGCAGTCTTTCCCCCCGGCAGCCGGACCCAAAGCCTGTGGAGGAGAGCGGTGGTGTGAGACTGGGGGCATGGGGGGAAGCAGGACCGCACGCCGCCTGCGATGGCTGGGGCCGGCCTGCGCGCTGTCGGCGATCTATACGACGTGGGTCCGCCCACGGCTGCTGACCTGGGGGGCCAGTCCCGGCGAACTGACCGGCACCTACCCGGGCGACGATCTGGTGCCCGCACCCGACGGGTCCTCGACGATGGCCACGACCCTTCCGGCGCCACCCGAAGAGGTCTGGTCCTGGCTGGTTCAGATGGGTTATGACCGCGCGGGCTGGTACAGCTGGGACCGGGTCGACCGGGGTGGCCACCCGAGTGCCGACCGGATCGTCCCCGAATGGCAGGACCTGCGCGAGGGTGAGCGGCTGAACGTGGAACCCACGGGCCGGAACTGGTTCACCGTGGCCATGCTGGAACCCGGCCGGACACTGGTGCTGCGCTCGACCACCGAACTGCCCGCTGGCCGGCCCTTCGACGCCCGGTCGGCTGCGCTGCCCCGGGCATACATGGACGGGACGTGGGGCTTTTATCTGCGACCCGACGATGGCGGCTGGACCAGGCTGGTGGTCCGCACCCGGGGCCGCAGCAGGCCGCGCCAGATCATGGCGCCCTTCGATCTGCTCGTGGGAGAGCCATCACACTTCATCATGCAGTCCCGCCAGTTCCATAACCTGCGCAGCCGGGTGCTCACTCACCGGTAAGCGCCGGTCCAGCGCGATCGGGCAGCCGCGACGGCCTGCGGTCGGCGTGACGGGGCACGACCGTCCGCCACGCCCGGTGGGATCAGCCCGTCCGCAACGCCTTTGACCGACGGCGGTGCGTTCAGCCCGGCGTGTGCCAAGGCCGCCGTGTGGCCGGGTCCGGCGGACGCGGCTCAGCGCACATCGCCCGCTGCTTCCCGGACGGCGGCGTCGATCTCTTTCGGGCTCACGTCCAGTTCCCTGGCTACGTGCCTCTCGGCCCGCAGCGCCGCCTTGTCCAGGGCCTGCTTCAGCTTGCTCTCACCGACCACCACCAGGGCGGCCTGGCCGGCATCGATGGTCTCCCCGAACTCCTTGACGTCGGCCCGGGACATGCCGCGCCACAGGTGCCCACTGACCCCGCCGATAGCGGCTCCGGCCAGGGCGGTGCCGATCACGGCGGGCGGGAACAGGATCCCGACCGCGGCACCCGCGGCAGCACCACCCCAGGCGCCGTGCCGGGTGGCCATTTCGTCCTTGTTGACGTGGATCTTGCCCCGCGCGTCCTTGGTGACCACGGCCGCGTCGTACGTCCCGACCGCTCCTGCGGAGTGCAGGTCCTTCACGACCTGGTAGTCGCCCTGCGCCTGCGCCTCGTTTGAATAGGTGCCGACGTAGAGGAAGACCGCTTCCGGCTTTGCCATGTCCCGTTCCCCCGATCCAGGCAGATGTGACCGGACTCGCAAGGCTCAGGCTGCCCGCTGGGGTGCCGCGGCGCATCACCCTCTGCGGACGATGCCCGCGCCGGGGACGCCCGCGCCGGGGATGCCGGGCCTTGCCGGCCTACTCCGGCCGCCCGGCTCGCTTCGTCCACTCCTGACGCGCGCAAATTATTTGCCCGGTTGACCGGGTGTGCGATTGGGTGGAGCGATGAGCAACATGTGGACCGATCCCCAGCATGACCCCCGTTCCTATGGAAATCCTGTCGGCGAAAAGGCGACCTATCGCGATTACCTGGGCAACTACCGCCTGACCATCGAAATGAAGTGCGAGGGGCTCGACGCCGGGCAACTCGCCCAGCGCTCGGTGCCACCGAGCAACCTCAGCCTGCTCGGCCTGGTCCGCCACCTGGCTCAGGCGGAGAACCACTGGTTCCAGCGGGTGCTGCAGGGACGGACCGGGCCGCCCCGCCTCTACAAGCGCGAGGACGACCTCGACTGGGACTTCACCGGCGCGGACGCCGACCCCGAGATCGTCCGGGACGCCTTCACGACCTGGAACGCCGAGATCGCCAAGGCCAACGAGTGGCTCGACGGGCTCGCGGAGACAGACCTCGGCCGGGAAGTGCCGTTCCACGACGAGAGCGTTTCCGTGCGCGAGGTGCTCGTCCACATGATCGAGGAGTACGCGCGCCACGCTGGCCACGCCGACCTGCTGCGTGAGTGCATCGATGGGCGCACCGGCCAGTGATCGGCCGCGTCCCGGCCGTCGGCTGTCAGGACGACGGCGTGATCCAGGATGGGAACCACATCCGGTGGTACCAGCTCGAATACGGCAGGACTTCGGCCGTGAGCACCGGATAGAGGTAGGCGAAGTTGGCGAGCACGAGCAGAAGGTAGACGCCGACGGCGATGGCGCCGATGGTTCGCCGGCGGGTGGCAGCGGTGGCGGGACCGAGGATGAGGCCGAGGCAGAACGTGATCGCCAGGACCAGGTAGGGCAGGAAGATGATCGCGTAGTAGTAGTACTCGGTCCGGTTGTCGTGCCAGGCGAACCAGAACCAGGGCAGCCAGCCGGCCGCGACACCGACCAGGGCCGTGGCGGGCCGCCAGTCCCGCCGGGTGGCCCACCAGTACAGGCAGAAGGCCAGAGCCAGGATGGACGCCCACCAGATCGCCGGGGTGCCGATCGCCAGCACTTCCTGAGAGCAGGACTTGGCGCCGCAGCCCTTCGGGGTGGCGTAGAAGAAGGAGATCGGCTGGCCCAGGTACAGCCAGGTCCACGGCTTCGACACATAACCCTGCTGGGAGGACAGGCCCAGGCCGAAGCCCAGTATCGACAGGTGGTACTGGTACAGCGAGTCCAGCGCGGACCAGATCGGGATGTGGTTGCCGTGCAGCGCCGCCCAGTTCCGGTCGTAACCCTTGCTGCTGGCGAACCACCCTGCCCAGGACGCGATGTAGGTGACGGCGGGCACGAATCCGAAGGAGAACGGCAGCCACCTCACGTCACTGTGCAGCCACTCCCAGCGCCGGTCCCGGTAGCCGGCCACGCGGCGGGCGCCGAGGTCCCAGGCAGCCGCCAGTCCGGCGAACGCGAAGATGTACCAGATCCCGTTCCACTTCGACGCGCAGGCGATCCCCAGGAACACCCCTGCCAGCACCCGCCGCCACCGGATGCCCAGCCTGGGCCCGCCGGTTTCGAGGTCCTCGGCGGTCGCGGCCGTCGCGGCCGCGGCGATCTTGGCCCGGGATGCGTCCCGGTCCAGGACGAGCATCCCGAACGCAGCCAGCACCCAGAACGTGACGAACATGTCGAGGATCGCGGTCCGGGAGAGCACCAGTTCCAGGCCGTCCAGGGCCATCAGCAGCCCGGCGACGCAGCCGAGCATGGTGGAGCGGGTCATCCGGCGGGCGATCCGGGCGGTCAGCAGGATCGCCAGGGTGCCGGCGACCGCGACGGCGAATCGCCAGCCGAACGGGGTCAGGCCAAATAGCCATTCCCCTGCGGCCATCGCGACCTTGCCGAGCGGCGGATGCGCCACGAACTCGCCGCCGCTGGTGAAGATGTGCGTGCTGCCGCGGGTCAGCAACTCGTTCACGTTGTGGGCGTGGTTGATCTCCACGCCGTACCGCAGGATCGAGTACGAATCCGGCACGTAATAGGTCTCGTCGAAGACGACCGCGTGCGGCGTGCCGAGCCGCCAGAACCGCAGGAAGCCGCCGAATGCCGTGATCAGCAGCGGGCCGGCCCAGCCCCACACTGATGGCGGCGGCATCGGCGGGACGAGCCGATCCCGCAGCGATTGCCCGGGCTCAGCGCCCGCGGAGTCCTCCGCGCCAGACGAGGCGGGCGCGTACCCGAATGCAGTCATCGCAGACAGCCTAGAACCGGCGGGCGGGGTCGCAGGTAAAGCAGCCGCCATAAAGCGACGGCCTGGGACCAAATCGCGCCCGGCCGTGCGCAGGCGCTCGGTACGCGCGGCCGCATCGTCCGGTCCTGCGGCCGCGCGGCGCACATCGTGGCGCACCCCATCGGGGCGCTGCCTTACTCTTCGCCCGAGAACCGCTCCCACGCCGACTGGCGGGTCATCCCGAGCGTCTCGCCGATCCGCGCCCAGGTGGCCCCGAGGACGCGTGCCCTGCGCACCCACCCGGCCAGGTGCTGCTCCACCTGCGCTCCGGCGGCCGCTATCCGTGGCAGGCTCGCCAGCGCCTCGTCGACGCTGACCGCGTGTTCCCAGGCCGGCAGGTGGGGCGGCGGGGAGGGCGGGCCGTCGACCAGTTGCGCGCACAACGCCACGCACTGGTCGCAGATGTACACCCCGGGTCCGGCCACCAACCGCCTGACTTCGGTGCTCGGTTTCAGGCAGAACGAGCATGCGGCCAGGGTGGGCAGTTCGGTCACAGTGGACATCACACGACCTCCTTGTCAGGGTACGCCTGACACTGTAAGGCGCAGCCTGACAAGCGTCAAGCGGTGTGGACCGAGGTGCAGGGGGCCGGGTCTCGCTGCCCACCTGCTGGGCCCTTGAGCGGGACCTCTTGCTCTGCGCTGCCCGCGCGTCGGCGCTTACTTTGATGGTGGTGGGGGGCATCCTGCCGCCCACACGGGGGAGAAAACCCCGCCGCTCACACGGGGGAGATGAGAGCGATGAAGCGGAGCATCCACATCGAGGCGCCTGTCGAGACGGTGTTCGGCTCCTTCATGGACCCGGCACGATTCTGGGACCTCATGCCGATCCACACCCACCTCGACGACGTGAAGGTCACCAAGGAGGGTGTCGGCACGTACACAAGCTGGCACGGCAAGTTCGCAGGCATGCCGTTCCGGGGCTTCGACGTGTACACCGACGTGGTTCCGCAAAGGCACATCACGGAGAGGTCCTCGAACACCATGGCGGGCACCTGGAACTACGACTTCGAGCGCGAAGGCTCGGGAACGAAGCTGACCATGGAGCACCATCCGGAGTCGTTCTGGCGCGCGCCACTGCTCTCCAACGTGATGGAGATGGTCACGGAGAGGATGACCGACACGGTCATGGCACGGCTGAAGGACGCCATCGAGACGCAGGGCACAAAGAGCGCGGCCACCGGCGCGCGCTAGCGCGAGGGGTCCGCCGCGTTCGATTCAGCGGCGGCGGCGGATCCGCGAGCGCCCGCGGGAACTGGCTGCTGGATACGATCGGATGTATCCAGCCGGGTGGCCGGGGAGCAGCGCCGGAGATGGGAATGCGCGCGAAGATCTTCTTCATCACCTTGGCCGTGACCGATCTCGGCCGGTCGCTCGCCTTCTACCGGGATGGGCTGGGCTGGCCGACCGAGGGGATCGTCGGGAAGGAGTTCCACGACGAGATCACCGGCGCCGACGGCACCATCGCCATCTTCGCTCTTGAAGGCGGCTTGCTGCTCATGCTGTATGAACGCTCCAACCTCGCCAAGGACGCCAGCCTGCCGCCCGGACCGCAAAGCTCGACCGAATTCAGCCTGGGCATACCGGCCGGATCACGGGCAGAGGTGGACGAACTGCTCCGGCAAGCCGAATCCGCTGGTGGGACTGTGACGGCACCGCCCCACATGCGGCCATTCGGCGTCTACTCCGGGCATTTCGCCGATCCCGATGGCCATCTCTTCGAGATTGCCTGGAACTCGGATCAGTAAATACCGAATCGCGAAGTGTTCCGTGCGGGCCGTCCGTGCGCCCTGCGCCGTCCGTGGCGGACGACACGGACGGCGCAGGGCTAAACAGACGACACGCCGCCAATGCCCCAGGCTGTCGCTGAGCGGGCAGCAGGTGGGCCCAAGGGGGGCCGCGTTTCGCCGTACGGCCCCGGATGCGGTAGGGTCATGACACACGGTGCGTCGTGAGGTGCAGCCATCGGGGCTGCGCCGGTCGTACGTCGCTCGCTAGTCGAGCTGGTTTCCACGGATGTGGTGGCCCTTTTAGACGGTGCGGCCATCCAAGTCCGAAGGACAATCCTCTTGGCAGTCCTGCCCATCGAAACCTCTAGCCCCGCCAGGCGCGTACGACGCGTCCGGCACAGTAGACCAGGCGTCGCCGCATCTGGCGCCACCTTCGCATCACTTGGCGTTCCCCCAGCGTTGGTCACCACGCTGGCGGGCGCTGGCGTTACCATCCCCTTCCCGATTCAGGCCGCCACGCTGCCGGACGCGATGGCCGGCCGCGACGTGCTCGGCCGGGCGCAGACGGGCTCAGGCAAGACGCTCGCCTTCTCCATTCCGCTGGTGACCGCGCTGGCCGGGGGCCACACCATGGCATGCCGGCCCAGGGGCCTGGTCCTGGTTCCGACCCGCGAGCTGGCGAACCAGGTGCAGGCGGTTCTCCTTCCGCTGGCCGGGGCTCTGGGACTGAGCACTGTGACAGTGTTTGGCGGCACCCCGCAGAGCCGCCAGGTGGCTGCGCTGCGGGCACGCACGGACATCGTCGTGGCCTGCCCCGGGCGGCTGGCAGATCTTATGGGGCAGGGCCACTGTGATCTCAGCGACGTCGAAGTCAGCGTGCTGGACGAAGCGGACCACATGGCGGACCTCGGGTTTCTGCCGGTAGTGCGGCGCCTGCTGGAGGCGACCCCGGCGGAGGGTCAGCGGATGCTGTTCTCCGCCACGCTCGACAAGGACGTTGATGTGCTGGTGCGCCGCTTCCTGAGCGACCCGGCGCGGCACTCGATGGACGCGGTCGCCGCCCCGCCGACCGCGATGGTCCACCATCTGCTCACTGTCGACCCCACCGACCGGGTGGGTGTCCTGGCCGCTCTGGCGGGTGGCAAGAGCCGGTCGCTGATCTTCACCCGCACCAAGCACTCCGCGCAGCGGCTGGCCCGCCAGCTTTCAGCGGCGCGGATCCCCGCCGCTGAACTCCACGGCAACCTCGGCCAGAACGCCCGGGAGCGCAATCTCGCATCGTTCACATCGGGCGAGGCGCGTGTCATGGTCGCGACCGACATCGCGGCCCGTGGCATCCACGTCGATGGCGTGGGTCTGGTCATCCACGCGGATCCACCCGCCGAGCACAAGGCCTACCTGCACCGCTCAGGCCGGACTGCGCGCGCGGGCGCCGAGGGTGTGGTGATCACTCTGCAGACCCCGGCCCAGGCGGCTGATGTGCGCACGCTCCTGCGGAAGGCAAACGTGGTCCCACTGACCGCTACCGTGGGTCCCAAGTCCGCGCTGCTGCGCTCGATCGCCGGGGAGCCAGCCGAGCCGGTGGCGCAGCGTGTGGTCGCGGCGCGGACCGTGGCTATGGCCGCTCCGGCGACCGGCCGCGGCGCCGTGGCACTGTCCGCCAGCTATAGGGGCCGCCGCAGGCGCTGACGCAACTACGCCCGGCCGCGGAGATCTCTCTCGGTGGTGCGGGTTCACATCAAGAAGTACTTCGTCTGCTGGAAAAACTCACGTGTCGGGGGCCGGGGGAATATTCTGGTCGCGGAATCCGCTACAGCTCTCAGTTGTTGTCGAAGTTTGCGATCGTGAAGACGTCCGCGGTTTTGACAGTGGGCGTCAAGCCGTTTGCAGGGTTTTCCTTCGGCGGCTGGCGGCCAGCAGCCGGTGCGCGTAAGGTGCGCGCACCACGGGTTCGTCCCTCGAAGGAGATAGCAGTGGCTCAGGGAACAGTCAAATGGTTTAACCCGGACAAGGGATTCGGCTTCATCGCCCCGGATGACGGGACCGCCGACGTCTTCGTCCATCACTCGGCTATCGATATGGGTGGTTACCGCACCCTGGACGAAGGCCAGAAGGTGGAGTTCACCACCGTTCAAGGCCCCAAGGGCCCGCAGGCGGAGCACGTCCGCGCTGCAGGCTGAGGGTTTTGCCTGCTGCTGGCCCGCGCCGTACGGCGCGGGCCAGCAGCATGTCTGCCCCGCGGTTCGCGCGCGGGTGGGGCACCACGGCTGCGCCACCTGCGATGAGGTGATCACCCGCCGCGCTTCGCGCGCGGGTGGGGCACCAGATCCTCTCCGGCCGAGGCCAGCACCTTCGTCACCGGCTCTACGCGCGAGAGCAGGAATCGGAGCCCTGAAGCTGACCGTGCTCACCGGGCACCTGAACGCGGCGGGCATGCGGCTGCGCAGCTGCGGGCGTACGGCCCTGCGCCGCGCGCTCAGCCGGCATGCTGACTATTGCCTGGATGCGGTGAGCCGGCGCCGAAGGCCTTCCCCGCCGAGGGCGGTGATCTGGTTGAGGTCGCCGCAGACGACGAGGAGGCTGCGGGCGCGGGAGAGGCCGACGTAGAGGTATTCGCGGCCGCGGGCTTGGTCGCGCAGGCCGTTGACCGCGAGGATGACGACGGGGCGCTCGAGTCCTTTGAAGCCGAGGACGTGACCGTAGAACACGTCCTCGTTCGCGAAGAACGCGTCCCAGTAGCCGTCCCAGCCGTGGTAGCCGAGGGTTTCCATGTGCAGCGGGTGGCGTTTACCGGTCACCAGCAGCGCGATCTGGCCAGGCTGCCAGCCTTCGTCCAGCAGCCGGTCGACTTCGGAGTCTGCGGTGTGGATCGCTTCGGCCGCCGGGCAGGGCACGAAGCGGGCCGGTGGGCCGTCCATGCCGCGGTAGCGGGCCTGTATGGCTCCGAGTGAGCCGAAGACCTGGGCGATCTGGCGGGTGTTGCGGATGTTCTCCTCCAGCACGATCGGTGGCAGGTCGATGGGGACCTGGCCTTCCCGTTCAAAGACCCGCTGACCTTCATCAAGGAACGCGTACAGCCCGCCGGTGCCGGGATCTCGCAGGCAGGCGAGAGTCGGCGGCCACCAGGCGGCGCTGAAGTCCTGGGCCTCATCAACGACGATCGCGTCGTACTTGTCTTGCCGATCCAGGCGCGCGGCGAGATCACCTAGCTGCGCGGGCAGGCGTTCCTCGTAGTAGGCGCTGTGCTCTACGGCGTCATCGGCCGGCGGTGGTTCCGCGCCCCACTGCAAGGGCAGGGCGTGGAACAACCCGACATAGGCGGGCCGGTGCGCGGCTGGCCAGGTGGCGGTCATCCGCTGCAGGAACCGGGCCAGGCCACGGGAGTAGCAGACGAGCGCGACCCGTTCCCCATGGGCGGCCAGATGGCGGGCCTGCTCCAGCGCCAGCCAGGTCTTCCCTGATCCTGCCCCGCCGATCACTTTCAGCCGCCGCTGCTCGCGCAGCATCCGCGCTGCTCTGGCCTGGTCGCGGGTGAGCTGGTCAACGTAGGCTTCGTTCTCCTCCGCCCAGCCCAGCAGCGTCGTCTGGGCGGGCAGTTCGCCTTCCAGCACCTTCAGCAGCGACTCCAGCCCTTCGCTCGTGAGCGGGGTGTAACCGGTGCCGTGCTGCTCGATGGCCTCGCGGACCCGCTCCGCCGCATCCGCCAAGTCGCTTTGGGCGAGGATCATGCCCCGGCTGCACCCGGCGTATGACCAGTCCGCGCCGATGCTGGTGAAGGGGAACGCCACCAGGTGGGCGAAGCGTGCCCGGGCGGCTTCGCTGCCCCGCTGGGACAGCAGCCGGTGCACCACGTGCTTGCAGTCGGCGGCCTGGACCACGGGATCCTTCATCGGGTGCGTGGTGCCGGCGGAGGATTGATACCACTGACCCTGTCGGCGGCTGACCTGACCGCCCTTGACCTCGATGACCGCCACGCCCAACCCCGGCCATCCGACGACCAGGTCAGCTTCATACTCGACGGCCTGCTCGATCAGGGGCACCGAGTGCAGCAGAGCCGCTTCCCCGGGAAGCTGCTCACGCAGCACTTCCCACACCCGCCGCTCCGCGGCCCGGCCACGGCCGAACTCCGGCTCCGGCGGATAACAGCTTGGCGACATGCTCGCATTTTGCCGTAACGGCGAGGTTCATGGGCAGGCCGCTGAATCGGCAAATTGGAGCTGCCGCCCGTGCTACCTCGATCTGCGGTCGCTGGCCCCGTCGCACCCCGATGGAATTCACGCGATGGGTTGAGGATGAAGGTAACCCTCAGCACGGTGTACGCGAGACAGGCCCAGATGACCGTCGGCTGGGGTGAGCCTGGCCCTCGGAGCAGGTGACGAACGACGTTGATCGTGGCACGATTGAGCGCATCGCGGGAAGGGTGAGATGGCGCAAGGCATTGCTGAAGCTCCTGGCGAGCTCGAGCCGGGGCAGCTTTTCGCTGGCCGGTACCGCATTCAGCGTCGCCTTGGTGAGAGTGCCCGTAAGTGCACGTATCTCGCTGAAGACGTCAAAGTCGGAAGGCGATTGGTCGCACTCTCCGTTGTCAAGGCCCCCGCAGCAGCGCTGGATCCAGATGGAACGAAACGCGAAGCCGATCTGATCTCTCGCGTGGGGAACCATACCCACATCGTCGCGTTCTATGATTACGGCGCGAACGGTCCTGTCCGGTATCTTGTCTTCGAGTTCCTCAGCGGTGGAACGCTCGCGGAGCGCATTCAGCGTGCTGCTGGCGCCGGTGAACTCATCCCACCTGACCTGGTCATCCGGCACGGACGACAGATCGCCCGTGCGCTTGTGCAGATCCACGCCGCGGGCGTGATCCACGGTGGGGTGGAACCGCACAGCATATGGCTCAGTGATCGCCAGAAGGCGAAGCTCGGGGACTTCGACTCAGCGGTCCTGATGGACGGTGAATCTGGGCCGGGCCTCGTTACAGCTGAGGGCTACGCCTCTCCGGAGGAGCGCCACGGTGGTCCCGCCGGCCAACGCTCCGATCTCTATTCGCTGGGCCGCGTACTCATCTCTCTCGCGCTGGGAGACCTTGCGTCCGGCAACCCAGCGATCGTCCGGGAGCGCCGTCGTGACCTGCCGCCCGCGTTTCACTATCTGCTGGCCAGCTAAGAAACGAACGTCCAGATCGCTTGCTCAGGAAGCGGCGCAAGGGGCGGAAGATCGGCCTCATCCCATGTGTCCAGCAGCAAATCCGTGGCTCGTGCGGCGGAGATAGTTTCACCGCGGTAGAGCCGGAGCACCGACTTAAGGTAAGGGCGGGGCAGGCTCGGCGGCTCCAGTTCCTGTGCCACCAGCAAGTTGTGATCGATGATGTCGGCCTTGGTCGTGCGGATGTGACGCACCGAGTCGGCCTCGGCCTGATTGACGAGACCGAGTTCGAGGAGGCGTCGGCTCAGCGTCGA
This sequence comes from Actinomycetota bacterium, assembly GCA_027306495.1. Classification (GTDB taxonomy): domain Bacteria; phylum Actinomycetota; class Actinomycetes; order Streptosporangiales; family Streptosporangiaceae; genus DAHUZQ01. The sequence continues at coordinate 1,155 of DAHUZQ010000028.1, read as the reverse complement.
CATGTCCACCCGGAAGCGGCTGGCTAGCTTGACGGCGACGGTCCGCAGGTCATCGCCAAGCTCCCGAAGCTCTGTCCATGCGCGGCCGAGCCCAGAGGGGGGGAGCAGCGTTGCCCGGGCGAAGCGGTCCAGTCGCGATTCCCATGCCTCGGAATCGTCCTGCTCGCCGATGCGCCAGTCGACGGTGAACTCGTCAGCGAAAAGGTAGTGCCCCAACTCGTGGACGACGGCCAACCGGCGGCGACCGGTCCGTAGGTTGCCGTTAACGAGTGCGACACCGCCCTGCCGGAGCAGGATCGATCCCGCGTCGGCGACCTCGTCCCCAACCCAGAGGCTGAATACCAGCAAGCCCAGCGTCGCCAGTCGCGCCGAGACGTCGGGGCAAGGCTCTGCCTCGGACAACCCCATGAGAGACCGGGCGGCAGTAGCGGCAGCCTCAGCGGCGTTGACGCTGGAAGGCCGGTCCATCGGTGAACAGGAGGGCAGGGTGAATTCCAGGTCGTGCCGCATGAGGAATTCGACGGAACGGGCGATGCGCTCGACCATCTGGTCCAGACGAGGGCTGGGAGCGCCGGGCTCCTGCAAGTTGCGCCGGGAAACTATCGCTGCGGGCTCGTCCTCGACGAACCACTCGAACCGTTCGCCGACTGCTTCGGCGATGCGGGCTAGCTCCAGCGCGGAGACGCGCCGGGCGCCCGTCTCTATCTTGGCGAGGCTCGACCGGTCAAGCGCGACGGCCGCGGCCAAGGCTGCTTGGGTGAGTCCGGCCCGTCCTCGGGCCTCAGCTATCCGCTGCCCGATGGTCTGTGCATCCAATGGGGCACCCATGTGTTCGATTATAGAACACAGATCGTCACCCGCAGGTGCGCCATCCCACAAGCGTTACCGGCACATCGGCTACCTACCGCTTGGGAGGCCCTGCCGTTAGGAAGCTGGTGAGGCATGCCGGGCAGCTGATCTTGCCCTAAACCGTCTACTGGCACCCCATCCGGCCCGCGCTCACCACGGGCGCCATGGCCATGGAACGGATCCTCAGCACGAGAAGACGCGGAGCCGAACTGGACCCTGCCAGCAAGGACATGATCCGCGACGCCGCAGCAACCCAAGACCGGGACCGCCGCCGTGCTGTGCCCGTGCTCAGCAGATCGACGGGCA
>DAHUZQ010000027.1 GCA_027306495.1 Actinomycetota bacterium | reverse complement strand
GCGCGCCAGCGCCACCGTCGACCTGATGACCGCCGCCCGCGCGCTTGGCCTGGGCCGCACCAAGGCTTACGAGCTGGCGCGCAGCGACCAGTTCCCCTGCCGGGTGATCCGCATCGGCGACACCTACCGGATCCCCACCCCAGGGTTGCTGGAGCTCCTCGGCGTCGCACCGGAGGAACCCCGCCAGCTGCTAGCCGTCCACCGGCCCTAGTCACATGACGCATCCGGCCGCCCCGCTGACTGCCACACGGAGCATCCCCATGAGGCTCCCGCGAACACCACCCGGCAGCGTCTCCGGCGACTCCGGCGCCGTGGCGGAGCGGTCGCCGCGCGGGCAGTGGCTGCATCGCGAGCTGGTCGTCTGGGGCGCCCATGGCGGCGCGGGGACCTCGACGCTGGCGGCCTGGCTGCAGCCAGCCTGGGACATCGGGGCCATGCGTGCCGAGCCGTATCCGCAGTACCCGGCCATCGTCTCCAGCGGCCGTGCCCTGGTGGTGGCATGCCGCAGCACCGCCCGGGCGGCAGCGCAGGCCACCAGCGCAGTAGCCACCGTCACCAGCCAAGGCGGCCAGGTCGCCGGCATCGCAGTAGTGAGCGACGGCTGGCCCGAGCCGGCCACGGCGACTAGCCGGCTCAGGCTGCTGGAGACGCAGGCCGGGCTCGTGATCCGGATCCCGTTCATTCCCGGCCTGCGGCTAGCTGACGACCCGGCATCGGTGCCGCTGCCGCGCCGCGCGCTGCGTGCCGTGGCCCAGATCCAGGCGGCCTGCGGCCGCACCCTCCCCCTCTCGCGACCCCAGGAGACCTGATGATGCTGCTCTTTCACTTCGCGCTCGCCGTCCGCCATCTCATCGCCGCGCCGGCCCCGAGCACCAGCAGTGTGCTGGCGGCCCGCGTCCCGAACCCGGCCCCGCTGGCTCCGCCCGGCCTGGCCGGCCCGGTGAACACCCTGCTCGGCTGGTGGAAGTGGGGCGCTCTGGTAGCCGGAGTGTTCGGCCTGATCGGCTGCGGGGCAATGATGGCGATCGGACGCCGGAACCGATCCAGCCTGGCCGCCGACGGCGCGACCGGCATTCCGTGGGTGCTCGCCGGACTGACGCTGATCGCCCTGTCATCGGGCATCGTCGGCGTCTTCGCGTGAGGCCCCGATGTTCCTCACCAGGCCCGAGCGCTACGAGTACCGCCTCTACAGGCGCAATCGCAGGCTCCGCAAGCTGGCCCTGATCCTGGCCGTCGCGCTCGTGCTGACCGCTGCCGCCCTCGCTCACCATGCCAGCGCGCATCACGCGAGCCGGAAGGGCACGCCCGCGACAAGGGCACACGTGCATGCCACAACGCCGAGTGCGAGACAGCCCGCAACCGCCAAAGCGAGCAGCCTGAACTGGATCGACTTCCACGGCATCGAGCTTCCCGTCTCCGCGCAAGACGGGCCGCACGACAGCAGCGGCGGACTGGCCCGGGGATTCAGCGACACCACGCTGGGAGCGGTACTGGCAGCGGTCAACATCGTTGTCCGCACCGCGCCGCAGTGGGGACCGGCCATCTACCTGCCGACTATCCGCGGTCAGGTGACCGGGCCGGGCGCGACCGCGCTGCTGAAAGCCGACGCCAGCGAGTACGCGGCGCTGCGCTCAGCCGCTCGCGTCCGGCCCGGCCAGCCAGTGGGCCGCGGGTACGCGGTCGAGGTTGCGTACCGCGTCGCGGCGTCTGCGCCCGCCGCCGCCACGGTCGACATCCTCACCGAGGGCCCCGGTAACAGCGGGGCGACCGTCATGGTCGTCACCCGCATCGACGTCGTGTGGCTTCACGGTGACTGGCGCGTCGTGGCCACGGCCGATGGGGACTGGGCCAGCTCTGCAGCCAGCGCATCATCCCTGGCCGGATACATCACCTTCCCGGACGAGAGGTAACCCCATGCCATGCAACACTCTGGTCGAGCCCGCCTGCCTGGTCGTGAACAGCATCGCGAAGTACGCCGTCTCAACTGCGGCTAGCGGCATCCTCGGCGGCATCGCGCAGGCGCTCACCGGCGGCATCCGTTGGTTCGTGGAGAACACGGCCACGTGGTGGGTGCAGATCCCCTCCCCCGACCTGTCCGCCGAGCCAGCCGTCAGCCACATCCAGCAGTGGCTGCTGCCGATCACCGCCGCTGTGGCGGTGGGCGGGGTGATCGCCGTCGGGGTGCGGATGGCGATCACCCGCAGGGCCAGCCCGCTGCTGGACCTGGGCGGCGGCCTGCTCGCCCTGGCCGCGGCGACGACGCTGGGCGCGGCGGCGGCCGCGCTGCTCCTTAAGGCCGGTGATGCCTGGTCGTCGTGGGTTCTGCAGGTATCGACGGGCGGGCACTTCACTCGGCGCCTGGAGGAGGTCATGACCCTCGGCGGGAGTGCGGCACCAGGCGTCGTGCTGGTCTTCGGCGTGATCGCGATAGTCCTCGCGCTCGTTCAGGCGGTGCTGATGCTGTTCCGCCAGGCCGCGCTGATCGTCCTGGCCGGAGCCCTGCCACTGGCTGCGGCTGGCTCGATAGCCCCGATGACCCGCGCCTGGGTGCGCAAGGTCACCGCGTGGATGCTGGCCCTGATCTGCTACAAGCCGGCAGCCGCGGCTGTCTACGCGGCAGCGTTCACCATGATCGGGTCTGGCGGCACCCCGCGGACCGCGCTGATGGGATTCGCGATGCTCGCGCTGTCGGTGGTCATGCTGCCGGCCCTGATGAAGTTTTTCACCTGGACCACCGGCTCCATCGCCGGAGGCGGAGGCGGCGGGCAGTTCGCCGGCACCGCTGCGATGGGCGCGGTGGCCGTCGGTGCCATGCGCTCGTCCCCCGGCGGTGCCGCGTCAGCAGCGCAGGACCAGGCCTCCTACCTCGGCTCACGGCTCGGCCCGCCGCCGGGGGGCGGCGGCGCCAGCCCGCCTGATGGTTCTCCGGCCGGCCCAGGCGCAGGCGGCGGGCTGAGTGGCTACAGCCCCGGAAGCAGCACTCCGGCTTCCGGCGCCCGCGCGGCCAGCAGCGTGAGCTTCGGCGCGGGAACGGGCAGTGTTTCTGCCGGTGCCACCGCAAGCGGCGCCGTGAGCCCCAGCCCGGGCCCGGTGGCGGCCGGTCCGGCCGGGTTCGCCGGTGCTGCGGGGGGAGCCGCCGCCACTGGCGCCGCGGCAGCCGCGGGACCGGTCGCCGCCGCGGCTGGCGCAGCAGCACGGGCCGCGGGTCACGGTGCCCGGCTGGCCACAGGCGCGATGGAACCGGGAGACATCGAATGATCCCCGCCCAGTCGCCGGCGCGCACCTACGGCGGATGGCGGCGCAGCCGCAGTATCGGGCTGCTGGGCCTCGGCCCGGCTGCGACATTCACGATGCTCGGCTGCCTCGTGGTTGTGCTTGTCGTGGCCGCGGTCTCGTTCCGGGCACTGTTGTACGTGGCGCCGCCGATGGTACTGGCCGGCGCGGCGGGCTTGATCCGGACCGGCGGAGTGCCGCTCGCCCAGGTCGCCGTTCAGCGGCTGCGGTGGTGGCGCGGCACGCGAGCGGGCCACACCGGCTACCGGGCCGAGGTCGTGCTGTGCCACGCCGGCGAACTGCAGCTGCCGGGAACCCTGGCCGCCACCCAGCTGCTGTCCGCCGAGGACGGCCGCGGCGGCCGGTACGGACTAGTCCGCGACCGGCACACCGGCTTCCTCACCGCCACCTTGCGGGTGGTGCCGACATCGACGTGGCTGGCAGAACCGGCCGACGCCGACCAGTGGGTGGCGAACTGGGCAGCGTGGCTAGCCTCCCTCGGCTACATCCCATCGCTACGGTGGGTCACGGTCACGGTAGATACCGCTCCCGATCCCGGGCTGACGCTCACCAGCCAGATCGCGGGCGCCATCGACACCGCCGCTCCCCGTGGCGCGCTGGAAATCATCGACCAGGTGGTAGCCGCCGCGCCTGCGGCGGCAGCCGACGTGAACACCTGGGTCAGCATCACTTTCAACCCGGCAGCGTCCGCAATCCAGCCCAGGAACATCGCCGACGCGGTCACCGAGACCGGCCAGTCGCTGTCTGGCCTGGAATCAGCACTGGCCGCATGCGGTGTGACGGTCCTTGGCCGGGCCAGGGCCAGCGACATCGCGGGCATGGTGCGGACGGCATTTGACCCGGCTGCGCGCGGCGAGGTCAACCGGCTGCGCGCAGCCGGGCTGAGCGCCGCCCTGGAGGACCAGCTGAACTGCTCCAGCGCAGGGCCCGCCGGAGCAGAAGAACGCTGGGATTGTTACCGGCACGACAGCGGCACGTCCGTGACATGGGCGTGGCGGGAAGCACCCCGGCAGAACGTGACCTCCGACGTTCTGGCCCGTCTCCTCGCACCCGGCGGCTGGCCCAAGCGCGTAAGCCTCCAGTACCGGCCGGTGCCCGCCCAGGCAGCGGCAGCCATCCTGGACAGCGAAGTGCGAGCAGCCGCGTTCCGGCACGAATACTCCCGGCGCACGCGGCGCGACGTCACCGCCCGCGACGTGCACGACCACGCGCGCGCACGGCAGGCCGCCGACGAGGAAGCCACCGGCGCGGGGGTCAGCATCCTCGGCCTGTACGTGACGGTCACCGTCACCGACCCGGCACAGCTCGCGCGGGCCGCCGCCGACACCGAAGCCGCCGCCGAGTACTCCCGGATCCGGCCGCAGCGCCTGTACCGGAGCCAGGCCGCGGGATTCACCGCCACCCTGCCCTGCGGCATCTGCCTGCCCGAGCTCGCCCGCCGGTTCCGGCGCTGACCGAAGGACACCATGCCTGCCACCCGCGTCCGCAGCCTGGCCGCTTCGCAGCCTCCCGGCCCAGGCCGCCCTCCCCGGGCCCGCGGTCCGCTTGCCCGCGGCGACCGCGCAGCCGTTGCCTCAGCTGGGCACGCGGCTCTGCCGCCTGCGTGGGGATGGGACATCCAAGACGGCGGCCGGGCCGTGCATGTCGCACCGGGCGCGGAGTATCAGGGGACCACGACTCAGCTGTGCGGCCTGTACCCGTTCGTGGCCGGCAGCGGCACCCCGGTCGCGGGCACCCCGGTCGGCCGGCACCAGCTGTGGGGGGAGGTGGCGTGCCTCGACCCGCTGGCCTGGCTGCGCGCCGGCCTGGTCACCAACCCTGGCATGTTCGTCCTCGGCCAGCCGGGAACCGGGAAATCAGCCCTGGTCAAGCGGCTGGTCACCGGGGCGGTCGCGTTCGGCACCCGGATCCTTGTCCTCGGCGACCCCAAGCCCGACTACACCCCGCTGGTCCGCTACCTCGGCGGTCAGGTCATCCGCGTCGGCCGCGGCCTGGACAAGATCAACCCGCTCGACGCCGGGCCGCTCGGCGGCGCGCTGGCGAAGATGACCGGCCCGGCCGCCCAGCAGCTGCGCTGGGAACTGCGGTCCCGGCGGCTGGCCCTCCTGATGGCCCTGGCCGCGCTGGTCAGAGCCGAGCGGATCACCAACGCTGAGGAAGTCGTGCTCGGCCGGGCCATCGACCTGCGCGACGAGCGCCATCGCGGCCAGGCCGAACCCACCGTCGCCGACGTGCTCGCGGTGCTCGAGGAAGGCCCTGACCTGCTCCGCTCAGCCGCCCGCGCCCGCACCCCGGACCGCTACCACGACCGGATCGCTGACCTGATCTTCACCCTCGACCTGCTCTGCAGCGGATCGCTGGGCGGCGTGTTCGACGGCGCCACCTCCCGGCCGATCGACCTGAACGCCCCGGCGGTCAGCGTGGACCTATCCGCAGTTCGCGCCGCCGGAGACAAGCTGCTCACAGCTGCGATGCTGTGCACCTGGAGCTACGGATTCGCGTGCGTCGACGCCGCTTCGGCGATGGCCGATCTCGGGTCCGGGGCCAGACGCTCTTACCTCGCCGTCATGGACGAACTGTGGCGTGCCCTGCGCGGCGGTCCTGGCCTGGTCGAGCACGCCGACTCGCTGACCCGCCTCAACCGGTCCCGCGGCATGGCCAGCATCATGATCACCCACTCGCTTGCCGACCTCGATGCCCTGGCCACCGAGGAAGACAGGGCCAAGGCACGCGGATTCATGGACCGGTCGGCGATCACCGTGCTGGCCGGGCTGCCGCCCCGCGAGCTCGCCAGGGTCAGCGAGATCACCCCGCTCACCGCGCCGGAGCAGGCGCTGGTCGCTTCCTGGTCGGCCCCGGAGTCCTACCAGCCCGGGACCCGCCATCCCGGCCGCGGCAAGTACCTCATCAAGACCGGAGAGCGCCTCGGCATCCCGGTCCAGCTGACCCTGGTCGGACCCGAGCTCGAGCTCTACGACACCGATCAGGCGATCCGGGTCAGCCCCGACCGGAGCCTGCGATGAGCCGGGCGCTCGGGCCGCGGCCGGCGGCCACGCCGGGCGGGAGCGCGGCCGGCTGGGCGGTGCTGGCGATCTGCTGGTCGCTGGTCGGACTTGCCGGGCTGCTCTGGGGCGCAGCCCGGCTCGCCGCGGCGGCCACGGGCGGCACCGTCCAGCCGTTCGGAATGAATTTTGCTGACGCCGTCGTGCACGGGCGTACCGCGCAGGCATGGCCGCACACTCCCACCGTCGCCGTCACGGCGACCGCGCTCGCGCTGACCCTGTGCGCCGCGGCCGTCGCCCTGCTGACCGTGCGGGCCACCGCCCGGATGAGGCCAGCGCCTGGCGATCCGGTCACCGCCCAGGCCCGCAACCCCAGGATGCGGGCACTTACCCGCCGGCCGGTCGCCCGCGGAGCTGTGAGCCTGCGGCGGTCCCTCGCGGACGCAGACCCCCGCTCCCTGGACCCGGCGCAGGCCGGGCTCGCGCTCGGGCAGCTCATGCAACCCGGCGGCCGGCGCGGGCAGACCGTCTTCGCTTCCCGGGAAGACACCGTGGTGGCATTCATGGCACCCCGGTCGGGCAAGACGACCGCGCAGGCGATCCCGTTCGTCCTCACCGCGCCCGGCGCCGTCATCGCCACCTCCAACAAGTCCGACCTGTGGGCAGCGACCGCCGCTCTCCGCAACACCGCCGGGCAGGTGTGGCTGTTCGACCCGCAACGGATCACCCATCAGCCGCAGGCCTGGTGGTGGGACCTGCTGCGCGGCCTGCGCACAGTCGAGGACGCTCACCGGCTGGCCGGGCATTTCGTGCTCACCGTCGCCGATGACAACCGGCGTGACCTGTGGGGCCCCGCCGCCCAGGACCTGCTCGCCGCGCTGCTCCTGGCCGCCGCCGGCTCCGGTCACACTCTGCACGACGTGGCCGGATGGCTGAACGAGCCCGCTGTCCCGACGCCAATCGAGTTGCTGGCCGACGCAGGGTTCGCCGCCATGGCCGCCTCGCTGCGCGGCGCGCAGAACGGCGCCACCGAGACCCGCGACGGGATCTACCAGACCGCGCGCACCGCCGCCAGGGCCATGACCGACCCCGACATCATGGCCTGGGTCACGCCGCCGCTGCACCGCGACCTGCCGGTCTTCGACCCTGCGGAGTTCGCCGCGAGCCGCGACACGCTGTACCTGCTGTCGAAATCCCGCTCGGCCGCGGCGCCGCTGATCGCCGCCCTGTCGGATACCGCCATGCGGGCAGCTGAGCGCCGCGCTGAACGGCTCGGAGGCCGCCTCGACCCTCCCCTGGTCGTGCCGCTCGACGAGGCAGCCAACATCTGCCGGATCGCCGACCTGCCGGATCTGTACTCCCACCTCGGATCACGCGGCATCACCCCCGTCACCATCCTGCAGTCTTACGAGCAGGGCGCCACCGTGTGGGGAGAGCACGGAATGGCCACGCTGTGGGGCGCCGCCACGGAGAAAATCATCGGCGCCGGCGTCGACTCACCCCGGCTCGCGCGCGACCTGGCCACTCTGATCGGCCAGCACGACGTTCCCGTCCGCACCATCAGCTACGGCGACGGGCGTGCCAGCGAGTCGGTGTCGCTGCGCCGCCAGGACATCCTGGAGCCCGCCGCGATCCGGGCCCTCCCCCCCGGTACCGCGCTGCTGCTGGCCACCGGCCTCAAGCCGGCCCTCATCCATCTCACTCCCTGGTACGACGGCCCTCGCGCCGCCGAGATCAGCGCCGCTCAGGACACCGCGCGCGAGCAGATCCGCGCGCAGGCGAACCTGACCGGCCCCGCCGGCCCCGTTCCCGCCGGTCCCTCCTGGAGCATCCATGACGCCTGACCACTCCCCCGCGACCTCCGCACCCGATGTCACCATGGGCGCCGGGCCGCCCGAGCCCGTGTACAACGCTGTCGAGGACTGGGTCATCGACTACTTCCTGCCCATGTTCCGGCGCACCCTCGGCGGCGAGTACCGCTGGTGCGGCCAATGGTGGCAGCACGGAGAGGCCATCAGCCGGCTCACGTCGCTGTGGCACGCCAGGGAAGTGCTCCGGCTGCAACCGGGAACCGGAATCGCGAGCTGGTACCGCGACCACCTGGACCACCAGATGCCCATCCTCATGGGCGCCCGCGGGCCCTTCTACCAGTGCAGCGAAACAGCTCACCGTGAGCCGCGGGAAGCCGGAGCCGTGCCAGCACCCGAAGAGTGGTGGGACATCAGCGCCGAGCCCCCTGGCCCCGGCGCCGTAACCCCGCAGGAACACCCGACGCACATCGGAGCCGGCGATGCCCAACCGTGACCAGCACCCACCCAGGCTCGACCCAGCTCATATCTGGTGCATCTGCGGCAGCGCGGCGCCCGGGCGTGACCGTCACGGTAATGCCCTGCTCACCGGCGGTCCCGACGGCATACACGTCCACCTGCCGTCGCGGGCTGGCGCGCGCAGCGCCCGCACGGCACTGAGCCTCGTCGGCTACCAGGTCCTCAGGAACACCGGCGACAGCCACGGTCGTCACCTGCTGGTCCGCGGCTGGAGCGCCGAAGCGCTGGACGCCCGGCTGATCGCGATGCGCTCGGTCGCCGGGCAGCTCGCCGCCAACCCCGGCTCGACAGCCACGCTTGCGCTTGATCGCCTCGGTACGCTTCCCCCAGCCGCACTACCGGGCAGGGCGGGCCAGCAGCAGCTCAGCCGGCAGGCCGCAGCGCAGTTACTACGGTGGATCTTCACGACCTCCGGCATTCACGCCCCGCACGACCCGCTTGCCATGCCCGCGGATGCCGGTTGCGCGTCGCTTCTCAGCGCGGCCTGGCGGCTGGAAGAAGCGATCGAGGACCTCGCCGTCCGGCAGGTGCGCGTCGCCGCCAGCGCCGTCGCGCTCTACCCCGCGCTCCGCCAGGAAATGGGCCATGACAGTGCCCGCGATACCGCGGTCCGGCGGGCAAGCGTCGTCTTCCATCTCAGTAGCCGTGCAGCCCAGGACCCGACCCGGATCCTGCGAAACGCTCGCCTGACTCCTGCTGCCGGCGGGTCCCGGCGCAGCGCGGCGGCAACCCGGGCCTCGCCGTCAAGCCGGCGCGGCATCGAGTCCCATGGCCAGGATGCGCAGATCTACCCGTTCACTGGCCCCGATGCTGCGCCAGACCGGCCGCCCAGGGCAACAGCTTGCTCGCACGGCCGGACCTTCCCCTCCGGCCGCGCGGGACGGCATCCCTGATCACAGGCACCTCGGCCACCGGGGCCGGAGCGACGCGCTGGGAAGGCAGGAAACAAGGAGGCGGAGATGGAAGCCGAAACCCACCCTGACCCGTTGCGCGAGGCCATGACTCACGGGCTGCAGCGGGCTACGCAAATCGCGTCGTTCGCCGGGACCGCGGCCCAGGTGTTCATCTATCACCAGAAGACCCAGGCCAGGGCAGCCGCAGAGCGAGATGAGCGAGCGCGCCGCGCCCTGCAAGGGCAGATCCGCGCTGAGCGCGACGCGGCCCGGGCAGGCTGGTCACCCGCCCTGGACCCGCAATGGCTGCGCGACGCCGGCTTGCGCTCCACCGCGCAAGCCTGGGGCGCTGCGATGCCTTACGCCGACCGGAACGTCCCCTGGTACGAGCCGACCGCCGCGGCCGCCATGCGTAAGTCCGAGGAACGCCTCCGCGACCTGCACCCGTTCGCGATGGCCCGGTACGACAGGCTGCGCGCCGAAGGGCTGGGACCCGCGGAAGCCATGCGCGAAGCCGCGCCGCTGTTCGCGCTGAGCCCGCGGGCACGCGCGTGGCCATTCACGCCGGCTCCCGTGCTGAATGCCGGCACCAGCACTGACCCGGCGCGGGCCGCCGATCTTCCAGCCACAGGCAGCGGTCCCGCTGACTTGCCCGGCACCGAAGCCCTGGAGTCCCGGGGCCGCGGAATCGTGACAGCACTGCAGGAACGAGCCGTCGCCGCCGGTCGCGAGCCGCTCAGCCACGACGAGCTGCGCACTGTGCTGGAGGCGGTCACCAACCTCCCAGCTGACGTCATCGACCGCGTCACCCAGTCGGCGCCCGCCAACGAGCGCGCACAGTCCGGACTGGACAACACTGCCGCACCCGGGCGCGCTCGCGCGGCCGACGCCGGTGAGCTCACCGGACTGAAGGCCGGCCTGATCAGCCGGAACACCCGGCCGTGGCAACGCGACTTCCCGGCTCCCATCCGCGAAGTTGTCGCCGCCGCAGCCGCAGGCCCGCCGCGTACCACCACGGGGCCCGGTACCACATCTCGCCCGGCGGCCAGCCGCGCCGCCCGTCCCGGCGGTCCCGGCCATGCCTGACGAGCCGGCTATCGCCAGGCCCGCTCGGGAGGCTGCGTCGGTACGCAGCGGGCAGGACTGGGCCGCATGGCTCCGGCAGGCGTACGCCGCACGCATACCCGCGCTCCAGGCGCGGCGCGGCGAACTCCTCACTGCAGTGCTAACCGCGCTGGTCCACCTGGCCCGGCGGCACGGATTCGCCGTGGAGCGCGGCGATTGCGTCGACAGCTCCGGGTCTTTCAGCTGGCCGACCCGGCGGATCCGGGTACCCGCGGGCACTGTGCCAGCGCAGGCGATCACCGCGCTCGCTCACCAGTTCGGCCATGTACTCCTGCACAGCCACGTCGCCCGTCTCGACCCCGGCGGCACCGTACCGTGCGCGGGCCTGCGCAAGGTCGAGGCCGACTCCGTTGCCTACGTGATCGTCGTCCACCTGGGCATCGCCACCGATGCGATCGTCTTCCCGTACGTGTCCAGCTGGGCGGGGACCGACCCGCGCGCCCGCCCGGCGGCGACCCTCCAGACCGTCACCGCCCAGGTGCTAGCCGCCGCCACGACAGTCACCGGCTACCTGGACGCCGAGCTATCCCGCGGCTGCACACCCGGCAGGCTTACCGTCACGGCCGCGCCCGAGCCGCCGCGCCGCCTTTTGCCGCCGTTAAAAGAAGTGCCGCCAGTGCCAGCCGACGACATTATCAAGGTCAGCAAGGCGGCCCACACCTTCTTCCAGGACATGATGCCTGCCAGCTGGGTACCGGGCTACCTCGCCGCCCGCGGCTTCGGGACCGGCGTCCAGCAGCACTGGCAGGCCGGGCACGCACCCGCTTCCTGGGACGCCCTGACTCGCCACCTGCGGGCGCTGGGGTTCACAGACACCGTCATACAGACCTCCGGCCTCGCACGGCCGTCCCGGCGCGGCACGCTGATCGACACCTTCCGCAACCGCGCCATGCTGCCGATCCGATCCGCCGACGGAACCGTGATCGCATTCATCGGCCGCGCTCCCGGCTGCCCGAGAGCTGGCGTGCCCAAATACCTGAACAGCCCCACGACCAGCCTGTACGACAAAAGCGAGATCCTCTTCGGGCTCTGGGAGGCCCGAGACGCGATCGCCGCCGGAGCCCGGCCAGTTATCGTGGAAGGCCCGTTTGACGCCATCGCAGTGACCATCGCCGGGCAAGGACGCTTCGCCGGCCTCGCGCCCTGCGGCACAGCGTTTACCGCCCGCCACACCGACGCACTCAGCCGCATCGCCGACCTCCCGACCGCCGGCGTCCTGGTCGCGTTCGACCCCGACCCGCCTGGCCGGCGCGCCGCCATCCGCTCCTACCATCTCCTCAGCCAGCTCACCGTGAAAACCTCGGCCGTCATGCTGCCGGCCGGCCAAGATCCAGCCCAGATCCTTGCCGGCAGATCCCCAGAGGCTCTCGCAGCCATCCTCGGCGACCGCGCTCACCCGCTCGCTGACCTGGTGACCGACGCGGAACTCGAGCAATGGACCCGCTGGCTCGACCATGCCGAGGGGCAGATCAGCGCGCTGCGTGCCGTCGCTCCCGTCGTCGCGGCGATGCCGCCCGCCCACGTCGCCCGCCAGGTCGCACGGCTGTCCGATCGGCTCGGCCTGGATCACGCGACAGTGACCGACGCCATCACCGGCGCGCTGCCAGAAGTCGTCGCACGAAGGCCCAGTCCGAGCACGCCTGAGGCGCGCGCGAACCTCCCACGGCCGGGTCCGCTCGTACGGACGACTGCGGTGAGCAGCGAGCCAACGGCCGCTTCGGGGCCGCTGCTCAGTGGGCATTCGCCGACGAAGCGCGCGTCATTACACCGTGGCGGCATATCGGCCTAGCGATTTCCTCGAATGAGCACATACGAACTGTTGCTATGGCCCACTGGCTGAGCCTGCGCTGGCCGTAGCCGCAGTCAGCGGAACCCTAAGCTTGCTCAATGCGTGGGCGTCGGTCGGTGGCAGCACCGACGATTTGCTGCACGCACTCAACCGGCAGCGACGCGTGTTCGGCGACATCGTGGATCGTGACCCCGATCTCGCTCAGCATGTCGGTGGCTGTGCCGAGCAATGAAGGCGACTCTGGCGGGCCGAGCGGGCCGGGTTCGGGATTCCCCCATTCAGCCAGCTGAATGTTAGCGCGCCTGTATGACGACTCGCTGATCAGCTTGAGGCTATGCGCGCGGTACACCAGCGCTTTCAGGCTGACGCCCCACCGACGCTTCGCGGCATGGAACGCGGCCCAGTCCAGACGGCGCGGCAGGTCCTCAGCGACCTGATCGGCTGGGGTCAGGAATGCGGCGGCGAAAGCATGTGCCTGGTTCTCGATGACCTTCGAACCCGGCTCGGCGTCGTGGTGGAGCAGCAGATGTCCCAGTTCGTGAGCGGCGTCGAACCTCGACCGTGTCTTATCGTCCTTCAGCGGAGACAGCAGGACAACAGGGCGGCGGGCAGCGGCTGTCGAGAAAGCGTCGACCCGCGGGTCCACAAGCTCGTCGGGAAGACGCAGCACGAATACTCCGTGTGTTTCCAGCAGTCTGACGACATGGGGAACCGGCCCGTTGGCGACGCTCAACGCGTCGCGCGCCCGCCTGGCGGCCTCCGCCAGCCCGTCAGGGGTATCTCGGTGGAAGACGTCCAGTTCCGGCAACCTCACCTCGGGCAGATCCGCGAAATCCTCGACGGCGGTCAGCACTTCTAGTCCGAGCTCGGCGAATGCCAGCGCCTGATCGCGGCTCATCGCCGGCGTAGACCGCAGCGACCGGAAATGGGCGCTGGATGCCGGGATCGGGTGTGGCGATACTGAGCGGAGCAGGAATTCGCTGGGCACCCCGAGAGCGAGAGACAATTGGGCCGCCACCGTGGTTGTGGGCCGGATCAGGTCACGCTCCAGCTGGGTGATCGCGGCAGGCGAAATGCCGGCTCGCGCGGCGAGTTCCGTGCGCGGAAGCCGTGCGATGCGCCGGGCGATCCCGAGCCGGGCGCCGCTGAAGATGTCGACCGTTCCCTGCGCCCTACGCCAGCGGGCGGCTGCAGCGCGTTCCCCGGGAAAGCTCATTTCTGCTGCGCGGTTCTCGGGCGCGCCTTGAGGCTCACCATCGGGCGCGGCACCGCCCTGTCACTGAACACGTCCAGGGCCGCAACAGCCTGTTCCATCCGTGAACCAGGCATGCTGTCGGCGCCGTGCCACCATAGGTTCTCCACGGCCAGCCACGGCTGGTCGCCGAGCGTCGGCAGCCCAAGCCAGCCTCCTGTGAGCGGGCTCTCGGAGCCGCCAGCCCAGACGAGGAAAGTCTCCCGGACCTGCGACACGTTGCCGACGGCCGGAAACAGGTCCTCGAACAATCCGCCCTCGGCGCGGTAAGGGTTGTACCCAGCCGTATTGGCGGCCGCCGCAGCGACCCGAACGTCACTCTCGCCGCTCCAGGTGAAGTCGGTATCCCACCGCGGCTCCGTCAGCCTGATCGCGGGCGC
Organism: Actinomycetota bacterium; assembly: GCA_027306495.1. Classification (GTDB taxonomy): domain Bacteria; phylum Actinomycetota; class Actinomycetes; order Streptosporangiales; family Streptosporangiaceae; genus DAHUZQ01. The sequence goes on along the minus strand of DAHUZQ010000027.1, from coordinate 620 downwards.
GCTCTTCATCACATGCAACTTCACGCCCGCGGCCTCGACCAGTAGCGAATCGTTGGGCGCTGTGACGCGGACGCTGTCCCCCAGGCCGGCGGGGTTGCTGGCGGCCCAGCGCTCTCTCATCACAAGGGTGCGGATGTTCTCGCAGGCTGTGATCCCGAGCGACCGGTTGGTATCGCCCAGCTCGCTGGGCTCGTACCGGTCCACGTTGACCCGCCACACGCGCGCGACGACCCGTTCGAGCATGTCGACCACACCTTCGGCGCGCAGCTCTGCAACGATGTTCCTGAGCCGTTCCTGCGACGCAGCATCCCACGATGACATGCGAGCAGTGAAGCGTATCTGCGTCCTGGGCGCAAGAAATGAAGTGGACCGGGCGTGTCGCGGTGCGGAGCTCAGCCAGCTCGACACTGGCGTCGTCCCGCCCAGATGGCGTGGGCGCGGCACCCATCCAGAACCGACGGAGCTCGTTGCCGCCGACCTGCACGTTCGATCATTCGGGTCGCCAGTGGTCGACGGCGAACCGAACGGATGATCCGCGGGCCCCTTGACCGCCCCGGAGGCTATGGCCATGGCCAGTGGCTCATTCCCGGGGCACGGTTACCGCCGGACCTCACGCCCGG
>DAHUZQ010000026.1 GCA_027306495.1 Actinomycetota bacterium | reverse complement strand
TGCCCGTCGCCGGCCGGAGTGACCACCCGCTGTGCTGCCGTCATGCCCTGCGCTATGGCCTCGGACAGCCGGAACAGCAACTGCAGGCCGTCTCCCCAGACTTCCTCACCGATCAGTTCTGCCTGGCTCAGGATCCTGATCACCGCCGCGTGCGCCGCGTAGGTGTCGCAGAAGAGCTGGACCCAGTCGCGCAGCGCAGCCCGTCCAGCCGCATTGCGGGTCACCACCGGGAACGCGTCGGTGATGGTGGCCATGTCCGACAGCGCATCCCGCAGCAGCGCCTTGAACAGATCTTCCGTGTTGGAAAAGTAAAGGTAAAAGGTGCCATGCGAGGTGCTGGCCCGGCGGACGATGTCATCCACCCGGACCGCGCCGAACCCCCGTTCATCGAACTCCGCCAGCCCGGCCTCGAGCAGCCTGCGCACGGTCTCCCGGCCTTGTGCGCGCAGTGCCCGGTCCTGGGCCGGTTTGCCGCCCCCGAGTGAGGGGCGGCGGGAGCGTCCAGCTCCCCGGGCCCGGGTAGTTGCTGGTGCGTGCCTTGTTGGTGCCTCCTCCGATGTCCCCGGTACTGGGCCGGGGCCGATATTCCGACTCATGGTTCGGAGACTAACGCGCCTTGGCCCGCGCCCGTCGGGTGACCCGCGCGGCCACCCGGCAAATGTCATCAGGTCGGCACATATCCCCAGCCGGTGCACTCACCCGACGGCCCGCAGGCGGCCCGGCCCGCTCAGGCGGCCCAGTCCGCTCAGGCGAGCGGGCACGGCGGCCACCCCACGTCCGGCGGCGAACAGGTGACCGCCGCGCGCGCCGGCCGGATCGATGATCGGGCCCGCGAAAGGTCATAACCTCATGCGTGCGCCGGGGAGTCCTTCCGCCCCCGCCGATCAGCCAGTTAATGTGGGGTCTGCCATGGGAATCTTCCGGCGGCCCTGGGCGCCGCGCCGGTCGGCCGCTGCGTTTCGCGCATGGCGGGCAGCGGCCGCCTCGGCCGCCGCGTCGGCGCTCGTGATAGTCCCGCTGAGCGCCAGCCCATGGATGATCCCCGCACCGGCGAAACTGTCACGGCCCGCCACGCGCGCCCATGACCGGGTGCGCAACCCGTTCAGTCACATCTTTCTCCCCGACCTTGTGGTGATCTCACCACGAGGGCTGTCGGCCGCCCGCTTGTCCCGCCTTCAGCGCCTGCCGGGGGTACGCGCCACCTTGGCGGTGGACGGCGCTTCGGTGACCATGGCTGGTCACACCCTGAACGTGCTGGGGGTCGATCCCACCGCATTCCGCGCCTGGACGCCGCTGCGCACCGCCTCGGACCAGCGACTGTGGTCTCACCTGGCGGCGGGTGGCTTCATCGCCGCGCCCTCGGCCGGGCGCATGCTCGGCCTGCGCCCAGGGCAGCGCTACCGGATCGGGAGCGGGCCATCACGGGGCCTGGTGTTCGGGGGAAGCGGAGCGCTGGGGATCAGCGGTGTCGGCCTGGTGGTGGCCAGCACGGCCTCCGGCCGGCTCGGGCTGATCCATGGCGTCGCCACCCTGGTCAGCGCGCCCAGCGTGGCGATGCCACAGCTTGCGCGCAGAGTGCAGGCCGTGGTGGGCCGCCAGGCGAAAGTGATCAGCGTGCGCGAGCAGCTTCCGGTGGACACCACCGCCGCGTCCGGGCGGCCCGTGACCTATCTGCAACTCTTCCGGCGTTCGGCCGCGCTGTACTGCCCTGGCCTGTCCTGGACCGTGCTGGCCGCGATCGGCCAGATCGAAAGTGGTGACGGGACCAACAACGGCCCGTCCAGCGCAGGTGCGCTCGGGCCGATGCAGTTCATGCCCTCGACCTGGCAGCGGTGGGGGATCACGGCGTTCGGCGAGCCCGGGCCGCCGGACATCATGAACCCCTATGACGCCGTGCCATCGGCCGCCCGCTACCTGTGCGCCGCGGGTGCGGCGAGGCCGGGCGGGCTGGCGGGCGCCATCTTCGCCTACAACCACGCGAACTGGTATGTCAGTGAAGTGCTGTCGCTCGCCCGCCAGTACGCCACCAGCTACGGCTGATCACCCTCGGGGGGTGTGGATCGGGCGCTCACGCGGTGCGGTTGGATGAGGGCATGCCCTCCTACGACGCGTTCCTGCTGGTGTCCTTCGGCGGACCGGAAGGACCGGACGAGGTCATGCCGTTCCTGGAGAACGTCACCCGCGGTCGCGGCATCCCCGCGGCGCGACTCGCCGAGGTGGCGCACCATTACGAACTGACCGGCGGTGTCAGCCCGATCAATCAGCAGTGCCGCGCCCTGCTGACGACCCTCGGCAAGGAGTTCGCCAGCGCCGGCGTCAGCCTGCCCAGCTACTGGGGCAACCGCAACTGGCACCCGTTCCTGGCCGAGACCCTCGCGGCGATGGCCGACGATGGCATCCGCCGGGCCATCGCGTTCGTGACGTCGGCCTACGGCTCCTACTCGAGTTGCCGTCAGTACCTCGACGACATCGAGCGCGCTCGCGAGCAGGTGGGTCCGCGCGCACCGGTGATCGACAAAATCCGGCACTTCTGTCATGACGGTGGGTTCATCGAAGCGTTCGCCGAGTCCACCGTGGCGGCGCTGGCCACCCTTCCGGACGGGGGAGCGGGCGCCCATCTTGCGTTCACCGCGCACAGCGTGCCGCTGACGATGGCGGCTGCCAGCGGGCCGGACGGCGGGCTGTACGAGGCCCAGCTACGCGAGACCGCCCGCCTGGTCGCCGCGCGGGTGGAGCAGATCACCGGCGTGGCGCACCCCTGGCGGCTGGTGTATCAAAGCCGCAGCGGGCCGCCGTCGGTGCCCTGGCTGGCCCCCGACGTCTGCGATCACCTGGCGACTCTGTCCGCCGGGGGCTGCCCGGGGGTGGTGCTGGTGCCGGTCGGCTTCATCTCCGATCACATGGAGGTCGTGTACGACCTCGACGTCGAGGCGGTTGACGTCGCCGCGAACCTCGGGCTGCCACTGGCGCGCGCCGCGACGCCCGGAGTCCACCCGCGGTTCGTTTCCATGATCGTCGATTTGATCCGGGAACGGGAGTCAGGTGCGGGCCGGGAGCCACCGCGCACCTGCGTCCGGGGTTGCTGCGGGGGTGCGGACGCGGCGGGTGCGGACGCGGCGGGTGCCAGGGGAGCCGCTCGGGGAGCCGCCCGGTGACCGGGGGAGTCGCGTGACCTCGGCCGAGCCGGCTGACCTGCTCGAACTCGCGGTCCGGGTGGCGGCCGAGGCGGGGGCCATGCTGGCCGAAGGCCGCCCGGCCGGCCCGTCGGGGCGCCCCAGTGTGGCCGGGACGAAGTCGAGCCCGACCGACGTGGTCACCGACATGGACCGGGCCGCGGAGGAACTCATCCGGTCCCGGCTCCTCCACGCCCGGCCCGGCGACAGCTTCCTGGGGGAAGAGAGTGGCGCCTCCGGCGGCAGGGCGGATGTGCGCTGGATCGTGGACCCCCTCGACGGCACCGTCAACTACCTTTACGGGCTGGCGGACTGGGCGGTCAGCATCGCCGCCGAAGTGGACGGCGAGGTGGTCGCGGGCGTGGTGAATGCTCCGGCCCGCCGGGAGCTCTTCACCGCTGTCGGGGGCGGGGGCGGCTGGTTGCGCGCCGATGGCGCGGCGCCGCTGCGGCTGGCCTGCAACGTGGGCGTCGGGCTGAAATCGGCGCTGGTGGCGACTGGATTCGGGTACGAGGCGGAACGCCGCCGGGTGCAGGGGGAAGTCGTGTGGGCGGTGCTGCCCCGGATCCGGGACATCCGCCGGGGCGGCTCGTGCGCCCTGGATCTGTGCTCGCTGGCCGCCGGGCGTGTCGATGCGTACTACGAGCGCGGTACCAACTACTGGGACTACGCCGCCGGTGGCCTGATCGCCACCGAGTCGGGGGCCCGGCTCGGTGGTCTGCATGGCGAACCGCCCGGCCCGGGCCTGGTCATCGCGGCCGAGCCCGCGCTGTTCGGCGAACTGAGTGAGCTGCTGGCGAGCCTGGACCCCGAACGCTGTTAGGACCGTGCCGGGCGCCTGACCCGTCGGGGCGCCAGAACCGTGCGGCGCCAGAACCGGCGGGGCCAGAGCCGGCGGGGCCAGAGCCGGCGGGGCGCCAGAGCCGGCGGGGCGCCAGAGCCGTGCGGCGCGCGGGTCAGGCGGCGCTCAGCCGTCGCGGGTCAGGATCCCGGCCGGGCTCGGTCCGCCCGGCCGGTCGAACGTGAAGCGCAGCGTACTGCCCGCCTGCCGGACGAGCGTGATCACGCCGTCCACGCAGCTGTTCTGGCCCGCCAGGATGGTCTGCCGGATGGTCAGCACACCTGAAGCGAGAGAGGTCAAGGTCAGGTTCCCCGAGCAGCGGAGCGCGGGATAGCTGATCGTGCCCCGGGTTGAACCGGCGGGCAGGGCCAGGCGCACGGTCACGATGAGCACCGGGTCCCGCTGCCGGACGGTCCCGGACCACTGACCCGCGAACTGGGGCGGGATCACGGCCGTGGCCCGGTGAGTGGGCTGGGGGGTCGAGCCCGCCGGTGCCGGGGTGCGTGGGCTGTGGGACAGGGCGGCCACGGCAATCGCGGCCGCCACGACGAGCAGAGCGCAACAGGCGGCGGCGGGCACGATCCAGCGCGGCCGGGACCTGCTGCCCGCCGCCATGGACTCAGCGCCACCGCTAGCGCCGGAGCCGGCGCCCGCCCGGGACTTCGCGCCGGGCCTGGACCCTCTGCCCGGCGGGCGCCGGCCGCCCGCCACAGCACCGCCAGCCAACGGGCTGCCGGATAGCTGACCACTAAATGCGCGGGCCGCTTGCTGCGCCCTAGCCGCTCCTTCCGCGAGCAGGCGCTCGGTGGTCGAGCCACTGCCGGTGATCGTGCGGAGCACGCTCACCGCGTCCGGCCGTCCGGCCGGGTCGGGGTCCAGGCACGGTGCGACCGCCGCAGCCAGGTCGAGCGGCAGTCCGCCGAGGTCGCCCGTGCCCACCGGGACATGACCGGAGGCGGCCAGGCCGAGCAACCGCGCCCACTCCCGCATGTCGGCGGCGGGGGTCGCGGCGCCATAAGGCGGGGTGATCCCGAGCAGCACCACCCGGGGGCCGCTGGGGCTGAGGATCACGCAACCGGGGCCGTACTGGCCGTGCACCAGTCCCGCCCGGTGGATCACCGCCAGCCCGGTGGCGGTGCCGACCGCGAGCGCGCTCAGCAAGGCGGCGGGCAGTGGGCCCTGCATGCGGACGATCTCGGCCACGGACGGCCCGGGGACGAACTCGGTGACCAGGAAGGGGAGCGTCCCCTCAATCCCCGCGTCGAGTATCGCGGTGGCGCAGTAGGGCACCATCTGCCGGGCGGCCCTCGCCTCGGCGGTGAACCTGTCGCGGGCAGCTGGGTCGGCAGCCCGTTCCGGGTCGAGCAGGCACACCACGACCGTGCTTCCGCCCGCCCTGCTGCCCAGGTAGACGCTGGTGGCCCGTGCTGTCAGGCCGGCGCGGCCGGTGAGCAGATAGCGCCCGACGCGCCGGGGATCTTGGGGCAGCAGTGGGGTTGGCTCGGGCATGGCGTTCTTTTGAGTAGGTATGGCCTGATGAGTCCGTAGAATACGCAGCCCGCGATGGCTTGGCGCGGGTCCGCAGGGGAAGTTCTTGCGCTGTGATTTCGTGGCTACGCCGCGTGCCGTACGGGCCGGCAGGGACACGCTGCGGCAGGATCACCTCTTACGTGTGCCCGGCTTCGAGACGTGACAGAATTCCCCGCCGGAATCGGGCACAACTGGGGGACGCACAGCGTTACACGATGGCGCATGACTATGGAGGGGGTGCAGGGACCTCATGGCGACTGACTACGACAGCCCGCGCAAGACAGACGAAGACCTGACCGAGGACAGCCTGCAGGAACTGCAGGCACGCCGGATGGACAAGTCATCGAGCACGATTGATCTCGATCCCGACGATGTTGCCGAGTCGCTGGAACTGCCTGGGGCTGACCTGTCGAACGAGGAGTTGTCGTTCCGGGTGATCCCGCGGCAGGCGGACGAGTTCACATGCTCGCGCTGTTTCCTTGTGCATCACCGGAGCCAATTGGCCGAAGACCGGGATGGCCAGCCAGTGTGCCGGGAGTGCGCCGCCTGAGGCGGCGTCCCCGGCATGCCGGGCTGACAGCCGGGTCACAGTGGACGGCCACGCGCCGGTTCCCCGCCGCAAGACGGTAGCGGCCCTGCTGGCCTTGGCTGTCCGGGCGGGCCATGCGCTTGTTTCGCGTGGCCGGGCAGTGGCCGGCGTGCTGGCCGTACCCGTCGTAGTCGGCCTCGCGGCGTGCGGACCGGGTACGCCGACTGAGTCACCGGGGCATACCTCAGCGCCAGCCATCTCGTCCCGCCCAACCGCTCCCGCAACGGCCGCCACCCCTCAGCGTGCGCCAGCACTGCCGCGCCCCTCGCACACCGTTGTCGTCGTGATGGAGAACCACTCCTACTCCGACATCATTGGCAGCGGCCAGGCCCCGTACATCAACGCACTGGCGCGCCAGGGTGCGCTGCTGACCAACTCCCACGCGGTGACCCACCCCAGCGAACCGAACTATCTGGCGCTGTTTTCCGGCAGCACACAGGGCGTAACGGACGACAGTTGCCCGCACACCTTTGCCGCGCCGAATCTCGCCTCGGAACTGATCGCGGCACACTTCAGTTTCGGCGCGTACTCGGAAGGCCTGCCCACGACCGGGTCCACCATCTGCAGTGCCGGCGAATACGCCCGTAAGCACGCGCCCTGGGTCGACTTCAGCAACGTGCCGGCCTCCGCCAGCAAGCCTTTCACCGCGTTTCCGGCCGGTGACTACGCGCGGCTGCCCACGGTGTCGTTCGTCATCCCCAACCTGTGCGACGACATGCACGACTGCGCGGTGCCGGCCGGTGACGCCTGGCTGGCGCGGCACATGGCTGGTTATGCGACCTGGGCCAAGACCCACGACAGCCTGCTGATCCTCACGTGGGACGAGAACGAGGGCGGGAACGCCAACCAGATCCCGACGATCTTGGTCGGCCAGGCGGTGCGGCCCGGCCACTACGGCATGTTCGTCACCCATTACGGTGTGCTCGCCACGATCGAACGCCTGTACGGGGTCCCCCTGCTCGGCGCGGCTGCGCACGCGCGGGCGCTCACAGCTATCTGGCGCGACGTTCCCCCCGCAGCTGCCGGCGGCCGATCATAGGGGCATGAGCGCTAGCACCAACACGGCCGAGCTGATACTCACCGGCGGGCCGGTGTACACGGCAGGGGAGCCGGGCCGGGAGATGCGGCCAGCCATCACGGAGGCGGGCCCGGCGACGGCGGTGGCGGTCCGGGCCGGCCGCATCGCCGCGGTCGGCACCTATGAGCAGATCCGCGGCCTGGCCGGGCCCGGCACAGAGGTGGTGAGCCTGGACGGCAGGCCGGTACTGCCCGGATTTCAGGACGCGCACGTCCATCCCTGTTTCGCGGGGAACGCGCTGATGCGTTGTGATCTGGCAGGCGTGCCAGATGCGGCGGCGGCATTGGAGCGGATCAGGGCCTACGCGGACAGCCATCCCGGAATGGAATGGATCAGCGGCAATGGCTGGCGGATGGACTGGTTCCCCGGCGGAACCCCGGCCCGGCAGGCACTGGACAGCGTGGTGGGCGGAAGGCCGGCCTATTTCACCAACCGTGACGCACATGGCGCCTGGGTTTCCTCCCGGGCACTGGAACTGGCAGGCATCGACGCGGCCACACCCGACCCTGCCGACGGCAGGATCGAGCGCGACGCGGCCGGCGCCCCGCAAGGCACCCTGCACGAGGGGGCGGCGCTGCTGGTGGGGCGACTGGTGCCGCCGCTGCCACTCGCGGACCAGGTTGAAGGGCTGCTGCGAGCCCAGGCGCACCTGCACGCGCTCGGCGTCACGGCCTGGCAGGACGCGATCGTCGGCGGTTACCTGGGGTTCCCCGACCCGCTGCCGGTCTACCTGGCGGCCGCCGCGAGTGGCCGTCTGTCCGCCCGGGTCGCGGGCGCCCTCTGGTGGGACCGCGCGCGGGGCGGTGAACAGGTGTCCGATCTGCTCCAGCGGCGCGAGCAGGTCCGGGCCGCCGGGCCCGGCGGGACGCGGCGGACCGCCGGTGCGGGACGGGTCGCGCACGCGGGCCGTGATGACCCCGCTTCGGGCGAGTTCCGGGCGGAGACCGTGAAGATCATGCAGGACGGGGTCGCGGAGAACTTCACCGCCGGGATGATCGAGCCCTATCTCGATGGATGTGGCTGCCGGACCGGCAACCGCGGCCTGTCCTATGTGGACCCGGCCGCGCTGCGGGCTCATGTGACCGAGCTGGTGGCGCAGGGCTTCGGGGTGCATTTCCACGCGATCGGCGACCGGGCGGTGCGGGAGTCGCTTGACGCGATCGAAGCCGCCCGGGCCGCACACGGCCCGGGCGGCGGCCGCCATCACATCGCGCATCTCCAGATCGTCCACCCCGACGATCTGCCCCGGTTCGCCTCACTGGGGGTGGCCGCCACCATTCAGGCGCTGTGGGCCGCCCACGAACCCCAGATGGACGAACTCACGATCCCGTTCATCGGCCCGCAGCGGGCTGGCTGGCAGTATCCGTTCGCCTCGATCCTGCGGGCAGGCGCCAGGCTCGCGGCTGGCAGTGACTGGCCGGTCAGCTCCCCCGACCCGCTGTGGGCAATGCACGTGGCCGTTAACCGGACACTGCCGCTGTCCGAGGGCGGCGCGGGCGCGGAACCCCTGCTGCCCGAACAGGCGCTGACCCTTCCGCAAGCGGCCGCCGCCTACACGGCCGGCTCAGCTCACGTCAACAACCTCGATGAGACCGGCCGGGTTGAGCCTGGCATGCTCGCCGATCTGGTAGTCCTGGACCGTGACCCGTTCGCCGGGCCACCGGATGAGATCGCGGCGACCGGGGTCGCGCTCACCTACGTTGGCGGGCAGCGGATGTTCGCCAGCCCGTCGGCCTAGCCGGCGCCGCGGTGGGCCGGCAACCGGCGGCAGTCACCGGGAGGGCAGAAGGGAGCACGAGGGTGCTGACGACCATGCTGGGTCGCGGAGGGCCGCGGATTTCGCGGGTTGGGCTCGGGCTGATGGGCATGTCCGGCATCTACGGCCCGGCGAACGATGCCGAGAGCATCGCCACCATCCGGGCCGCCCTGGAGGCGGGTGTCACGCTGCTGGACACCGGCGATTTCTACGGGATGGGCCACAACGAGTTGCTGCTCGGCCAGGCGCTGCGCGGTGTGCCACGGGAGTCGGTGTTCATCGCGGTGAAGTTTGGCGCCCAGCGCGATCCAGCGGGCGCCTTCGTGGGCCACGATGCCAGCCCGGCGGGCGTGAAGAGTTCGCTGGCCTACTCGCTGCGCCGGCTCGGCACCGACTATGTGGACCTCTACCAGCCCGCCCGGCTGGACCCACGGGTGCCCATCGAGGACACGGTCGGGGCGATCTCGGAGATGATCAGCGCCGGCTACGTCCGGCACCTCGGGTTGTCCGAGGTCGGCCCCGACACCATCCGGCGCGCTCACGCGGTCCACCCGGTGAGCGCGCTGCAGATCGAGTACTCGCTGGTGAGCCGGGGCATCGAGGCCGCCATCCTGCCCACGGTCCGCGAACTCGGCATCGCCGTCACGGCCTATGGCGTGCTGTCCCGGGGCCTGCTCAGCCCCGGCACCGCCCAGCCGCTGGGCCCCAGCGATCCCCGGCTGCGGTTCCCCCGGTTCCGGGAGGAGCACCTGGCACGCAACCTGGCCCTGGTCCAGGCACTGGATGAACTGGCGCGCGCCACCGGCGCGACGGCCGCGCAACTCGCGTTCGCCTGGGTGATCTCGCGTGGGCCCGACATCATCCCGCTGATCGGCACCAAGCGCCGGGAGCGGCTGGCTGAAGCGCTCGGGGCTCTCGACCTGTCCCTGTCCAGCGGGGACCTGGCCGCGATCGAGGCTGCCGTGCCGCCGGAAGCGGTGTCTGGGGACCGGTACGACGCCCACGGGATGGCGGCGCTCGACAGTGAGCGTGCCGCCGCCCGCTGACACCCGGCCGGCGGGCGCCACGCGGGCCGGCCGCAGAGCCGGGAGCGAGGCAATCGGCCTGCGGAAGGGGCACACTGGGGTGATGGACACGGACCGGCCCACCCCGCCCGACCGGGGGCCCCTGGCAGATTTACGGGAACGGCTTGCCAGGCTCCCGTCCAATCACCCGTCAGCGCCCGAGTACACCCGGGCGTCCACGCGGCGTCCGCCGCGCGAAGATGGCGGGCGCGGGGCGGGCGCGGATGGTGGTGAGCCGGCCGGCGGGCGCAAGCCGTCGCGGGTGGCGCGTCTGGCGGATGGCGGTCGCGGGCCACACGAGGCGGGGGTCGGCGCTGGCGGGATGGCCGGCCTGCGCGGCCCGGACGGAGCACGGCCGGAGGGAGCACGGCCGGACGGTGACGGGGGCGACCCGGCCGAGCCTGGGCCCGGCGCTGGCGGGATGGCCGGCCTGCGCGGCCCGGACGGAGCACGACCGGACGGAGCACGGCCGGACGGTGACGGGGGCGAC
>DAHUZQ010000023.1 GCA_027306495.1 Actinomycetota bacterium | reverse complement strand
GGCTCCGGCAGCGGCTGGAGGAGGAGATCGCCGGCAGCGACCAGCTCTCCCTTGAGGAACGGGCCGAACTGTTCGGCAAGCTCAAGACCAAGCCGGGACTACGCCGGCTGTTGCGAATGACCAAGGGCGGGCTGCTGCGGCTGGACCAGGCTGCGCTGAAGCGAGAGGAACACCTGGACGGCAAGTACCTGGTGCGCAGCTCCGACCCCACCATGACCGCCGATGAGATCGCCCTGGGATACCGGCAGTTGCTGCAGGTGGAGCGCGGGTGGAGGGACATGAAGACCACTCTGGAGTTGCGCCCGGTGTACCACCGCAAGGAGGACCGGATCCGGGCCCACATCGTGCTCTGCTGGCTGGCCCTCTTGCTGATCCGGGTGGCCGAGAACCAGACGGGTGAGACTTGGCGCAATCTCCGCCATGAGCTCCAGCGGCTTCACTTGGTGACTCTGGCCACCGACCACGGAACCGTAGCCCAGCGCTCGCTCCTCACACCCGGCCAGCAAGCCATCTTGCACCAACTCGACCTGCCCGAGCCGCCTCGGTTCTACGACTTCCGCCCCGGGGCAGCCTGACCCAGCCCCACTTCAGCCGCCGGGCTTGTAGTCACAGACGCTTTTCGGCCTTTCGGCGTCATATGCCAGCCTTCTTGAGGTCTTTTTCTCTTCTGCCCTCCCTGGAGCTGCGGAACCCCAACCCATGGGCTTCGCCGGACCCAGGTCATCGAACCCTGGCCCTCCTCCCAGCGGTGGGCTGCCCAGACCAGGCCTTCGGGGCCGAGGCGACTGAGGTGGACAGGGGAGACGGGTTCGGGGAGGGGTTCGCCTTCCTGATCCGGGTGGCGGGCCTCGTCGCCGTCATTGTGCTGGTCGCCTGGTGGGTGTTCGGCATCTCTGCATATCCGGGGCTTTGCTTGGCTGGCTGTGGAGAATGTGGAAAGGCGACGGGCCGGAGCGGGCCTGGAGGCGCTGGTTCGCGCCCCTCTGGCGCTATCCCTTCATCGGCGTTGGTTCCGTGATCGCCTCGCTGGCCGCTCCCGCCGCGGTGCACGAGATCGTCCGGGGCGCCGATCCTGCTCTTCCGGTGCAGGCTCTCGTCTTCGTCCTGACCCGGTCTATTTCGCAGTCTGCTGAACTGTGCCCGTAAGGCGCAGCCGGTCGGCGAAGGGCCGGGTGTGGTCCGGGTCAATGAGGTCTATCTGCTGGGGCTCACCAGCCATCGATGATGGCTGCGGCGCGGAGCAGGCTGGCGCCGAGCCGGGCGGCGCGGGTGGGCCAACGGCTGGGCATCCCCGACGCCCCAGAATCTACTCTCATCGCCGGTCGACTGGCTGCTCCAGTCGCGCAGGGGACTGGCGCTCCCAGGCCTGTGTGGCGGCTTGGAGGATGTCCCAGGGGGAGCCGAGGGGCGGGGTGTAGGAGAGGTCGAGATCGCTGACCTCATCCACGGTCATGCCGTGGTAGATGGCGGTGGCGGCGATGTCGATCCGCTTCGCGATCTCGGCGTTTTTATGGCCGAAGAGCTGGACGCCGAGCAGACGACCGGTGCCGCGGTCGCCGGTGAACCGCATGTGGATGCGGTGGCTGCCCGGATAGTAGGCCTTGTGGTCATCGGCCTCGGAGCCGACGGTGACCGGGTCGAACCCGGCCGCGGTGGCTTCGTGGTCGCGGAGCCCGGTGCGGGCGGCGGCGTGGTCGAAGATCTTGACAACCTGGGTGCCGAGGCTGCCGGCGAACTCGCGGTGGCCGCCTGCCGCGTTCTCCCCGGCGACCCGGCCCTGCTTGTGCGCGGTGGTGCCGAGCGGCAGGTAGGTCTCGCCGAGCAACCGGTGGTGGGTGATGACGCAGTCCCCGGCCGCGTAGACATCCGGCAGCCCCGTTCGCATCCCCCGGTCGACGGCGATCGCGCCGCGGGCACCGAGGGTGACCCCGGCGCTGGCCGCGAGGGTGGTTTCCGGGCGGACTCCCGTGACAACCAGGACGAGGCCGGCGTGCGTGGTGACCGGCGTGCCGTCCACGGCGATCCCCTCGACCCGCAGCAGGCCCGGCTCGCCGGCGCCGGCGCGGCTGATCTCCTTGACGCCGGTGCCGGTGAGCACGGTCACGCCGCGGCCTTCCAGCTCGGCGCGGACGAGCGCGCCGAGCTGACCGTCGACGGTTGGCAGCACCTCTGGCAGCTGCTCGAGCTGGGTCACCCGCACTCCCCGGGTGGTCAGCGCATCGGCCATCTCCAGGCCGATGTAGCCCGCGCCGACGATGACCGCGCTGTCCGGTGTGCTGTCCTCCAGGGTGCGCATGATGGCGAAGGTGTCGTCCATCGAGTGCAGCAGGTGCACCCCGTCGCGGGGGCCGAGGATGTCCAGGCCGGCGATGGGCGGCCGGACCGGCACGGCGCCGGTGCCGATGACCAGCTCGTCGTAGCTGATGATGTCCTCAGCGCCGCCGGGACCGGTGACCGTCAGCTTGCGGCCGGGCACATCGATGCGGCGGGCGAGGGTGTCCAGCCGCAGCCGCATGCCCGCGGCTTCCAGGTCGGCGATGGTGCGGTGCGCGAGGTTTCTCCAGTGCCGGACCTCTCCGGAGACGTAGTAGGGGATGCCGCAGATGGAGAAGTTCGGGTAGGCGTCGGCGGCCACCACGGTGACCTCCACGCCCGGATCTACCTCACGTGCACGCAGCGCGGCGCTGATCCCGGCGTCGCTGCCGCCGATGGCGACGATGTGCATGGCTGGCTACCTTCCGTCGCTGGCTACCTGATGGTCCCGCCCGGTGCGTGAGCCGTCGTCCGCCTCGTGCGGGACGATGACCGCCGCGGCCTGGGCCGGGGTGAGCGCGGGATACAGCACCCTGATGAGGATCACGCCCGCTATGCCGCCGCCGATCTGGGCGGCGATGAACACCGGGGCGGACGACGGCGCGATCCCGGCGAACGTGTTGGAGAACATCCGGCCGATCGTGATCGCGGGATTGGCGAAGCTGGTGGAGGACGTGAACCAGTAGGCGGCTCCGATGTAGGCGCCGACCGCCGCGGGGGCGCTGGCGAGCCGGCCGCTCCTGGCCAGGGCGAAGATCACCAGGATCAGCCCGGCGGTGGCGATGACCTCCGACAGCGCGTGCGCCCCGCTGGCCCGGTGCTTGACCGAGATGGACACTGCTGCCTCGGCGAACATCAGGTTGGCGGCGACCGCGCCGGTGACGCAGCCGGCCACCTGGCCCGGCAGGTAGGCGGCGGCATCTCGCCATGACAGGCCGCCCAGCGCCGCGTCGGCGAACGAGACGACGGGGTTGAAGTGCGCGCCGGACACCGGCCCGAACATCAAGATGATCGCGAACAGCCCGGCCGCGGTCGCGGCCGAGTTTTCCAGCAGCTCTAGCCCCGTGTTTCCGGGCGTGAGCCGTTGGGCGGCGATGCCCGAGCCGATCACGATCGCGGCGAGGAACGCGCTGCCGAGGAACTCCGCGGCGAGGCGGCGCGGCAGGGGGACGGGTGCGGTCACGGCACCCATCTTGACTGACGGGATTAGCTCAGTCAAGATTGAGTCAATGAACAGTGAGCTAACTTCTGAACTGGGACGGCGGGCCGCGATGCACGCGGCGCTGGCCGACCCGGCGCGGCTGCGGATCACTGACGTGCTGGCCGACGGGGATGCCTCCCCCTCCGAGCTGGCCGCGATGGTGTCGATGCCGTCGAACCTGCTCGCCCACCACCTGCGGGTGCTGGAAGATGCGGGCCTGGTCATCCGGCACCGGTCCGAGGGTGACAGGCGGCGCACGTACCTGCGGCTGGTGCCGGGCGCGCTTGACGTCCTAGCCGGGCCTCCCGGGCGGCCGGCGCGGCGCGTGCTGTTCGTGTGCACCGCGAACTCGGCCCGCTCGCAGCTGGCCGCCGCGCTGTGGCGGCGGGCGAGCCCGGTTCCGGTGGCATCGGCCGGCACCCACCCGGCGGAGTCCATCGACCCGGGCGCGATCGACGCCGCGCAGCGGCACGGGCTTCCGCTGCCCCGGGTGCGGCCCCGGCACATCAGCGAGGTCCACAGGGACGGCGACCTGATCGTAACTGTGTGTGATATGGCGCACGAGGAACTCCGCGACCTGGCCGCGGTGCACTGGTCGGTCCGCGACCCGGTCCCTGGCCGCGACCCGGCCGGGTTCGACGCGGCGCTGGCCGAGCTAGCCGTCTGGGTCGGGCGGCTGGCGCCCCGGCTGTCCGCCGCCTGCTGACCTGCCGCGGCGGACACTGCTAGGACCGCGAACAGGTCACGCACAGCGTGGCCAGCGCCTGCCCCCGCGATTTCAGGAGCGTGCGGGGGCCGAGCCGATCTCCAGCAGCTGCGGGGCAGGCGCGCAGCACGCGCCTCCGCCGGCACCGCCCGGGTCGTCGAACAGCCCGCCGCCGCCGCACACCCCGGTGTCCGGCAGCACCAGCTCAGTCCTGGCGGCGGCCTCATGATCGCCGGCCAGCTCCGCGGCGACGCTGCGGACCTGCTCATACCCGGTCATCGCAAGGAACGTCGGCGCCCGCCCGTAAGACTTCATCCCGACCAGGAACAGGCCCGGCTCGGGATGCGCGAGGTCCCGCGCGAGTGTCGGAGCGGCGGTGCCGCAGGAATGGACGTTCGGGTCGATCGAAGGCGCGATCCTGCGCGGCGCCTGGAGCACCGGATCCAGGTCCAGCCGCAGCTCCGACAGGAACGACAGATCCGGCCGGAACCCTGTCAGCACCACGACCGCGTCCGCCGGCGCCAGTGCGCGCCCGTCCTCGGAGACCAGCACCGCCCGGCCATCGCCATCGAGCCGGATCCGCTCGGTGCGGAACCCGGTCACCAGGCCGGCCAGCCCGGCGTCCACGGCCTGCCGCGCACGGATGCCAAGCGCGCCCCGTGCTGGCAACTGGTCGGCGGCCCCGCCACCGAAAGTCTTCCCTGTGACCCCGCGCCGCAGCGCCCAGGTGACTACGGTCCCCGGATAGGCCTCGGCGATGCGAGCCAGCTCGATGACCGCGGTCGCCGCCGAATGGCCCGCGCCGACCACGACGGTGTGCTTGCCCGCGAACGGTTCCGGGGCCGCGAAGTCAGGGACCTGGTACCGGATCAGGTCCGACGCCGCGCGCTCGCCGAGCGCGGGCAGCCCGTCCGCACCGGCCGGATTCGGCTGCCGCCACGTCCCCGAGGCGTCGATCACGGCCCGCCCCTCCAGCCTCGACTCGCCACCGTCCACGCCGACGACGTGCACGGTGAACGGCTGCTCATCGCGTCCGGCGTCCACCAGCCGGTCCCGGCCCTTCCGCGAGACCCCGGTCACCCGCGTGCCGTAGCGGACGCGGTCGCCGAGCGCGACCGCTAGCGGGCCCAGGTACCGGTCGATCCACTCGGCTCCCGTCGGGTACCCCGACTGCGGCGCTGACCAGCCGGACGGCTCGAGCAGTCGGGCGGCAGCCTTATCGACCAGTTCGGGCCAGGCCGAGAACAGCCGCACATGCCCCCACCCGTGCACCGCCGCCGCCGGGCCCCGGCCTCCAGCACGACCGGCTCCAGGCCCCGCTCCAGCAGGTGCGCCGCGGCGGCCAGCCCCAGCGGCCCAGCACCGATCACCACGACAGGCAGATCATCCATTGCGAGTTCCTCCCATTCGCGAATCTCGATGCATTGACTATGATCGATGCATCGACTTTTGTCAATGGGTATGGCAGAATGAGTCACATGTCACGCGTGGCGC
>DAHUZQ010000021.1 GCA_027306495.1 Actinomycetota bacterium | reverse complement strand
GGGCTGTACCCCCACCTGCCAGGCGGGCCGTGCCCCCACCGGTCAGGACATCACGGTGGAGCACCGGGCCGGCCACGAGGTCACCTCGTTCGCGGGCGAGCAGGTATCTCCGACGGGCACGCAGGCCTACCACCCGGCGTTCGATGTCACCCCGGGCGCTGTCATGACGGCCCTCGTTACCGAACGTGGCGTCGCACAGCCAGTTACTGCAGGTACGCTCCATGCGTTGCGGGTCGCCTGTGATCCGCCACTGGGTGCCCATCCGAATGTTTCCGTGGAACGATGAGGTCATGAAGGGTCGCGTGCTGGTAGTCGATGATGACGCCGCGTTGTCGGAGATGCTCGGCATCATGCTTCGCGGGGAGGGGTTTGAGCCAACCTTTGTGGCCGACGGAGATCACGCGATGCAGGCGTTCCGGGAAACCCGGCCGGATCTCGTCCTGCTCGACTTGATGCTGCCCGGTTTGGATGGCATTGACGTCTGCCGCCAGATCCGGACGGAGTCCGGGGTTCCGATCGTGATGCTCACCGCCAAGACCGACACGGTCGACGTCGTGCTGGGACTGGAATCGGGCGCCGACGACTATGTCATCAAGCCTTTCAAGTCCAAGGAATTGATCGCGCGGGTGCGGGCGAGGTTGCGCCGGACCGACGATCCGGCACCGGAGGTCCTCGAGATCGGGGACGTCACCATCGACGTGGCCGCCCACTCGGTCAGGCGGGATGGCCAATCGGTGAACCTGACGCCCTTGGAGTTCGACCTGCTGGTCGCCCTCGCGCGCAAGCCACGCCAGGTGTTCACACGGGAGGTGCTGCTGGAACAGGTCTGGGGGTACCGGCACGCCGCCGATACCCGGCTGGTCAATGTGCACGTTCAGCGACTGCGGGCCAAGATCGAAAAGGACCCGGAACGGCCGGAGATAGTGGTGACGGTGCGCGGCGTCGGCTACAAGGCGGGGCCCGCCTGACCCTGCCTCGGGCGATGTGCCGGGAGCGGGAGGCCTAAGCCGGAGCACCGCAGGCCAAGCGGGTCCTGCGAGCGGCCCGGTGCGCCGCACGGTCCGGGCAGGCCAAGAAGAAGGGAAATGAAGCATATAGCCACCAGGCTCAGGGACATGCGCATGGCGGCAGGGACGCCTGCGCCGGGGTGGGAGATAGCTTCCCGCCTGCGGGCCACCCTGGGCGCCCGGCTCCGGCAGGCTCGTACGATGAGCGGCCGGCTGCGACTGCGCTGGCACCGGTCACTGCAGTTGCGGGTCGCGGCTACCACCGCGGTGATCTCCGTGGCCGTCGTCGCGCTGCTCGGTGTCTTCCTCGTGCAGCAGATCGCGGCGGGCCTGCTGGCGAATGAGCGCAGCGCTGCCCTGCACCAGGCGGAGAACGGCTTCGCCTACGCCAAAGCCAGCCAACTCCAGACCCAGTACCCACGCGGCCCGCTGACGCTGGTCCGCAAACTCCAGTCGGCCAGTGGGTCAGGTGATGTGTATTACGTGGTGCTGCTGCTGCAGAACTCCGGGACCGCCTTGACCGGTGTGCTCGGCAACGAGCAACTCTCCAAGAGCATCCCGCGGCAACTGCAGGCAGCGGTCAGCCAGGAGCAATCCGCGAACCGGGCGGACCGGATGCTCACCCAGCCCACTCTGCTGCTCGATTCCAGCGGTCACCCGGGCCAGCCGGCCCTTGCCGTGGGCATCCCGGTCTCCAGCACCGCTCAGATGTACTACCTGTTCCCGCTCACTCAGCAGCGCCAGATCCTGAACCTGGTCCAGACCACGGTGGTCAGCGCTGGCGCCGTGCTGGTCCTGCTGCTGGTCGCGATCGTGTCGCTGGTGACCAGGTGGGTCGTGCTCCCGATCAGGCGGGCCGCGGAAGCGGCGAGCAGGCTGTCGGCCGGCATGCTGGAAGAACGGATGCCGGTCCGGGGTGCCGACGACCTGGCGGCTCTCGCGCGGTCCTTCAACAAGATGGCGGTGAGCCTGCGGGACAAGATTGCCGAGCTTGAGGCGCTGTCCAGTGCCCAGCGGCAATTCGTCTCCGATGTCTCCCATGAACTGCGCACCCCACTGGCCACCATCCGCATCGCCGCCGATGTGCTGATGGCGGCGAAGGACCAGTTCGATCCAGCCGCCGGGCGCTCGGCCGAACTGCTGCAGAGCCAACTGGAACGGTTCGAGGCGCTGCTGGCGGACCTGCTGGAGATCAGCCGATACGACGCGAACGTTGTCACGCTGGATGCCGAGTCGGCCGACGTCTGTGACCTGGTGCGGCGGGCGGCCGCCGACGCCGAGCAACTCGCGGCGCGGCGGGGGACCCGCATCATTTTCCGGTTCCCCCCGCAGCCGTGCATTGCGGAGGTTGACCGGCGCCGGATCGAACGAGTCTTGCGCAACCTGCTCGACAACGCGGTCGAACACGGCGAGGGCCGTGACATCGCGGTCACGGTCGCGGCGGACCGGGACGCGGTCGCGGTGGCGGTCCGCGACCGCGGGGTCGGCTTCCGGCCCGGTGACGAGCAGCGCGTCTTCGAGCGCTTCTGGCGTGCCGACCCGGCGAGGGCGCGAACGACAGGTGGCACCGGACTGGGCCTGGCGATCGCGCTGGAGGACACCCGCCTGCACAACGGCTGGCTGCAGGCCTGGGGTGAGCAGGGGAACGGGTCGGTCTTCCGGCTGACTCTGCCGATAGCCTCCGGCCAGGTCCCGGCCGGGTCGCCGCTGCCCCTGGGCCCGGACGAGGGCGAGGTCGACGCGCGAACCGATGTGGTGGGCACGGCACTCGAGCCCGGGGGCGTGACGGAGGTCTCCTCAGATGCCTGAGCCGCTCGCCGGGGACGCCGGCCGTGGGCGCGTGACAGCCCCAGGCCACCGCTGGTCGCGCACCCAGCGGCTAGGCCGACCGGCACTGTGCTGTCCACCGCCCTGCCACCCGCGCAGGGCGGCGGCGGCCCCACCTGCTGTGCGCTGCTCATGCGTGGGCCCCAGCCGGGGTGGACGCCGGCGCAGACGGTCAGCAACTTCCTCGTCGCCAGTGCCAGCTTCGCCAATGACCACGCCATAGCCCGCCAGTACCTGACCGCGGCGGCGAACCGGAACTGGCGCCCGTCCTCGCCGGTCACCATCGTGGCGCAGCAACCGTCGGCGAAGATCATCGTCGAGCGGCCCTCAGGTCAGCCCGATGCGGCGACCGTGACCGTCCGGGCTCAGCAGGTGGCCACGCTCGACCCGAGCGGGGAATACGTGCGTGCGGCCCCGGGCAGCGCCCCCCAGAGTCAGCATTTCGATCTTGAACGCAACGCGAGCGGTGAGTGGCGGATCTCCAGCCTTCCCTCGGTGGGGGGCAGTTCGGCGGGCGGCAGCAAGGTGTCCCGCGAACTGCTGCTGAGCACCCTGCTGTTCCACGAGGTGTACGAGTCGAGAAACCTGTACTTCTTTGCGGGAACGGGGGACCGGACGCTGGTCCCCGACCCGGTTTACGTCCCGCGTGGGTCGCCCAACATGGCGGCCAGCCTTGTGCAAGATCTGCGGCACGATCCCGGTGGCTGGCTCGCGGGCGCGGCCATGACCAAGTTCCCGCCACATCTGCGGGTGCTCAAGGTCCAGATCCAGCCGGGTCGCACCGCTGTCGTCAGTCTGACCGTGCCGCGTACCGTCCCGGTGGCGACCGAGCAGGCCATGGCCGAGCAGGTGGTCTGGACTCTGACGAGCCCTGCCTACAGCCCGCCGTTGCTGGACGCGGTGAGGTTCGTCATCAACGGCCACCCGTGGTCACCGCGAGGTAGCGGCCCGGTCAGGCTGGCCGAGTACGGGCCGAACACGCCGCGCTGGTGGGCAAGGCCCAGCCTGTACCTGGACTCACCGGATGGGGCGGTGCAGGTGGCCACATGGCACGGTACGCACATCGGCCGCGCCCCCGGTGAGCTGGGCAGTGGGCGGTTCCAGCTGAATGCGATAGCCGTGTCACCGGACAGCCGTTTCCTGGCGGGGGTCACCGGGGCGGGCGCCGCCGTCTACACCGCTCCACTGACCGGCCCAGTCGCAGGTGACCTGCGCCAGCGCCTGTCCGGGTCCTCCTTCACGGCTCCGAGCTGGGACGTCAGTGGCAACCTGTGGGTGGCCGGACAATCCGGGGGGCACCGGGGATTGTGGGTCATCCCGGCGGGAGGCAGCCAGGCCATGCGGGTCAGGGTCGACCTGCCGCCGGGCACCGGGCCGGTGACAGGCGTCGAGGTCGCCCCGGACGGGGTGCGGGTCGCGCTCATCGTCGGCAGGGCCGCCAAGGCCCAGGTCCTGATCGGCGCGATCGCCAGCGGGCAGGGCGGCTACGCGATCGCACACACCTTCCCGCTTGGCCCCGGACTGACCGGCGTGACCGCTGTCACCTGGT
>DAHUZQ010000020.1 GCA_027306495.1 Actinomycetota bacterium | reverse complement strand
CGCCCTCCGCCGGCGGCTCGCCGCCGAGGGACGCCCTGCCGCCGTCCGCCGGCGATGGACCGCCCCCGGCGGCGCCGCCCGCCGGCCCGGCGCCGTCCTGGGATACGGCGACGATCAGGTGCCTCAGCCCGGGGTCGCCGTCGGCCAGCACCGTCTGCCCGGTGATGGCGACCCCGGTGACGGGCGCGTCCTTGCCGGCGAACCAGCGCTGGTGGGGAAGCCAGGCGGTCAGGATCTCCTGCAGGCGCATGAGTTCGACCTACCCGGCTCGCGGCGGTTGATCAGGCTTTGGCTCGGGGAGCTGGAACCAGTAGAAGCCGTGGCCGGGCAGGGTCAGCAGGTAGCTCAGCTCGCCGATGGGCGGGAAGGTCACCCCGCCCATGCATTCGATGGGTGTCACTCCCATGAACCGCCGCAGGTCCAGTTCAACCGGCTGCGGGAAGCGGGACAGGTTATTGACACACAGAATGCGGTCGCTCGGGTCCATCCCTTCGAGCTGCAGCATCTCCGGTGGGTATTCGCGGACGAAGGCGAGCACGCTCGGGTTCGAGGAGTTCAGTTCCTCGTAGGCGCCCACGCCGAACACCGCGTGGCGCTTGCGGATCTCGATCATCCGCTTCGTCCAGTGCAGCAGCGAGCCGGGGTTGCGCTGCTGCGCCTCCACGTTGAGTGCCTGGTAACCGTAGATGGGATCGGTGTTGACCTGCAGGTACAGCCGCTGTGGATCGCAGGTGGAGAAGCCGCCGTTGCGGTCCGGCGTCCACTGCATCGGTGTGCGGACGCCGTCGCGGTCGCCGAGCCAGATGTTGTCACCCATGCCGATCTCGTCACCGTAGTAGAGCACCGGCGAGCCGGGCAGCGACAGCAGCAGGGCGGTGAACAGCTCGAGCTGGTTGCGATCGTTGTCCAGCAGCGGGGCAAGGCGGCGGCGGATGCCGATGTTGGCCTTCATCCGCGGGTCCTTGGCGTATTCGGCGTACATGTAGTCGCGCTCGTCGTCGGTCACCATTTCGAGGGTGAGCTCGTCGTGGTTGCGGAGGAAGATGCCCCACTGAGCGCCGGAGGGTACGGGCGGCGTCTGGGCGAGTATCTCCGAGATCGGGTAGCGCTGCTCCCGGCGCACCGCCATGAAGATGCGCGGCATGAGCGGGAAATGGAACGCCATGTGGCATTCGTCGCCGCCGGCGGCGACGTCGCCGAAGTACTCAACCACATCGGCGGGCCACTGGTTCGCTTCGGCGAGCAGCACCCGGTCCGGATAGAGCCGGTCGACCTCGGACCTGATCCGCTTGAGGTACTCGTGGGTTTCCTTCAGGTTCTCGCAGTTGGTGCCTTCCCGTTCGTAGAGGTAGGGCACCGCGTCGAGCCGGAAGCCGTCGATGCCGAGGTCCAGCCAGAAACGCAGGACTTCGATCATGGCGTCCTGCACCAGCGGGTTCTCGTAATTGAGGTCCGGCTGATGGGAGAAGAACCTGTGCCAGTAGTACTTGCCACGCAGCGGGTCGTAAGTCCAGTTGGAGTGCTCGGTGTCCACGAAGATGATCCGCGCGCCGGAGTACTTGTCGTCGGTGTCGGACCACACGTAGAAGTCGCCGTAGGGCCCGTCCGGGTCGGAGCGCGAAGCCTGGAACCACGGGTGCGCGTCGCTGGTGTGATTCATGACCAGGTCGGCGATCACCCGGATGCCGCGCTGGTGGGCCTGCTCGACCAATTCCACGAAGTCCCCGATGTGGCCGAACTCGGGCAGCACGGCGGTGTAATCGGAGATGTCGTAGCCGCCATCGCGCAGCGGCGACGCGTAGATGGGCAGCAGCCATATGCAGTCGATGCCCAGCCACTGCAGGTAGTCCAGGCGTGAGGTCAGCCCGGGCAGGTCACCGGTGCCGTCCCCGTTCGAGTCGTGGTACCCGCGCACCAGGACCTCGTAGAAGACCGCGCGCTTGTACCAGCGCGGGTCGCGGGGCCGCTCGAAGGAGAAGGAATCCGGAAGCGGTTCGCCGTGCGGTGGCGTGAAACCAGGAGGGTAGGCGGGCAGCACCAGTCCCGGCCGGGTCGAGGGACCGGATGGGCCCCGGTCAGGCTCTGTGGCCACTGAGATCTCCTGCGGGCGGGTGGCACACCGTTCTCAAGCGGTTGCGGTCACGGTGAAGATGTGGGCGGGCGCGGTCGCCGGGTCGAGTCGCACGTAGTTGGCCCGGCCCCACTCATACGACGCGCCAGACA
The DNA here is from genome assembly GCA_027306495.1 of Actinomycetota bacterium. Lineage (GTDB taxonomy): Bacteria > Actinomycetota > Actinomycetes > Streptosporangiales > Streptosporangiaceae > DAHUZQ01. The sequence continues at coordinate 16,781 of DAHUZQ010000020.1, read as the reverse complement.
GTTCGTCGTTGACAACGAACCGCTGGCCCTCGTCCATCCCGAGTGCGGGCATGTCGAGCCAGACCGTGGCCTCACGCGGCTGATGCGGATCGAGGTTCACGACGGCCAGGACCGTGTCCGCGTCCCGTTCGCTGCGCTTGGAGAAGCAGAGCAGTTCGGTCTGGTCGACGTGATGAAACCGTAGATTACGCAACCACTGGAGTGCTGGGTGAGACTCACGGATCTTATTGAGACTGGTGATGAACGGTTCGATACCCGTGGGCTCGCGTTGCGCGGCCGCCCAGTCCCGCGGCCGGTAGGCGTACTTCTCCGAGTCCAGGTACTCCTCGCTGCCCGGCCGGAGCGCGACGTTCTCACAGAGTTCGAAGCCGCTGTACATGCCCCAGGACGGGGAGAGCAGTGCCGCCAGGGTAGCGCGGACCCGGAATGCGGGCGGGCCACCGTGCTGGAGATAGCCGGTCAGGATGTCAGGGGTGTTGGTGAAGAAGTTGGGGCGCATGTAAGCCGCCGCGGGTCCGGACAGCTCTCGCAGGTAGCTGGCGATTTCCTCGGCTCCGGTGCGCCAGGTGAAGTACGTGTAGGACTGGTGGAAGCCGATCTTGGCCAGCATGTGCATCATCGCCGGCCGGGTGAACGCCTCCGCCAGGAAGATCACATCGGGGTCCGTCCGCGCCACCTCGGACAGCAGGCGGTCCCAGAACGGCAGCGGTTTGGTGTGCGGGTTGTCCACCCGGAAGATCCGCACGCCGTGGTCCATCCAGTGCCGCAGCACCCGCAGCACCTCGGCGTGGATGCCGTCGGGATCGGAGTCGAAGTTCAGCGGATAGATGTCCTGGTACTTCTTGGGGGGGTTCTCCGCATAGGCGATCGACCCGTCCGCCCGGGTGTTGAACCACTCCGGGTGCGCGCCGACCCAGGGGTGATCGGGGGAGGCCTGCAGGGCCAGATCGAGCGCCACCTCCATGCCCAGGGCCCGCGCGTCGGCCACGAACGCGTCGAAGTCCGCAAGCGTGCCCAGGTCAGGATGGATGGCATCGTGGCCACCGGCAGCGGAACCGATCGCCCACGGCGACCCGGGGTCACCGGGATTCGCCCGCAGCGAATTGTTCCGGCCCTTGCGTGCGGTGGTCCCGATCGGGTGGACCGGCGGGAGGTAGACCACGTGGAAGCCCATGGCCGCGATGCCCGCAAGGCGCTTGGCCGCCGTGTGGAACGTGCCACTGACCGGTTCCCGCCGACCCATGGGGTCGATCTGCACTCCCTGCGAACGGGGGAAGAACTCATACCAGGATCCGTACAGGGCACGGGCCCGGTGGACGATCACGGGATAGGCGGCTGACCTGGTCAGCAGTTCACGCAGGGGAGCCGCCGCGACAATGCCGGCGATCTCCGGGTCGTCGCTGGCCGCGAGCCGGTCCCAGGCCGGGATCGCCGGATCGGCCAGCCGGTCAGCGACCGCCGCGAGCGCCGAGCGGTGCGAGGGGCTGCGGCGCGGCGAGCGCGCCGCGCGGGCGAAGAGCCGTGAGCCTTCCGCGAGCATCAGTTCGGTGTCCATGCCGCGGGGAATCTTGATGCCGGCGTCGTGCCGCCAGTGGGCGATCGGGTCGCCCCAGGCCTCGATGAAGAAGCGCCAGGCACCTTCCACCGTGACGGTCACGTCGGCGGCGTACCGGTCCGTGCCCGGCACCGTCTCCTGCATCGGCACCAGTGGGCGGCGCTGTCCGGACGGATCGACGAGCACCACCCCGGCCCCGAGCATTTCATGGCCCTCGCGGAAGATCGTGGCACTGACCGGGAATATCTCTCCCGTGACCGCTTTGGCTGGCCGGCGCCCACACTCCACAGTGGGCTCCACATCTTCGATGGCGATACGTCCGATCACCCTTGCACGCTACCCATACCGCCGTCGGGAATATCGTGCAGCACGGTGAGGAAGGGCCGCGACCTGCGGACCTGGGTTCGCGTGAGCCTCGATCGCCCGTTAGGGTCGCTCCGGTGAAAGCCATCCGCCGGTTCACTGTCCGAGCCACCCTGCCCGAGCCGCTGGCCCCGCTGCGCGAGCTCATGATGAATCTGCGCTGGTCCTGGGACGCGCCCACCCGCGAGTTGTTCGCGCTCATCGACCCCGCCGGGCGCCCGGACGCCGGGCGTGATCCCATCGCGTTGCTCGGTGAGGTGCCGCCCGAGCACCTGACGGAACTGGCCGGGGAACCGGGATACCTGCGGCAAATGCAGGAGGCGGCGGACCGGCTGGGGGACTACCTCGCCGGACCCCGCTGGTACCAGCGCGGGTCCGGGCCGGGGGCGGATGCGCCGCGGGCTGTGGCCTACTTCTCGCCCGAGTTCGGCATCGACGCCACCCTCCCGCAGTACTCGGGTGGTTTGGGGATCCTCGCCGGTGACCATCTCAAGGCCGCGAGCGACCTGGGCGTTCCGTTGATCGGTGTCGGCCTGCTGTACCGGAACGGGTACTTCAGCCAGTCCCTGTCACCGGATGGCTGGCAGCTCGAGCGCTACCCGGCCGGCGACCCCAACGGCCTGCCGCTGACGCTGCTGCGGGAACCCTCGGGCGATCCCCTGCGGGTCACCGTGACCCTGGCCGAAGGCAAGATTCTCACCGCCCACATCTGGCTGGCGCAGGTTGGCCGGGTGCCACTGCTCATGCTCGACTCTTCGGTCGAGGAGAACGAGCCGTCCCTGCGGGAGGTGACCGACCGGCTGTACGGCGGTGGCAGCGAGCACCGGCTCCGCCAGGAACTGCTGCTGGGGATCGGCGGGGTGCGGGCGGTGCGCGCCTTCTGTGCGCTGACCGGGCACCAGCAGCCGGAGGTGTTCCACACCAACGAGGGCCACGCGGGCTTCCTCGGTCTGGAGCGGATCCGTGAATACGGGCAGGCGGGCCTTGATTTCGACGAGGCACTGGAAATGTGCCGTGCCGGGACGGTCTTCACCACCCACACGCCCGTCCCCGCCGGAATCGACCGGTTCCCGCGAGCCCTCGTGGAGAGCCACTTCAGCGGGGAGGCGGAGGATCCCACGCTGCCCTGCGACCGGGTCCTGGCCCTTGGCGCCGAGACCTACCCGGGCGGCGACCCGGACGTGTTCAACATGGCGGTCATGGGCATGCGGCTGGCCCAGCGCGCCAACGGGGTGAGCCGGCTGCACGGGCAGGTCAGCCGGGAGATGTTCGCGGGCCTGTGGCCGGGGTTCGACAGCGGGGAAATCCCGATCGGGTCCATCACGAACGGCGTCCATGCCGCCACCTGGGTCGCGCCCGAGATCCTCGCCCTCACCGGCGCACCCGGCCCCGATGACGCTGCTGGCTGGGATCTGGTGGCCGCTGCCGACCAGGACCGGATCTGGCGGATCCGGCGGCTGCTGCGGCAGCGGCTGGTGGCGCAGGCACGCGAGCGGCTGATGGCATCCTGGCGGCAGCGCGGGATGTCCGAGGCCGAGCTGTGCTGGATCTGCGACGTGCTCGACCCCGACGTGCTCACGGTGGGCTTCGCCCGGCGGGTGCCGTCCTACAAGCGGCTCACCCTGATGCTGTCCGATCCGGGCCGGCTGAGCGCTCTGCTGCTCGACACCGAGCGGCCCATCCAGCTCGTCATCGCGGGCAAGGCACATCCGGCGGATGAGGGCGGCAAGCGGCTCATTCAGGACATGGTGCGGTTCAGCGACGACCCGCGGGTGCGGCACCGGGTGGTCTTCCTGCCCGACTACGACATCGCCCTGGCGCGAGCCATGGTCCAGGGCTGCGATGTGTGGCTGAACAACCCGCTGCGCCCGCTGGAGGCGTGTGGGACCTCTGGCATGAAGTCGGCGCTGAACGGTGGCCTGAACCTGTCGGTGCGGGATGGCTGGTGGGATGAGTGGTTCGACGGCGGCAACGGCTGGGAGATCCCCTCGGCCGACGGGGTCAACGAAGGCGCCCGCCGGGACGAACTGGAGGCAGCGGCCCTGTACGACCTGCTGGAACGGGTCGTCCTGCCACTGTTCTACGACCGGGACGAGCAGGATCAGCCACGCCGGTGGCTGGAGATGGTGCAGCACACCTTCCGGGTGCTCGGCCCCAAGGTGCAGGCCTCCCGGATGGTCGGTCAGTACGTGCAGGACCTGTACGTGCCCGCGGCCCGTTCCAGCCGGGCGCTGGCGGCCGGGCCTGGCCGGCGCCCCGCCCGGGAACTGGCGCAATGGCGGCGCCGGGTGAGGAGTGCCTGGGGTGGCGTGCGCATCGAGCACGTCGAGGCGGAGGACGGGGGGCTGCGGCCCGGTGGCCGGCTCGGCGTGCGGGCGAGCGTGTGGCTCGGGGAACTGGCGCCCGGCGACGTCGCCGTCGAAGTCGTCTGTGGCCGGGTGGATGAGCAGGATCAGATCCTGGAGCCGGACGTGCGGCCGCTGCACCCCGACCAAGGCGGCGCGGGGCCAAGCGGTGGCGGACCGGTCCGCTACGTCGGGCACGCCGACCTCGGCCGCCCCGGGCCCTTCGGGTACACCGTCCGGGTCGTGCCTCATCACCGGCTGCTGAGTTGCGCGGCTGAACTGGGACTGGTCACCTATCCCGACGGGCCTGCCGGCATGACCAATGGCGACCTGCGGTAGCAGGTTGCTGGGTAAGATCGCGGCGGGCCGAACGGAGGTGGGCATGTGCGAGTACGTGCGGGTGGAGCAGGACGGTGCAATCGCGACGATCCGGCTCGACCGGCCGCCGATGAACGCGCTCAACGCGCGGGTGCAGCAGGAGATCGCCGACGCCGCCGCGCAGGTGAGCGCTGATCCGGGTGTGCGGGCCGTTGTCGTCTTCGGCGGTGAGAAGGTCTTCGCGGCCGGTGCGGACATCAAGGAGATGGCCGAGGCGAGCTACGCGGACATGGCCGCGGACAGCCGCCGTCTGCAGGCGTCCTTCACGGCCGTTGCCAAGATCGGTAAGCCGGTGGTGGCCGCGGTGACCGGGTTTGCGCTCGGCGGCGGCCTCGAACTGGCCATGTGCGCCGACTTCCGGGTGGCGGGGGAAGGAGCCCGGCTCGGGCAGCCCGAGATCCTGCTTGGGATCATTCCCGGCGCGGGCGGAACGCAGCGGCTGGCCAGGCTGGTGGGACCCGCCCGGGCCAAGGACATCATCTTCACCGGGCGGTTCGTTGCCGCCGCCGAAGCGCTCACCATCGGCCTGGTCGACCGGGTCGTCCCGGACGCGGATGTGTATCAGGCGGCCCGGGAGATGGTCGCGCGCTACGCGAACGGACCGTCCGTCGCGCTGCGCGCGGCGAAGCAGGCCATCGACGCGGGGCTGGAAACAGACCTCGACACGGGCCTGGAGATCGAGCGGCTGAATTTCGCCGCGCTGTTCGCGACCGAAGATCAGCGCACCGGGATGCGCAGTTTCATCGAGAATGGACCTGGGAAGGCCACGTTCGCCGGCCGGTGAGCCACCGTGCCGCGGTCTGGCCGCGAAGCGGAGGGTCAGCGCCGTTATGCATTTGATCACCGGTGAGCAGTACCGCTGGGCAGCCGCCCGATGGGGGGTGGCGTGATGAGCGAGCCCGGGGAAGAGCTGTCCATCGACATGGTCGCCGCCGCGCTCCGCGCCGACAGCGCGGATGTCGCGCTCTACGCACGGGTGCTGACGGAGTCGCTGGGGGATTCGCTGCCACCCGGATGCGTCGCGGTTGAGCGGGCCCGCAGCGTGGCGGACCGCATGCATGGCCGCCCGGGAGAGGTGGTGAAGATCACCGTGCGGCTGGGCGAACGGGTGCTGACCCTGTCCGTGCCGCCGGGCCGCCAGCCCGCCGCGGAGGTCTGTCACGAGGTGCGTGGCGTGGTGCTGTCCCGCCAGAGTGTGGGGGTCGGCGAGTGGGCGGGCGAACTGGCGCGTGCGCTGCTCACGCACGCCGAGCGGAACGCCAGCGCGGCCGAGGCCCTGCGGCGGCTGGTGGTGGAAGGCTAGGAGCGGGAGGTTCAGTCGTTGATACCCACGCTGTGGGGTCGGTGCCGCGAGGCGAGCCACAGGCACTCCGTAGGCTGGTAGTGCCATGAGTGAGCTCGAGCGGATGCCCGCCCAACTCGGCTCCTACCACCTGGCCGAACGCGTCGGCGAAGGTGGGATGGGGGTTGTCTACCGGGCCCGCGCGGGCCAGCGTGACGTAGCGCTGAAGGTGCTGCGGCCGTCGGTGGCCGGTGACCCGACCGCCCGGCTGCGGCTCGCCCGGGAAGTGGAAACCATGCGGCGGGTCCACAGCCCCTTCGTAGCGGAGGTCATCGACGCCGACCTGACCGCTGACCTGCCCTACATCGTGACGGCCTACGTGCCGGGGCGCACGCTGGACGAGGTGGTGACCCGGACCGGCCCGCTGCGCGGCGAGGCGCTTGCGGCGCTCGCCCGCGGGCTCGCGGACGCGCTGTGCGCCGTCCACGCGGCCGGGGTTGTCCACCGTGATCTCAAGCCCGGCAACGTGATGCTGGTCGACGGCTCCCCGGTGGTCATCGACTTCGGTATCGCCCAGCGCATCGACACCACCAGGCTGACCATGACCGGGATGTTCATGGGCACCCCGGGATACCTTTCCCCGGAAATCATCGAGGGCCATCCCAGTTCGGGGGCCTCGGACGTGCATGCCTGGGGTGCCACGGTGGCTTTCGCCGCGACCGGGCGGCCCCCGTTCGGCTCGGGTCCCTACGAGACGATCTTCTACCGGATCGTCAACGGCCAGCCCGACCTTGCGGGGGCGCCCTCGGTGCTGCTGCCCATGCTCGCGGCCGCGCTGGCCCGGGAACCCGCCCATCGCCCGACCGCGGCCGCGCTGAGCCAGCAGGCCACGGCGCTCGACCCGCAGGCACTCGTCGCGAACCTGGTGAACGTCAGCCCACCCGCTGGCCCCAACGGGGTGGCCCCGGCCACCCGGGCGGACGCCGCGTCCGTGGGAAGGATGCCCGGTGCTCACCCGGGGGACGGGGCCGTCGCCGGGGTATGGCCGGGCAGCGGGCAGGGTCCCGCCGGGGTGCCGCCGGCCAACGGTGCGGTGGTGCCCTCCTACCCGGCGCCTGCGGTGCCGCCGGATGACTACGCCGATCTGCTGCCGCCCGCCGTGTACCAGGCCGGGGCCGCCCTCGCCCCCCGCCAGCCGCTGCTCATGCCCGGCCCCGGGGCAGCCGCGGGCCCGTCCATCAGCAGGGCACATCCGGTGCTGGTCGTCGCGTCGATGCTGATCCTCGCCTGCCTCAGTGTGATCCTGCCGGTGGCCGGTGGCCTGATCGCCATGACCGTCATCGTCTTGCTGCGCGGTGGTGAACTCGCCCACAGTGCCGCCGTCCGGCGCCGGCCCCGTGGATCACGGCTGCGCGAACGGTTCGTGGCCGCCGTTTCGTTCCCCTGGTTCGTGGTCCGCTCGCTGCTGACGTGCCTGCTGCTGGCGCCGTTCGCGGCGGCGGCCGGCGCGGTGGCCGGCGGTATCTCCATCGCCGCGACGCCGGGCCAGCCACTGGTCCGGGCACTCGCCTACGGCATCGGCGCGCTGGTCGCTTTCTACGGCATCGGGCCGGGCTCCGGCAGGCCGCGGCGGCAGCTTGGGCGGTTCTACCTGGCCGTGACGCCGACGCGGCTTTCACAGGTGGTGGCGGTGGCGGGGATCGTCGCGCTGGCGATCGCCGCGCTGGCCGCCGCCGCTAGCTGGGCGCCGTATTACTGGCCCACCGGGCCGCCCGGCCAACTCCCGCTGCATCTGGGTGCGATGCCTGCCCGGCCGCTGTCCCATGTCAGCGTGCTGGCCGGGACTTTCCTTGCGAGGCTGCGCGGCCTGTGACGGTCCGTCCCGTTACCTGGCCGCGGCGGAGTGGTGCGGTGGCGGTGGCGCGCTGTGCCCGGCCGTGGGCAGGGGCCGGACCAGGCCGAGGGTTATCACTTCGTTCGCGAGGCGAACCCTGCGGTTGGGGCCTTCCGGCACCCGGAATTTCTGGTACAGGCGCAGCAGGTGCTGTTTGACGGCTGCCTCGGTGACGACGAGGTCGGCGGCGATCTCCCGGGCGGTCGCCGGAGCCACGAACGCCTCGTCGGAGAGAGCCGGCCGGCACAGCGAAGTGAGCACGTCCACTTCCCGGCGGGTGAGTTCCGGGCTCGCGGAACGGCGCAATTCGACCTCGGCCGGCAGGGCCTCGCTGGGAAGCCCGCCGACCCGGCACCGGGCGGTGCCGAAGCTGATCACATCCCCGTCCGCGAGCAGCCGGCGTGCCACCAGGCGCCCGTTCACACGGGTCCCATTGCGTGATAAACCCAGGTCAGCCACGTAGGCGTAGGGGCCGTGCCGGACGATCTCCGCGTGCAGCACCGAGACACTGGCATCACCGAGGTGGACGTCGACGGCGCTGCCGCGCCCAACGGTCGTCACCACGGCGGTGAGCGGGACGAGAACCCCGTTTTCCTCGATGCGAATGTAGGGCCCCTCCACAACGACCTCCTGCTTGCCGGGGGGTACTGAGGTCTTACGGAAGAGTTACCCCCGCGCCAGCGCTCTCATGCCAGCAGCCCCGGGTTCACGGGGGCGGCAGAGCAGGATGCTGGCTGCCCCGATTGCCGGCAATGGGTGCAGGATGGGTCACAGCGCCGGAAGTACACTGCCTGCGGGCACCCGGGAGGAAGATGACATGGCGGACCAGCCGTCCAGAGGCCTTGCGGACGTCGTCGCTGCGTCCACCGCGTTGAGCGACATCGATGGCCGGGCGGGCCGCCTGTTCTACCGGGGCTATGACATCCACGAACTCGCCGGCGGCGCGACTTTCGAGGAGATCGCCTATCTGCTCCAGCGCGGCTCTCCGCCCGGAGCCGGAGATCTCGCCGCGTACCGGGAGGAACTCGCGAAGGGGCGGTCGCTGGGCGCGCTGGTGCGGGAGAATCTGGAGCGGGTCGCGCGCAGCCAGTCCCCCATGGAGGCCATGCGCACGTTCGTGTCGCTGGCCAGCGCCGATGACCCGGACAAGGATTCCAACGCGCCCGATGCCAATCTCCGCAAGGCCGCCCGGCTGGTGGCCCAGCAGCCGTTGCTGGTCGCCGCCTACCACGCGGCGCGCACCAACTCGCCCCTGGTGCCGGCCGACCCGGGGCTTGCCACCGCCGCGAACTTCCTGCTCCAGATGCGTGGCGAGCCAGCCACCGCACGGGAAGCCGAGATCCTCGACACCTGCCTGGTCCTGCATGCGGACCACACCATGAACGCGTCCACCTTCGCCGCGCGGGTGTGTGCGGCGACGTTGTCCGACATGCATTCGGCGATCGTGGCGGCGATCGGGACGTTGCGGGGCCCACTGCATGGTGGCGCGAACGAGCAGGTCATGCTGACCCTTGCGCAGATCAGGTCGCAATCCCCGCAGGACCCGGTCGCCGCTGTCGCCGCCGAAGTCCGGCGCCGCCTGGGCCGTGGAGACAAGATCATGGGCTTCGGGCACCGCGTCTACAAGACCGAGGATCCCCGGGCGACCCACCTGCGCGAACTCGCCGGCGAACTGGCGCAGAGCAGTGGGGACGAAACCTACTACCGCATGTCCCGGCGGATGGAGGAGGTCGTCCACGCGGAGAAGGGCTTGTATCCGAACGTGGACTTCTTCGCCGCCACGGTCTACCACTGCCTCAAGATCCCCACGGACCTGTTCACGCCCGTCTTCTCGATGAGCCGGATGGCGGGCTGGACCGCCCATGTCATGGAACAGCACGCGGACAACCGGCTGATCCGCCCGGACAGTGAATACATCGGTGAGCGCGGCCTCACCTGGACACCGCTGGGCCAGGGATGAAGGCTGACGAGGCGAGGCAGAGCCTGGAGACGATGTCCCCGGACCCCTGGCGGGTGCCCGCCGCGCGCGGCGAGGTACGCACCGCGGACCCGTGGCGTGCCCCGGCGGCGGATGCGCCGGAGGACACGGGCGACCCGTGGCGGCCATCGGCGCCCGGGCCGGTGCGGCCGCCCTGGGACCCGGCCGGGCCGGTCGGCGCCACACCGTCGCGGGGGCACGCTTCCTGGGCGAATCCCCGCGTCGAGGCCGGCGGATATCCTGAGGCTGTGCCGACGCGGCGGTCCGGCCCGGCGCGTGGTGAGCGGGCCGGCAACCATCCGGGGACCAAGCGGCGGCGCAAGCGGGGCCGGCGGCGTGCCACTCCCGCGGCGGCCCGCCCGCCGAGGCTTGCCCAGCTTCCCTACCTGGTGGTGCTGGCGGGGAGCGCGGTAGGACTCGCCTGGATGTGGCACGGCGGCGGGCAGCGGACCCGGAGCGGTACGTTGGCAGTGTCGGGGGCGTTGCTCATCGCGGCGCTCGCCCGGCTGGTGCTGCCGGAGGCCCGAGCAGGAATGCTCGCTTCCCGCGGGCGATTCATGGATGTGGTGACGCTGGCTGCTATGGCTATTGGCCTGCTGGCCGTTGGCCTGCTGCTGCCGACGCCGTCGTAACAGGTGACCCGTTGGCGGCTGGTCGGCACATGGCCATGCCTGCGCGGGTGGCGTGGAGAGAGGATGTCAGGCGCATGCCCAAAATCAAGGTAGCCAATCCCGTCGTCGAACTCGACGGCGACGAGATGACACGGATCATCTGGCAGTTCATCAAGGACAAGCTGATCCTTCCCTACATAGATGTCGAGCTGAAGTATTACGACCTGTCGGTCGAGCACCGGGACGCCACCGACGACCAGGTCACCGTGGACGCGGCCAACGCGATCAAGCGGTACGGGGTGGGCGTCAAGTGCGCCACCATCACACCCGACGAGGCGCGGGTGGCCGAGTTCGGCCTGAAGAAGATGTGGCGGTCGCCGAACGGCACGATCCGCAACATCCTCGGCGGAGTCGTCTTCCGTGAGCCGATCGTCGTCTCGACGGTGCCGAGGTTCGTGCCCGGCTGGACCAAGCCGATCGTGATCGGCCGCCACGCCCACGGCGACCAGTACCGTGCCACGGACTTCGTCGTCCCCGGCCCGGGCCGGGTGAAGATCTCCTACGTGCCCGACGACGGCTCCCCGGCCGAGGGCTTCGACCTGGAAGTGGCGAACTTCCCGGGCGGCGGGGTGGCCATGGGCATGTACAACTTCGACGCCTCGATCCGGGACTTCGCCCGGGCAACCATGCGTTACGCCCTCAGCCGGGGCTACCCGCTCTACCTGTCCACCAAGAACACCATCCTCAAGGCCTACGACGGCCGGTTCAAGGATCTGTTCCAGGAGGTCTTCGAGAGCGAGTTCAAGGCAGAGTTCGAGGCGGCCGGGATCACCTACGAGCACCGGTTGATCGACGACATGGTGGCCCAGGTCATCAAGGGCGACGGCGGAGTGGTGTGGGCCTGCAAGAACTACGACGGGGACGTCGAGTCGGATGTGGTGGCCCAGGGGTTCGGGTCGCTCGGGCTGATGACGAGCGTGCTGATGACCCCGGACGGGCGGACGGTCGAGGCTGAGGCCGCGCATGGAACGGTGACACGGCACTTCCGGATGCACCAGCAGGGCAAGCCGACCTCCACCAACCCGATCGCGTCGATCTTCGCGTGGACGCGCGGGCTTTCCCACCGTGGCAAGCTCGACGGCACTCCCGAGGTGACCCGGTTCGCGGAGACCCTGGAGCGGGTGTGCGTCCAGACGGTCGAGAGCGGCAAGATGACCAAGGACCTGGCGCTGCTGGTCGGTCCCGGCACCCCGTACCTCACGACCGAGGAGTTCCTGGCCGTTCTCGACGACAACCTCCGGGCGGCCATGGCCGGCTGATCCCGCACCGGCCCGCGACCGTGGGCCGGGTGCTGCCCGGGGGCCGGGCAGCGGAGCTTTCCGCATACGCGAAGGAGAGGCAGGACATGCGTCAGGGGAAGGTGACGGTGGTCGGCGCCGGCTTCTACGGCTCCACCACCGCTCTGCGGCTGGCCGAGTACGACATATTCGACGAGGTCGTACTCACCGACATCATCGAGGGCAAGCCGGAAGGCATCGCGCTGGACATCAACCAGTCGCGGCCGATCGAGGGGTTCGAGACGAAGCTGACCGGCCAGACCACCAGCCCGGCCGGCGAGGGTTACGAGGCGATCGCGGGATCTCAGATCGTGATCATCACCGCCGGGCTGCCCCGCAAGCCCGGCATGAGCCGGATGGACCTGATCGAAACCAACGCCAAGATCGTCCGGGCCGTGGTGGACCAGGTTGTCAAGCACGCGCCCGAGGCCGTGCTGATCGTCGTGTCCAACCCACTCGATGAGATGACGGCGCTGGCAGCCAAGGCATCCGGCTTCCCCTCTCAGCGGGTCATCGGCCAGGCCGGCATGCTGGACACCGCGCGGTTCAGCTATTTCGCCGCCGAGCGGCTGGGGGTGCCGGTCGGTTCCGTGCGCACCCTCACTCTCGGCTCGCACGGCGACACGATGGTCCCAGTGCCCTCCGCCTGCACGGTGGACGGGCGCCCACTGGCGGACCTGCTCTCCGCGGCGGAGATCAGCGCACTGGTCGAGCGGACGCGGGCAGGCGGGGCCGAGATCGTCGGGCTCCTCAAGACCGGGTCCGCCTACTATGCGCCGTCAGCGGCGGCCGCCCGGATGGCCCGCGCGGTCGCGGAGGACAGCGGCGTGACCATGCCCGTGTGCACCTGGGTAGACGGCCAGTACGGGATCTCCGGGGTGTACCTCGGAGTCGAGGCGCGACTGGGGGCGGCCGGGGTCCTGTCGGTCGTCGAGCGCGATCTCACCGAGCCCGAACTCGCCGGGCTCCGTCAGGCCGCCGAGGCCGTCCGCGCCAAGCAGGCGGATGTAGCGAGCCTGTAGCACCGGCGGTGCGCGCGAGGCCGCCTTGGTTGCGAACGCCGGGCCGTGGCGAGTCCGGCCCGGTTCCGGCGCGAGCGTCCCGGCCGGCCTGAGCCGATGGCTCAGGCCGGCCGGGACAGCCGGCGCAGGGCCAGTTCCGTGTAGAGCGCGGCGCCGTCGGCGAGCACGGCGTCGTCGAAGACGGCGTCGGTCGAGTGATTGAAGGGCGCTGTCGCCGGGTCGGTCCCGGGTGGGCACGCGCCCAGCATCAGATACGCCCCCGGGACCTCGTCCAGCACGAACGAGAAGTCCTCCGAGCCCGTGAGCGGGTAGGGCATGGTGAGGATGCGTTCCTCGCCGAGCACTTCCGCCACGACCCCGGCGGCGAACGAAGCCTCGGTGGCGTCGTTGACCGTCACCGGGTACCCGTTCCCGAATGTCACAGTTGCGCTCAGGCCGTGCGCCGACGCGATCCCGGCGATGAGCGCAGTCGCGGCCTCGTGCAGCCGTGCACGGGTCTGGTGGGAGAACGTCCGGACCGTCGCCAGGAAATGCGCGCTGTCCGGGATGATGTTGTCGGCGGTCCCGGCATGGAAGCTCCCGATGGTGATCACCACGGGGTCGAATACGTCGAACTGGCGGGTCACCATCGTCTGCAGGGCGGTGACCATCTCGCACGCGGCCGGGACCGGGTCGGCTGCCCGGTGCGGTTGCGAGCCGTGCCCGCCGTGGCCGGTCACCGTGACATCCATCACCTCAGCCGCGGCCATCACCGGCCCCGGCCTGGTCGCCAGCACGCCCAGTGGCAGGTAGGCCGAGGCCACATGCATCGCGTACGCGGCGACGGGCTTGCGGCCAGCAGCGTCGAGCAGGCCCTCCTCCATCATGATCCGCGCGCCGGCGTGGCCCTCCTCACCCGGCTGGAACATGAACACCACGCTGCCGCGCAGGCCGGCCCGGTGGGCGCAGAGCAGCCGGGCCGCCCCCGCCAGCATGGCGGTGTGCAGGTCATGACCGCAGGCGTGCATCACCCCGTCGATTTTCGAGGAGTACTCCAGGCCGGTCCGCTCTGACAACGGCAGCGCGTCCATGTCCGCCCGCAGCAGCACGACGGGCCCGTCCGCCGCGCCCCGCAGCACCGCCGTCACCGAACTCAGCGCCGAGCCGGCCGTGATTTCCAGCGGCAGCCCGGCTAGGGCCGCGAGCACTTTCTCCTGCGTGCGTGGCAGATCCAGGCCGAGTTCGGGCTCAGCGTGAATCGCGCGGCGCAGGCCGGTGAGGTCACCAGCGATCGCCTTCGCCTCATCGGCTACAGCCATGTCCGTCCCTTCCATCTCACGCCAGCCGGGATGCTCCCGCCGACGGCCGCGCCACCAGGAACGACGGTGCCGCCCAGGCGTGATCCGCGAACGCGGCGGCGACAGCGGCGCGGGCTGTCGTTTCATCCGCCAGGGGGACCAGGGCGAGCACGGACCCGCCGAAACCACCCCCCATCATCCGCGCCCCAACCGCCCCCGCGCCAGTGGACGCGGCGACCGCGATGTCCGCCTGCGGCCAGGAGACCGCGAAGTCGTCGCGCAGCGACGCGTGCGAGGCGGTCAGCAGCGGCCCGAGTTCGCTGATGGCGCCCGCCCGCAGGGCCAGGACGGCGGCCCGCACCCGGTCGTTCTCGCGCGCCACATGCCGGGCCCGGGCGCGCAGTGTGCCCGGGAGCCCGGCCAGGTCGCTCTCGCGGGTGACCGCCCGCAGCGATCGCACCCCGAGGGTGTGGGCGGCCCGTTCACATTCCTGGCGGCGCTGAGCGTAACGGCCGTCCGCGAGCGCATGCCGCGTGCCGGTGTCGATGACGAGCAACCGCAAGCCGGCCGGATCGAGCGGCAACCGCACCGCTTCGTGGGCGCCGCTCGCGCAATCCAGCAGCAGGGCATGATCGGGCTGGCCCAGCAGGCTGGCGCAGAAGTCCATGATCCCGCAGGGCACCCCGGCGATCTCCTGCTCGGCCGTCCGGGCGAGCGCGGCCAGGTCCGTCCGCGGCACCGCCACGCCGTACAGTCCAGTGAGCGCCAGGGCGGTCGCGCACGCCAGCGCCGCCGAGGACGACAGGCCCGCGCCTTGCGGCAGGTCCGAGTCGATGACCAGGTTCGCGCCACCCACCGCGATTCCGGCCGACCGCAGCGCCCAGGCAACCCCGGCCGGGTAGGTGGCCCACCCGCTCACCCGCCCCGGCGCGATCGCCGCGAGTTTCAGCGCCCGCGCCGCGCCACCAGCCTGCCGCGAGCGCACCTCCAGCACGCCGTCCGCCCGGCGGGAGCCGACGACGATCAGATCGCGGTCCAGGGCGAAGGGCAGGACCAGCCCGTCGTTGTAGTCGGTGTGCTCGCCGATCAGGTTCACCCGGCCCGGCGCGCGCCAGATGCCTGCCGGGGGCGCCTGGTAACACGACCGGAACCAGTCCGCCGCCTGCCCGGCCGTTACCCGTCCCGAAACGCCCGGCCCGTCAGCGCCGCACTCCATCCGGCCGGCCACCACGCCCCCGCAGCGCTCACCGAGCCACGCTCTGGGCGAACTCCCAGGCGTCGGCGACCATGTCGTGCAGGCTGCGTTCCCGCTGCCATCCCAGATCGGCGGCGATGTGGTCGCTGGAGGCGACCAGCGTGGCCGGGTCGCCTGGCCGGCGGGCGGCGAAGCGGCCCGGTATGTCGCGGCCGGTGACCTCCCGGCAGGCGGTGATCACCTCCAGGTTCGAGGCGCCGGTCCCGCTGCCGAGGTTGTAGACCCGGCGCTCACCGGGTGAGCAGGCTGCCAGCGCGAGCGCGTGGGCGCGGGCCAGGTCGCTCACATGGATGTAGTCCCGCACGCACGTCCCGTCCACGGTGGGGTAGTCGTCGCCGAAGATCTCCACCACCTCGCGCGCGCCCGGCCTGCCGAGGGCGACCGCCAGCACGTTGGGGATCAGGTGGGTTTCCGGGTCGTGCCGTTCGCCGAGCATGATGCCGTCAGGTCCGGGCGCGGCGCCGGCCACGTTGAAGTAGCGCAGGCTCACCGCCCCGATCCCGTGCAGATGGCTGAACTCGTCCAGGGTGGTGTCCACGGCGAGCTTGGAGGCGCCGTAGGGATTGGTCGGCCGGGGTGGCGCGCTCTCGTCGATCGGGATCCGCTCGGGCTCGCCGTAAACCGCGGCGGTCGATGAGAAAATGATCTTGGTTGTCCCGGTGACCCGCATGGCGTCCAGCAGCGCCAGCGTGCCGCCCAGGTTGTGCCGCCAGTACAGTGACGGCAGCGCCACCGACTCGCCCACCAGCGACTTCGCCGCGAAATGCAGCACCGCGTCGGCGCCGTCCTCCAGTACGGCCAAGGCGTGCTCGCGGAGCGTGCCGCGCACGAACGTCGCGCCCGCCGGCACCGCGGCTTCGTACCCGGTGGACAGGTCGTCCAGCACGGTGACCTCGTGGCCCTGCGCCAGCAGCAGTGCCGTGGTGACGCTGCCGACGTAGCCGGCGCCACCGGTCACGAGCAGTCTCATCCAGCCTCCCGGAGCCTTCGTGCGGCCTCTTCCGGCAGCACGTCGTCAGCCACATGCCCACGCCCGGCTCCACGCCCGCGAGGTGCTTGAGCTTGCCGGGCGCCCGCCGGAGCGAGAACACCTGCAGATGGAGCCCGAATTCGCCGGCCGCGAAGCCGTCGCCTGGTGCCAGGCAGCAATGTAGGGCATGGGCGCGCCGAACAGGTGGCCGCCCACCGCCCCGGCGTGTTCCCGTGCCCGCCGGAGCATCCTGGCGGTGCGCGGGCGACGAAGCCGAACGCGTAGATCTGACCGTGCGGGTGCCCGAGCGTGACGCCGGTCTCCTCGCCCCGGTTCTCGAAGCAGGACACCTGCCGCACGCCGGGCAACTGGCCCAGGGTCGTGGTGCGGTCCGCCCGGGCCTCCCGGTCCGCCCGGGCCTCCCGGTCCACCCGGGCCTCCCGGACCGTCCGCGCCCGCCGCTGTGGGAGAGCGGGTGGCTGCCGGAAGTGGCTCGCTGCTGGTCGAGGTCTGC
>DAHUZQ010000012.1 GCA_027306495.1 Actinomycetota bacterium | reverse complement strand
GGCGTGGCTGGGCACCAGATGTGGCGTGGCTGGGCACCAGATGTGGCGTGGCTGGGCACCAGATGTGGCGTGGCTGGGCACCAGATGTGGCGTGGCTGGGCACCAGATGTGGCGTGGCTGGGCACCAGATGTGGCGCGGCGCGGACCAGATGTGGCGTGGCTGCCGACCAGACATGGTCCTCAATCAGGCCATCCGGCCCTACATTGGATCATGTGAGCAATGCCAGTGATCGCGAGGATGCGACCGCATCCGGCGTTGATCCAATTGACGTCGCCCGGCTGCGGGTGGCGATCGCCCGGCTGTCGCGCAGACTGCGCAGGCATGACGTGGCGGGCCTGACCCCGACCCAGCTCTCCGCGCTGGCGACCGTCGAGAAGACCGGCCCGCTGCGCCTCGGTGACCTCGCCGCCGCTGAGCGGATCGCACCCTCTACGCTCACCCGGCTGGTCACGGCACTGGAAGTGGGAGGTTGCGTGGAACGGTGCCCGGACCCCAGCGACGCCCGGGCCACGACGCTGTCCATCACCGACGCGGGACGGGCCATGCTCGAACGGATCCGCCGGGAGAGCACCGTCATGCTCGCCGACAGCCTGCGCACCCTGACACCACATGAGCGCGAGGCGCTGGCTACCGCACTGCCGGCGCTGGAACAGCTCGCCAGCCCTAGCCCCGGGCCGCCCGCAGCGGACGGCGCCTGACGGTCCGGGACCTGCGGACCGCATCACCGCCCCCAGCAAGGCGCCCACCTGCCCAGAACCGGCGGACCATAGCGCGGGCCGCCCAGCGAAGCCGGCCCCCTGGCCACAGCCGGCGGCCCCGGACCTGCGGGCCGCGCTGGTTCAGAACAGCAAGCTGGACAGCGTGCCGCGGGCTTTGGCGACCCGGGGATCGCGTGGCGGGAAGACGTCGAACAGCCCGAGCAGGTGCAGGCGTGCCCGGTTGCGATCCTCCCCGGACGTCCGGCGGATCAGGCCGAGCATCCGGTCGAAAGCGTCGTCCGCCTTCCCGAGCGACAGGTCGATGTCGGCGACCTTGCCCTGGACCTCGACGTCATCGGGGTTGGCGGCCGCGGTGCGCCGCAACGCCTTCTCGTCGTAGGAGTTCACCCTGCGGAACAGGTTGACCTGTGCCAGGCCCATGGTGGCCACCGGGTGACCGGGTGTGGCAGCGAGCATCTGCTCGAATGCCCCAGCGGCCGCGTCGAGGTCGCCGCGTTCCATCGCGGCCTGCGCCTGCGCCAGCCCCGGATCGGCGGGGGGCGCCTCGGCTTGCTCACCCTGCTGGCCATCTCCGCCGATGCCAAGCTGCTCGGCCACCTGCAGCAACTGCCCGACCCACTGGCGCACCTGCGCTTCGGGCAGAGCGCCGAGGAAGCCGGGAACGAGCTGGCCCTGGATCACCCCGACGACCATGGGGATCGACTGGACCTGCAGCGCCGCGCTGAGCTGCGGGTTGGCATCGACGTCCACCTTGGCCAGCACCCAGGAGCCGTCGGCCTCGGCGGCGAGCTTCTCCAGAACCGGGCTGAGCTGACGGCACGGTCCGCACCAGGTCGCCCACAAGTCCATGACGACTGGCACCGTGCGGGATCGCTCCAGCACGTCCTTCTCGAAGGTTGCGTCGGTGGCGTCGAAGACGGAGCCGTCCTGCGCGGGCCCGGCGCCGCCCGCTCTCTGAGACTGCTGCTGGGCACGCTGCGTTGCGGCTTGCCTGGCACCCAGGTCCACCGCGCCGTAGAGCGAGAAGTTCCGCTGCTGCATACCTCCATCCTGCCGCATGGCGGGTACCCGATGGGCAACGCACCTGCACCGCACCTCGACTCTTGCGCGCTGGTGAAGCTGATGGTGACCGAGGCCGGCACGCAGTGCCTGCAGGAATGGCCATCCGTCCGGGTGGACACGCCGATGGTGTCCGGCGCCATTCACCGCACGGAAGCTGCGCGGGCGGTCTGGCGGGCCGGCCGCGCGGCCCTTCCCTGAGCCTTCCGGAAGCTCCGGGGAGATCACACCCGGCTGCCCGGGGCGGCGCGGCAGGCTGGGCTGCCCACCACCTGCCCGGCTTCTCACTCCTGAACGGCACCCCGGGCGCCGACTCAGAAGGCCGACTCAGAAGGCCGGGGCCTCGAAGTAGCTGCCCCA
This sequence comes from Actinomycetota bacterium, assembly GCA_027306495.1. Taxonomy (GTDB): domain Bacteria; phylum Actinomycetota; class Actinomycetes; order Streptosporangiales; family Streptosporangiaceae; genus DAHUZQ01. Next base: position 5,920 of record DAHUZQ010000012.1, on the reverse strand, counting down.
TTCCTGGCGCAGCGCGCCACAGATCTCGCCCAGTGTGGCTTCGGCGCGGGCCGCGGCCAGCATCGGCGGGATGACGTTCTGGTCCGACCGCACGGCCGCCAGCATGTCCGCGAGTGCCCGGTCCACGGCGGCCTGATCGCGTGCCGCCCGGCGGCGCGACAGGTCCGCGGCCTGCTGACGCTCGACCTCATGGCTGACGCGCAGGATCTCCACCGGCATCCCCACGGTGCCGGTGTGGCAGTTCACCCCGACCACCCGCTTGTCGCCCTTCTCCAGCTTCTGCTGGTAGTCGAAGGACGCTTCGGCGATCTCGGATGAGAACCAGCCGTCCTCGATCCCGCGCAGGATGCCCGCAGTCATGGTGCCATCGGGGCTCATCGCACGGATCCGGGCGAAGATTTCCTCGGCTTCGGCCTCCAGCCCGTCGGTGAGCGCCTCGACGTACCAGGAACCCCCGAGCGGGTCGGCCACGTTGACCACACCGGTTTCTTCCATGATCACCTGCTGTGTGCGCAGCGCGATCTCCGCCGACCGTTCGCTGGGGAGCGCGAGCACTTCGTCGAGCGCGTTGGTGTGCAGCGAATTGGTGCCCCCGAGCACCGCCGCCAGCGCCTCGATCGCCGTGCGGACCACGTTGTTGTCGGGTTGCTGCGCGGTCAGGGAGACCCCGGCGGTCTGGGTGTGGAACCGCAGCCACTGGGCGCGCGCGGTCTTGGCTCCGAACTCATCACGCAGCCAGCGCGCCCAGATCCGCCGGGCGGCCCGGAACTTCGCGATCTCCTCGAAGAAGTCGATATGAGCGTCGAAGAAGAACGACAGCCCCGGGGCGAACGTATCCAGGTCAAGGCCACGGGACAGGCCAAGTTCGACGTAGGCGAACCCGTCGGCCAGGGTGAACGCGAGTTCCTGGGCGGCTGTGGAGCCGGCCTCCCGGATGTGGTAGCCGGAGACGGACAGCGGCTTGTAGTCGGGGATCTCACTGGCGCAGTACTCCATGAGGTCGCCGATCAGCTTCAGGTGGGGCTGCGGGGGGAACAGCCACTCCTTCTGGGCGATGTACTCCTTGAAGATGTCGGTCTGCAGGGTGCCGTTGAGATCGGAGATGTCCGCACCCTGCCGCTGCGCGGCCGCGAGGTACATGCAGAAGACCGGCACGGCGGGCCCGCTGATCGTCATGGACGTGGTCACGTCCGCCAGCGGTATGTCCGCGAAGAGCGCGTCCATGTCCGCCGCTGAGTCGATCGCCACGCCGCAGTGGCCGACCTCCCCGGCGGCGCGCGGATCGTCGGAGTCCCTGCCCATCAGGGTCGGCATGTCGAAGGCGACCGACAGCCCGGAACCGCCGGCGCCGAGCAGCATCTTGTAGCGCTCGTTCGTCTGGCGCGCGTTGCCGAATCCCGAGAACTGGCGGATCGTCCACGTCCGCCCCCGGTATCCGGCCGGGTACAGGCCACGGGTGAACGGGTACTCACCCGGCCATCCGATCCGCTCGAACCCTGGCACCACCGATCCCGGCGGCGGCCCGTAGACGGGATCGGTGGTCGCCCCCGACAAGGTGGTGAAGTCGGCTGCGCGCTTGCGTGCGGCGTCATAGCGCCGCTGCCAGCGCTGGCGGCTCAGCTCCAGCGCGTCCGCGCGGGGGGCCGCACGCTCGTCCATGGGAAGCCTCCCTGGCGCGCCGGGCCGGATAGTAGGACGTCCTAGTATCTACCTCCGGATTGTAGTCCTCGGCCAGCCCATCCCAGCTTTCCGCAACCTGACAGGTCCCGCGACCGTCTCAAGAAGTGCTGGGCACCGCGGGGCGTGCCTTGCGATAGGCCCGCCGCCGCGCGAGAGGTGTGGTAAACCAGTGCAATTCCGATGTGCCGGACTGGCCGCCGTCCCAGCGGGGGCCAGTGACGCCGCGGTATTGAAGCCGTGGGTCGCCCCCGCGGGAGGCGCCGCTGCGGGAGACCTAGTGGACACGTTCCGCGCGACCGATCGCGGAGCCGCCGAAGAATTGTTCAATGCTTGCTACCCACGCCTGGCCGGGTGGGTCCGCAGGCTGGTGGACGATGACGACACCGCGCATGAGATCGCGTCCGAAGCCTTCACCCGCCTGCTCGCCCGCTGGGCCTCACTCGACAACCCGCAGGGCTACCTCTACATGATCGCCACGAATCTGGTACGCGATCACTGGCGACGGACCGACCGGGAACGCCGCGCCATGCGTGCCGCCGCCTCCCGCGCAGAAGCTGACCAGGCCATCCACCCGGCACAGGATGTGCACGTGCGCGCGCTGATCGAGGGGCTCCCGGACCGGCTCCGCCAGCCCTTCCTGCTCCACTACTACGCCGGGTTCCCGATCCGGGAGGTCGCCAGCATGCTTGGCCGGCCGGAAGGCACGATCAAGGCGGATCTGCACCATGCCCGGACGAGGCTCCGCGCGGCGGTCGGAGAGCCCCATGCCTGACGCCCGCGACGAACTCGATACCTGGCTCGCCGAACCGGTCCAGCCGCTGCACCCCGAACCGGGGGTGTTCGACCAGATCAGGCGCCGAGCCCGGCGCCGCAAGACCCAGCGTGCCGCTGCCGCGGTGGCGGCTGGGCTGGCCGCGATCACGGTTGTTACGGCCGTCCCCCGCCTCCTCACTCAGGCGCCGCTCCGGCAAGTCACGGCCACGGGGACACGCACGCCCTTCCGCCACAGCACCGGATCCCAGCCAGCCAGCCCGTCCTCCTCAACCCACATCTCCCCGCCCGCCCGCCACACCCCCTCGGTGCCCACCCCAGCGGCGGGATCGGGCCTGCACCCCTCCTCGGTCACGTTCGTGAGCACGACCACCGGCTGGGCGCTCGGCCAGGCTCAGCTGGCCAGCGGTTGCGGGCAGGGCCGGCATGTCTGCGAGGCACTGGCGAAGACCGGCAATTATGGCGGCTCATGGCACCAGGTCCGGAGTCAGCCGATCGCGGCCCCACCCCAGGGGGGGACGGGTGTGAGTCAGGTGCGGTTCCTGGAGACCCTGGACGGCTGGGCATTCGGCCCGCAACTGCTGGCCACGCACGACGGCGGCCTCACCTGGAAGGCGATCGCGACGGGGGGCTTGCGGGTGACGGCGCTGGAGACAGCCGGTCACCAGGCGTTCGCCGTATGGGCACGCTGCTCGGGTTCGGGCGCCGCGTTCGCTGCCACCTGCACCACGTTCTCGCTCTACACCGCCACCGCCACCAGCAATCACTGGGTGGCCGTGCCGCACGCGAGCGGGCTTGCCAGCAGCCAGCCAGCGGCCGGCCAGTTGGTGGTGACCCAGCAGCGGGCCTATCTGCTGGGACCCGGCCAGCAACTGCTCAGCGGCCCCACCACCGGGCACACCGGCTGGACCACGGTGGCGCGAGCCGCGCTGCCCTGTGCCCCGGGCGCCGCCCAGCCAGACGGGCAGCCCTCCCGGGCGATGATCGCCAGCAATGGGGCGGACCTGATCCTGCTCTGCGCTGGGCCGGTCCAGCCCGGCGATATCCAGGCCAAGACCCTGTACTACTCCGCCAACCACGGCCGCACCTGGCGCAAGGCCGGCACGCCACCCACGGCGGGCACGGCGCAGGCCCTGGCGGGATCTCCCGGCGCCAGCGTGATCGTCGTGGCGACCAGCCAGGGCCTGAGCATCTCCACCGACGGAGGGATCACCTGGCGGAGCGCTCAGCCATCCCGCGGCTCGTTCCCGGCCGGCGGGTTCTCCTATGTCGGGATGACCTTCTCGACGCTCGGCGTCGCCGTTCCAGCCGGCGCCAGCTCCCACTCGGTCTGGGTCACCCACGACGGGGGGCTGACCTGGCAGCGCTCCCGCGTGCCCTAGCCTGCCGTCCCTGCCGCCTCCGGCCTTCCGGAAAGGGAACGAGACTCCCCGGCGCCTCGGCCGCCCGGACCGGAACTCAGCTCGGGTGCGGCGCCGCGCCGCCGGGCGGCGCGGCGCTGTCCGGTGCGGGCCGGAAGTCCCCCGCCGTGACCCGCAACCCCCGCAGCAGCGCGAACACCTGGCCGAGTTCGTCGGCACGGTACCCGCTCATGCCGAACCGCCTGGCCATCAGGTCGGCGGTCGCGCGCTCGACCACCTCCCGGCCGGCTTCGGTGATCTCCGCGAGCCTCCCCCTGCCATCTGCCGGGTTGGGCCGGCGCCGCACCAGGCCCTGCTTCTCGAGCCGGTCGATCGTGTTGGTGACGCTGGTCGGGTGCACCATCAGCCGCTCGCCGACCACCCGCATGGGCAGCGAACCGGACCGGCTGAAGGCCAGCAGGACCAGCGCCTCGTAGCGGGCGAAGGTCAGTCCGTAAGGGCGCAGCGCCGCGTCCAGATCCGCCAGCAGGATCTGCTGGGCGCGCATGATGGAGGTGACGGCCGCCATCGCGTCCCCCGGCCCGAATCTGCGTTCCCAGATCCGCCCGGCGCGCTCGATCGGATCAAACTGAAGGTCCAGGCGTCTCGCCACAGCCAAACGCTACCCGTGGCGATCATCGCTCGCTGGGGTTGCCACACGCCCGCGGGCCAGCCTCGCGGCGGCGCGGCGGGCTCACGGCCCGCGCCCAGCCGGGCTTGAGCCACTACGCTTACGCAATGGACTGGAGCCTGCTCGGCTGTGGCGCGAGCGGCCATGTCACCTACGCGCCCGACCAGCCCGCCGCCCTGCGCGAACGGCTCAGCACGACCACGCCGGACGGGACTGCCTGGCGGTGTCTTCGCTGCGGCACCTTCGTCGCCGGCACCCCTGGCGCCACCGGCCCGGCCGGCGAAGCTCCACGGGTCCGCCGGGGCAAGGAACTACGCGGCGCCTTCATCCTGCGGCTGTTCGCCATCGAACGATGGCTGCGGGCCATCGTCTTCGCGCTGCTGGCCTCTGGCCTGTGGCGGTTCTCATCGAGCAAGTACTCGCTCCAGCAGGCCTTCGACCGGGAACTGCCGATCCTGCGGCCACTGCTGCGCCAGCTCGGCATCAACGCGGACCATTCCAAGATAATCGGCCTGATCCAGCATGCCTTCACCATCGATGGGCGGACCCTGGTCTACCTGGCCATCGCCGCCGGCGCTTACGCGGTGATCGAGGTCATCGAGGGCACCGGGCTCTGGCTGGTCAAGCGGTGGGGCGAATACTTCGCGGTCATCGCCACCGCGCTCGGGCTGCCATATGAGATCTACGACCTGATCTCCAAGGTGACCGCCCTGCGGGTGGCGTTCTTTGTCATCAACCTCGCGCTGGTGATCTACCTGCTCGCCACCAAGCGGCTGTTCGGCATCCGGGGCGGCAGGCCCGCCTACCAGGCGAGGCTCCGCGGCACATCGATCATCGCCGGGGAACTCGCCGTCGTCGCCGCCCAGACTCCTGCGGCGCCCGCAGGCGCGAAGCCAGCCGACGCGGACAGCGGGCCCGCCGGGGCGCCGCCGGATCACGCAGACACCACCCGATCCGGCGGCCCCGCCAGGCCGGCGGGCGGCTGACGCGACCCGGCCACGGCTTGCGTCAGCCGCCAGGACCGCTACGGAACGCACAACCACGCGGCACCCGCCCCCACGCACCCCACCGGGTGCGCTGTGTCAGCTGTGGTGGTCGAGGATCTCGCGCAGTCTGCGGGCGAAGGCCTCAGGCTGGCCGGGGTATCCGAACTCACCGCCGGCGAAGCCACCGTGGTGGCTCGGGAACACGGCCGCCTGCTGCCCGAGCAACTCGGCGGTGGCCACCGCCGACCGGCCGGTGAACGTGCCGAGGGACTCCTCACCCACGGCGATCACCACCCTGGTCGGCGCCGCGGTGATCGCGGCGACGTCCGGACGGTAACTGGTGACCGCCCCGGACTGCCCGGAGAGCAGCGGATCGTCCCGGGAGCCGTCGTCCTGCGCCGGCATCCCGTACTGGGCCGGATCCGGCGCGGGCTGGGCGAAGTAGTCCTCGG
>DAHUZQ010000009.1 GCA_027306495.1 Actinomycetota bacterium | reverse complement strand
ACATGGTGCCCACCCAGTTCAAGCGGTTGCTGGCGCTGCCGGAGGAGTCCCGCCGCGGCTACGATCTGTCATCCATGCGCTGGCTGCTGCATGCGGCGGCGCCCTGCCCGGTTGGCCTCAAGCAGGCGATGCTGGATTGGTGGGGGCCGTGCGTCTTCGAGTACTACGCGGCGACCGAGGGCGGTGGCACACTGGCGACGCCACAGGACTGGCTGGCCAGGCCGGGGACCGTGGGCAGGCCCTGGCCGGTCAGCGAGGTCATGGTGGTGGCCGATGACGGAAGCCCCTGCCCGGCCAGCACCCCTGGCACCGTGTACATGCGGATGACCCTGCCGGACTTCGAGTACAAGGGCGACCCGGCAAAAACGCAGGCCTCCCGGCTACGCGGCTACTTCACGGTCGGTGACATCGGCTACCTGGACGACGACGGATACCTGTTCCTGTGCGACCGGAAGTCGGACATGATCATCTCGGGTGGCGCGAACATCTACCCGGCGGAGATCGAGGCCGAGATCATCATGCATCCGGCCGTGGCAGATGTGGCCGTGTTCGGTGTTCCCGACGACGAATGGGGCGAGATGGTCAAGGCGGTGGTCCAGCCGGCCGCCGGGGCCACCCCCGGCCCGGACCTCGCGACCGACATCCTCGCGTCATTGCAGGGACGGCTGGCCCGGATGAAGTGGCCGCGCTCGATCGATTTCATCGACGAAATGCCGCGCGACCCGAGCGGCAAGCTGCTCAAGCGGCGGCTGCGCGACCCTTACTGGCAGGACCGGCCGAGCCCGGTGTGAGCGGGCGCCGGGGCTGGCCCCGGCAGCGGCACCCCGTCGACCGCGTCCCCGGCACCACGTAGCGCTGTCGCCCGGCCCGGCACGCCGGGCCGGGGCGCTCAGGTCTGGCTCGCCTGGCCGCGCCCCGACAGCAGGGGACTGGCCGGATCGCGGACCGGCAGGCCAGCCGCGCGCCGCCGGCGCCAGGCGATACCGGAGAGCGCCTCCAGCACTACCCGGCCGGCCAGGTAGGCGGTGATCTCGGCGTGGTCGTAGGGAGGCGCGACCTCCACCACGTCGAGCCCGGCCAGGGGCATCTCCATCGCGATCCGCCGCACCGCGTCCAGCAGTTGCCGGCCGGACAGGCCGCCGGGTTCGGGCGTGCCGGTCCCCGGTGCCATGCCGGGGTCGACCACGTCCACATCCACCGAGAGGAAGACCGCGTCACAGTCGTCGGTGGCGATCCCGAATGCCTCGGTCAGGCAGGTGCCGAGGCCGCGGTCCACGATCTCGGCCATCTCGTAACTGCGCATCCCGCGGTCGGCCATCCAGTCCAGCGTCGGCGGCTCGGGCCAGTATCCCCTTAGCCCGAGTTGCAGGAATCTGTCACCCCGGACAGCCCCCGACTCGATCAGCCGCCGCATGGGCGTGCCGTGGCCATACAGAGACCCGAACTGCGTATCGCCGGTGTCCGCGTGCGCGTCGAAGTGGATCACTGAGACCCGTCCCCAGCCGACATGCCGGGCCACGCCGGTGGCATCGGGCAGCGCGATGGTGTGGTCGCCGCCGAGGATCACCGGCAGCGCCCCGCCCCGGCATGCGGCATACACCGCTTCCTCCAGCCGGCGCAGGGATGCCGGCGTGTCGCCGGAGGGCATCTCCACGTCGCCCGCGTCGGCCACCCGCAGATCCGCGAGCGGATCCACTCCCAGCGCCAGGTGCGGGCGCGACCCGTCATGCGGCAGATAGTCGGTGAACCGGATCGCCTGCGGGCCGAACCGCGCTCCGGGCCGGTGCGAGGTGCCGCCGTCGAACGGGGCGCCGATGATCAGCACGTCCGCGCCTGCCCACGATCCTGGATCGGCGAGATCGGCCCTCGGCACACCGAGGAACGTCGCGTCCGGTCCGTACATCCCGCCGAGCCGTGCCATGAGCCGCTCCCTCCATCGCCCGCCCAGTATCGCGGGAACGGGGGCAGGCCGCGCCGTCCGGCACACCGCCTGCCGGGTGACCCCCACGGTCCCGGGCCACCTCGGGCGAGGCCGGGCAGCCACCGCTGCCGCCCGGAAATGGCCCGGGCCGGGGGGCGTGCCCCCCGGCCCGGGCGTTCACTCCAGACTCAGGACACTTTCAGTGAGGTCGTGTCCACCAGGAAGCTCGTGTAGTAGCCGTATAGCGTCTCGACTCCCGTGAACTTCAGTGTGATCGTCTTGCCGATGAAGGAATTCAGCGAGAACGAGTGCTGCACGTAGCTGTTGGTGGCGTTCTCATTCGAGTACTTCGCCAGCGTGGAGAGCACTGTGCCGCTGCTGTTGAGCACCTGAACCTTCAGCGTGTCGTACACCGTGCCACCCGGGTCGTCGGTCTGGATGTTGGTGTAGAACGAGAACGTCGCGCTCGTGCAGTTGCTGGGGATGGTCACGGTCTGGGCGAGCGTGTCCGTGTGGGGCTGCCCGTATCCGTCGAGCCAGGCGAACCACGATCCGGCCTGTGCTGGCTCCCCGGACGAGGTGTTCTGCAGCACGTACGGAGTGGATGTCCATGGCGAGATCGAACCGGTCTCGAAGCCCGGGTTGCCGAGCAGTTGCGCCGCCGTGCACCCGCTGCTGGACGGGTTGATCGTCCAGCTGAAGCTGGCCGATCCGGAGGCGCCGGTGGTGTCGGTGGCGGTCACGGTGACGCTCGAGGTGCCAGCCGTGGTGGGGGTGCCGGAGATGAGCCCGCTGGTGGAGCTGATCGACAGGCCGGCGGGCAGGCCGCTCGCGCTGTAGGTGAGGGTCTGGCCGGAGGCGGAGTCGGTCGCGCTGATCTGCAGGCTGGCCGCGGTCCCCACGGTCCCGGTCTGGCTGCCGGGGTTGGTGACGGTCACGGTGTTGGAACTTGGGTCGGTGACGATGGGGTGGCTGCCCTCGCAGGCGCCGGCGCCGCCGGCGCCGTCGTTGGCCCAGGTGGTCTGGACGGCGAAGCTGCCGGTGGCCAGTGACAGGTTGAATGCGCCGCCGCTGGTGCCGGGGGTGATCCAGGCGCACTTGTCGCCGGTCTCGCTCCCGCTGGAGTCGGTCCACCCGCCGGGTGGGTTCTGGTCGGTGATGGTTTCGGCGTACTCGTGGCCTTCCACGATGGAGACGCCGTCGAGGGTGCCGGCGGAACCGGAGTTCACGAAGTTCATGCCGCAGGAGGTGCCGGCGTCGGGGAGGTAGGGCAGGTTGGTGAAGGCGATGTCACCGTAGGGGGAGGTGACCGGCCCACCGCTGAGCGTGCTGTCGCCGTTGTAGTCGTGCCAGGCGCAGAACCCCTGGCCCTGGTAGTTGTCGGGGTTCGTGCCGGTGGGGGACACGATCACGTACTGGGCGTCGCGGTTGGCGGCGGCGGTGGTGTTGCCGAAGTGTGCGGCCGCGTTGACCGCTTCGGTGCCGATCTGGTTACCGGTGGACTGGGCGGGCGACGCGCTGGACTCATCGACCCAGACGCCGGCGAGTGCGCCGCCGGTGGGGTAGGCGACGTGCTCGGTGTTGCTGGCGGGGCAGGACTGGGCGCCGACCGCGACGCCGTCGCAGTACTGGGTCATGACACCGGACCACAGTTCGCCGTTGGTGCCCAGGCCCTTGAGGAATTCCTGCAGGTACGGCGCCATGCCGTAGGGGTCACCGGACAGGGTGACGTCGCCGCTGGAGTTGGTGCTCTGGGTGCCCCACTGGGAACCCCAGAAGACCAGGTAGACCTTTTCCTTGCCGGTGGTGACGCCGATGTTGTCGATGCCTCCGCCGTAATTCAGGTTGTTGGCTGAGGTCGTGGCCTGAACCTGACCGGGATGGGCATGAGCCCAGGCCCGCATTTCCCGCAGCCTGCCGATGGTGGGGATCACGCCGTGCCGGTAGGGGTGGTGGTAGGCGGGGGAGTAGGGGTTGACCACCCTGGGCGGCTTGTGGACCGCGGCTTGCGCGCCTGTCACGGCGGCTTGCATGCCGATGGCGAGGGTCACTGCCGTGAAGACGGCGGCGCCGCCCCGGACAGTCCATCGCCGGATGGGGACGGGGGTTTTCATGGATCCCTCCGATGGATGTGTACGCACGCCCTGGTTAGCGCGCGGGCAGGCACCTGGGTACGGCGCCTGCCCGCACGATAATTCCAGCAAATATGGCCGTCAATATGGATAGGCATCGCTCTC
>DAHUZQ010000007.1 GCA_027306495.1 Actinomycetota bacterium | reverse complement strand
ATGCTCACAGTTGGCCTCGGTATCCTGCACGTCCAGCGTGGTCCCGTCCAGCGACACCAGCCGCAGGCCCCGCCAGAACGCGCCCGGCGCGCCCGGGCCCGCCACCAGTCCCGCCGTCTTCTCGAACAGCAGCCGCAGCGGCCCGGCCCCGAGCCGGGTACGGGCATTCGACAGGGCCTCCTCCGACGGGATGGTCACCGTGACCCCCTGCGCAGCCCAGGCCAGCGTCCCCGCCAGCCGGCGCATCACCCGCCCGGCGCCCATGTCCATGAACAGCGCCAGAGCCAGCACGAAGTACACCGTCAGCCACGCCGGCAGCATCCGGTTGCGCTGCTCGCGGGCACCAGCGGCGTCGATCACCTCCTCAACCGCCTGCCGGGGGAACGCCCTGGCCAGCACCCCGACCGAGATCCGGTCCTCCAGCCTGCCGCTCTCCCGCAGCACCTGCTGCCCAGCCCTCGCCAGACAGCGATCTTACACCAATGTAAGCTTAAGTTGAAGGTATTGGGCCGGTCCCTCCCCCGCGGCGGCAATTCGCTCCGCGCCCGGGCAGACGTTCATCGACGGGCCGCGCAGAAAGCCGGCGAGCGTGACTTCGGTTTCCCGGCTGTCGGCAATTCGGCTGGGGCGGGCTCGCTCCGCGAATATCCGAGCCGTTCTGATGGGGCGATGCACGGCCTAGCATGAGGTCATGGGAAGGGCCTCGGGCGTGGTGCTGGCCGGCGGGCGGTCATCGCGGATGGGCTCGCCGAAGGCCGCCTTGGAGTGGCACGGCTCGACGCTGCTGTGGCGCACCGTCGCGATCATCGGCCGCGCTACCAACGGTCCCGTGGTCGTTGTCCGCGCTCCGGGCCAGGAGCTTCCGGCACTGCCACCGGGCACCGATGTGGTCGACGACCCTGCCGAGGGTCAGGGGCCGGTGCAGGGGATCGCGGCCGGGCTGGCCGCGCTGGCCGGCCGGGCGGAGGTCGCCTTCGTCAGCTCCACCGACCTGCCGTTTCTGCATCCCGCCTTCGTGCGGCGGGTGGTGCAGACGGCTGTGGACGGGGCGGACGTCGGGCTGCCGGTGGCGCGCGGCTTCCGGCAGCCACTGGCAGCGTCCTATCGCACGGCGCTGGCATCGGCCGCGGCACGGCTGGTCCGCGAGCGCCGCCTGAAGCCGGCCTTCCTCTTCGAGCAGTGCACGGTTGTCATGCTGGACCAAGCGGCGCTGTGCGCCGACCCGATGGTGGCGGCGCTCGATCCCGCGCTCGATTCGGTCGTCAACGTCAACGGGCCGGGCGACTACCAGGCTGCTCGCGCCCGGCCAGCGCCCGAGGTGACCGTCCAGCGGTCCGGCGTGCTGGCTGACGGGCACCGCGACCCGGAACGGGTGCGCGCGGCCACCCTGGCGGAGGCGGCCACGGCGGTCGGCGTGGCCCTCGGTGGGCACGTGACGGCGGCCCTGAACGGGCACCAGATCACACAGGAGGGGCAGACCCCGCTCGCCACCGGTGACGGGGTGCTCTTCCTGTCCGCTGACGCGCGAGGCTGACCCATGACGGCTGGCGGATGCTTCGGCGCTGTGGTGGTGGTGGGCGCCGGCGCTGGACCACCGATCCGCCGCCCCTGCCCGGCGCGGTACCGCGCGCCTGACTCGCCGCGGCCGGCGCCTGGCCCACCCCGCTCCCACTGCCCCGCAGATCAGTGGCGCCTGCCCGGGGCCGGCGTGCTCCCCGGGCCGCGGCGGGCCCGGGGAGCCGCGGTGCCCTCCAGGTGCCGCTTCATACTGGTCCAGATCGCCGTCTCCTGCCGCCTGCCGATCGCCCGGATCACCGGTGCCAGCGGCTTGAGGGCACCCCTCGGCCACACCTGCTCCGACCACCTCATCCGGGTTCCACCGGGCACGGCCTCGAACGTCAGCGTGACGGTGAACTCAGCCAGCCTCGTCCGGGCCGTCGACGCGAAGAACGCTGGCCGCTCGTAGGCGGTGCAGGCGACCCGCATGCCGGCGCTGCCCCCCGCGAACGCCACCGCGCAGTCGAAGATGGTGCCTTCACCGACCGGGCCCTCGGTGACCTTCTCCGCACGCACCATGCGCGGGTTGTACTGCGGTTCGTTGCGCTGGTCGGCGACGTAGTCGAACACGACGTCCACCGGCCGGGCAATCACGGCCTCGCCTTCGATCGCGGCCATGGCGTTCTCCCGGGCTCGTTGTCTGTGCTGACCGCAGGGTCCCCGTCGGGGGCAGTCTGCGATCTCATGCATCCTGGCCTGGAGACAGCATGCCCAAACTCATGTCCGCTCCCCCAGCCGCCGGCGGCGGCGCACCGGACGGTGATTACACTGCGTAACCGGATGCGCGCCGCGAACGTCTCCGCCGAGCCGGGCCACTCCCCCACTGCGGCGGCTGCCGGGCGCGGCCCACTGCGCTTTGCCGGGCTGGCTTACGCGATCACCGTCCTTATCATCGGCAGCAATCTGCCGACCCCGCTCTACGCCGTGTACCAGCGGATATTCGGAATCTCCGACCTCGACATCACCCTGCTGGTGGCCGTGTACGCGGCGGCGGTCACCGTGTCGCTGCTGCTGTGCGGCCCGCTCGCGGACGCGGTCGGCTACCGGCCGGTGATCGCGGCCGGGCTGGTGACGGCGGCCGCCGGCTCGGCGGTCCTGGCTGCCGCGCCAGGGCTGGGATGGCTGATCGCCGGGCGGGCAGTGCAGGGCCTCGCGGTGGGCGCGTCATCGGGGACACTGACCGCCGCCCTGGTCGCCTCCGAACCCGCTGGCAGGACAGCACGGGCGTCGTTCTTCGCGGCGACGGCGACCACGGTGGCTGTCGGCGCCGGGCCGGTGATCGCCGGCGCGCTCGCCGAATACGGTCCCGATCCGGCCGCGCTGCCGTACCTGGTGGAGATCGGCCTGCTGGTCCCGGCGGTCTGGGCGGCGCTGGCGCTGCCCGCCCGGTTCGGTGCCGGGGGCCAGCGGTGGCGCCCCCGCCGGCCCACCGTTCCCCCCGCCGGATTGCGGGCGTTCGCCGAACCGGTCACGGTCGGCTTCCTCGGGTGGGCCGTCGCCTATGTCGTCCTCGCCCTCGTGCCCTCCTACACGGCGGCCACGCTGGGTAGCGCCAACCTGCTGGTAGACGGCGCCGCGGCCGGGTCGCTGCTGGTGTTCGCGGCGGCCGCCCAGATCATCTTCCGGCGCTGCCGGCCCGCGCGGGCGCAATGGGCGGGCACCGGCCTGCTGGTGGCCGGCCTGGCCGGGCTGGCCGCGGCCGGCCCGCTCGCGAGCGGGCCGCTGCTGTTCGGCGCGATCGCGGTCGCCGGGGCGGGCCAGGGACTCGGCTATTCCGGGGCACTGCAGCGCGTCGGCGAACTGGCGCCCGCCGGTGCCCGGGCCGGCACGATCTCGCTGTTCTACGTCATCTCCTACACCGGTGCTGGCCTGGCCACGATAGGGGTCGGCTCGCTGGCGACCGCGATGCCGCTCACGGCGGCGGTGGAGGTCTTCGCCGCGGTCTTCGCGGTGGCAACCGGCGTGACGTTCGTGCTGCTGACCCCCGTGCGGAACCGGTGATGGGCCCCCGCGCGCAACCGCTGGGGCAGCGCAATGGAGCCGCGCCCACGCGAACCCGGCCGCGCCTGTGATCGTGCGGTGGGAGTGCGGGTGAGCGCCACGGGCATGGTAGGCATGGCGCATGGCAGAACTCATCCCCCGCACCGTCCTGTTCGGGAACCCGGAGCGGGTCAGCCCCGCCATCTCCCCCGACGGAACCCGGCTGGCCTGGATCGCACCGCACGAGGGCGTCCTGAACGTCTGGATCGCCCCGCTGACGGCGGCCGGGGTGGACTGGGCGTCCGCGTCGGTGGTCACCAGCGACACCGACCGGGGCATCCGCTCCTTCGCCTGGGCGCACGACGGGCGGCACGTCCTGTACGTGCAGGACACCGGCGGCGATGAGAACTGGCGGCTGTACGACGTCGACCTGCCCACCATGGACCACCGGGACCTGACCCCCTTCGACGGCGTCCAGGCCCAGGTCATCGCGATGGAAAAGAAGTTCCCAACCGAGATCCTGGTCGGGCTCAACCGCGACAATCCGCAGTTGCACGACGTCTACCGGCTCGACCTGGTTTCCGGGGCGCTGGAGAAGCGGGTCGAGAACCCCGGCTTCGTCGGCTGGATCGCCGATCCCGACCTCAGCGTCCGGGGCGGTATCGCACCCGAACCCGACGGCGGCCTGCGGGTGATGGTGCGCGACGATGCGGACTCACCCTGGCGGGAACTGCTGGCCGTGGCGGCCGAGGATGCCATGACCAGTGCCCCGATCGCTTTCAGCGCGGACGGGCGCTCACTGCTGGCGATGAGCTCGGTCGGCACCGACACCGGTGCCCTGGTCCGGATCGACCTTGCGACGGGCAGCACCCGGGTGCTCGCCCGCGACGATCAAGCCGATGTCGCCGACGTGCACATCCACCCCGACACCCGCGAACCGCAGATCGTGATGTTCCTGCGGGAACGGCTGCGCTACGAGGTGCTCGATGAGTCCGTCGCCGCCGACCTGGACGCTATCCGGGCGCTCCATCACGGCGACCCGGCGATCATCGGCGGGGATGACGCGGACCGGCGGTGGCTGGTGCAGTTCACCGACGACACCGGCCCGGTCCCCTACTACCTCTACGACCGCGACACCCGCTCCGGGCAGTTCCTGTTCGAGCACCGGCCCGAGCTGACCCGGTACGAACTCGCGCCGATGGAGCCTTTCTCCTTCAAAGCGCGCGACGGGCTGACGGTCCACGGGTACGTGACCTTCCCGGCCGGCCAGGGCCGGGAAGGCCTGCCGGCTGTCCTGAATGTGCACGGCGGCCCCTGGGCGCGCGACGCCTGGGGCTTCGATCCGGAAGCGCAGTGGCTCGCCAACCGCGGCTACCTGTGCCTGCAGGTCAACTTCCGTGGCTCGACCGGTTACGGGAAGGCGTTCGTCAACGCCGGGGACCGCGAGTGGGGCGGCAAGATGCAGGACGACCTGACCGACGCGGTCGCCTACGCGGTCGGGCGCGGCTGGGCCGACCCGGCCCGGGTGGCCATCTACGGCGGCTCCTATGGCGGGTACGCGGCCCTCGCCGGGGTTGCCTTCACCCCGGACGTGTTCGCGTGCGCGGTGGACATCGTCGGCCCCTCGAATCTGAAGACACTCATCGAGACGATCCCGCCCTACTGGGCGCCCATGATCGCCATGTTCCACCAGCGGGTGGGCGATCCCGCGCGTGACGAGGAATTCCTGTGGTCGAGGTCCCCGCTGTCGCGGATCGGGGCCATCTCCACCCCACTGCTGATCGCGCAGGGCGCGAACGACCCGCGGGTCAAGCAGGCCGAGTCGGAGCAGATCGTGGCCGCGCTGCGGCAGGCCGGGCTGGATCACGAGTATCTGCTCTTCCCCGATGAAGGGCATGGGTTCGCCAAGCCGGGCAACCGGCTGGCCTTCTACGCGGCTGCCGAGCGTTTCCTGGCCCGCCACCTCGGCGGGCGGGTGGAGGAGTAGCCAGCCCATGATCGAACTGAAGACGCCGTCGGCGATCGAGGCGATGCGGGAAGCCGGCCGGGTGGTGGCGCGAGCCCTCGTGGCGGTGCGGGAGGCGGCGGCCGTGGGGGCCTCACTGGCCGACCTCGACGAGGTAGCCCACGGCGTCCTGCGGGACACCGGAGCCAAGTCACCCTTCCTCAACTACCTCCCGAGTTTCGCGCCCACCCCGTTCCCGGCGGTGACCTGCGCATCGGTGAACGACGTGATCGTGCACGGCATCCCGGACGGCTACCGGCTCCGCGACGGCGACCTGGTCAGCATCGACTTCGGGGCCGAACTCAACGGCTGGACAGGTGACTCCGCGATCAGCTTCATCGTGGGCTCCGCCGACCCTGCCGACGTCGCGCTCATCGAGACCGCCGAGCGCGCGCTGGCGGCCGGCATCGCCGCCGCCGTCCCGGGTGGGCGCATCGGCGACGTCTCGGCGGCTATCGGGTCGGTGATCCGGGCCGGCGGCTACGGCACCCCCGCCGGGTTCGGTGGGCACGGGATCGGCCGTCACATGCACGAGGACCCGCATGTCCCGAACGAGGGCCGGGCGGGCCGGGGGCTGCGTTTGAGGGCCGGGCTGGTCATAGCGATCGAGCCGATGCTGATGGCCGGTGGCGGGCACCACTACCTGGTCGCCCCCGACGGCTGGGCACTGCACACCGTCGACGGCAGCCGCGCCGCGCACGCCGAGCACACGGTCGCCATCACCGAGGACGGCCCGCGCATCCTGACCCTCCCCTGACCGCGCCGGATCCCATCCATGTAAGACATTTCCGGGTGCGGTGCGTTGTGGGAGCGGGCCGGGGACAGCCGGGCCCGGGCCTGGACACCACTTCGTTCAGCGCGGCCTGGGCACTCATTCACGCCAGCGGTCACCGCCGGCCCCGATGAGAGGCCAGCTACCGCCCTTGCCGGCTGGTCATTTCGCGTGCCCGGCGGCAGCGGCGCCCGCGTCCGGGGCGGGCAGGAACACGGTGTAGGAGAGCCGCAGGCGGCGCCCCGGGCCGGGCGCGCTGGCCAGGCGGGGCTGGAAGACCGCGACCAGCTCGCGCAGAAACTCCACGAATTCGGCGTCGGTCAGCCACATGCCCGCCATCCGGTAGCTCGCGAAGTCACGCACCGGGTCCGGTGGTCCGGCCGCGAGGTAGCGGTCGAA
>DAHUZQ010000251.1 GCA_027306495.1 Actinomycetota bacterium | reverse complement strand
CTGATGCCGGCCAGCAGGGCCAGGATCTGCGTGGAGCCGATCAGCGTGCCCTGCACATAGCCCTCCCTGACCATTCGCCGGTCGGCTTCGATGCCGTCCGCGACCTGTCTTTGCCGCACGGCGCGCTGGCCGGAGGCGTGCCGCGCCGTCCCGGTGCGCCGCGCGCCGACACCGGCCATTTCCCGCTCCCGGTCGGGATCGTCTTCCAGGGCCAGTTCGTAATGGTCAGCCTGCTCGTGGTCCGCCCGCACCGACCTGCGTGGCCGGAACTTCTCCCCCGCCAGCAGGATGAGCCCGTTCACGAACAGGAAGACGCCGGCGTAGATGGCCTTGCCGAAGATGACCCGGAACTGGTGCTCGAAGAGCAGGCCGGCTAGGCCGACCGGGATCGTCGCGAAAATGATCATCCAGGCGAGCTTCTCATCGGGGGTGCGTGCCCGCCGGTGGGCAATCGAGGTGAAGAACCCGCCGATGATGCGGAGCCAGTCCCGCCAGAAATAGATGATCAGCGCCAGCGCGGTCGCGACGTGCAGTCCGACGATGAAGGCGAGGTAGGGCGACTGCGGCGCCGCGACGTTGAGAGCCTGCGCCCAGGTGCCGCCGACCAGCGCCGGCAGGAGCACGTTGTGGCCCAGGCTGGACAGCGGGAAGAGTTCCGACACACCCTGGATCAGGCCGACGACGGCAGCCTCGAAGTAGGTGAGATGGGGAAGTGCGTGCGACATGTCGGGCCCTTCGGCGCTTGAGACCTAGTCCGGCACGCCACCACCCCCAGCCCGGGCCTGGCCTGGCGCGCAGCACACATAGTACGGTCCGGACCAGGGCCGTGTTGGCAGGTCCCCGGCGGTGGTCGCGCACCCGGCGGCCATCGAAACGGGAGGTGTCCGTGAGCTTGCGGGAAAGCGTCGGAGATCTCGACCGGCGTGCGGTCGCGGTCAGCGTGGAACTGGTGGCCGCCATCGGCACGATGGACCGGGCACGGCCCACCCCGTGTGCGGACTGGAATGTGGAGCGGCTTGTCGTCCACATGACGGCACAGCACCGCGGGTTCGCGGCGGCGGCGGCCGGTCAGGGTGCCGATCCCGCCGTCTGGGAAGCGCGCGGCGACGTGGATGACCTGGTTCCCGCCTACCGCCGTGCCGCCGCCGAGGTCAGCCGGGCCTTCGGTGAGCCGGGAGTGCTCCAGCGCTCGTTCGCGCTGCCGGAGATCGCCACCACCGTCGAGTTCCCCGGTCACATCGCGATCGGGTTTCACCTGATCGACTACGTCGTGCACGGCTGGGACGTGGCACGTTCGCTCGGTCTGCCGGTCCGCTTCGACGCGGACGTGCTGGATGCGGCGCTGTTCATCGCCGAACGCGTCCCCGATGACGCCGCCCGCCGGTTGCCCGGCGCGGCGTTCGCTCCGGCGCTGCCCGCTCCGGCAAGTGCCGCGGTCATAGACCGCATCGTCAGCCTGCTCGGCCGGTCACCGTCCTGGCCGGGCTAGCCGGGATCAGGCAGTGTCCCGCTTGCTCGGTACCGCCGGTGTGTCGCGGTGCCCCCGCCTGGTGATCTTCGAGCCGAGCCAGACCAGCGGGTCGTACTTGCGGCCGACCACCCGTTCTTTCAGCGGGATGAGCGCGTTGTCGGTGATCTTGATGTGCTCGGGGCAGACCTCGGTGCAGCACTTGGTGATGTTGCAATAGCCGAGGCCGAACTCATCCTGGGCTATGGTGCGGCGGTCGGCGGTGTCCGCCGGGTGCATCTCGAGTTCGGCGATCCGCATCAGGAAACGGGGGCCCGCATAGGCCGGCATGTTCTCCTCGTGATCGCGGATGACGTGGCAGACGTTCTGGCACAGGTAGCATTCGATGCACTTGCGGAACTCCTGGGAGCGCTGCACATCGACCTGCTGCATCCGGAACTCGCCGAGGGCCACGGACGGGTCGGGGCTGAAGGACGGGATCTGGCGGGCCTTGGCGTAGTTGAACGAGACGTCCGTGACCAGGTCCCGGATCACCGGGAAGGTCCGCATCGGGGTCACCGTGATGGCTTCGCCCGGTTCGAAGGTCGACATCCGGGTCATGCAGGCCAGCCGCGGCCGGCCGTTGATCTCCATGGAGCAGGACCCGCACTTGCCGGCCTTGCAGTTCCAGCGCACCGCGAGGTCACCCGCCTGGGTCGCCTGGAGCCTGTGGAGCACATCCAGAACCACTTCACCTTCGTTGACCTCGACCTGATACTCCACGATGTCGCCGGCGCCCGCGTCGCCACGCCAGACCAGCAGGGTCACCTTCTCGCCCATCAGTGTGTCTCCTCAGGCGCAGGGGGCAGTTCGCCCTCGGTGAAGTACTTCTTCAATTCCGGCCGTTCGAACAGGGCCATCAGGTCCGCCCGCATGGACGGCATCGGCTGGCGCGTGATCGACGCCCGGTCATCCGCCAGCGAGCAGATCAGGTTGACCTGCCGCCACTCCGGCGACATCTGCGGGAAGTCGTTGCGGGTGTGGCCACCCCGGCTTTCCTGGCGCTCCAGGGCCGCCTGCGCCACACAATCGGCGATCAGCATGATATTGCGCAGGTCGAGTGCGAGATGCCAGCCCGGGTTGTACGCGCTGCCGCCCTCCGCGCTCACCCTGGCCGCCCGCTCACGCAACTTCTCCAGTTCGGCCAGCGCGGTCTTGATCTCCTCTTCGGTCCGGATGATCCCGACCAGGCTGCTCATGGTCTCCTGGACCGCGGCGTGGACCTCATAGGGATTCTCCCCACCGGCGCGGTCAAGTGGGGCGAGAGCCTCGGCACGCGCGGAGGCCACCTGTCCCTCATCGACCACCGGGCGCTTGTGGCCCAGGCGGTCGAGGTACTCCGCGGCCCCGATGCCGGCCCGTCGGCCGAACACCAGCAGGTCGGACAAGGAGTTGCCGCCGAGCCGGTTGGAGCCGTGCATGCCGCCGGAGACCTCGCCGGCCGCGAACAGGCCGGGCACGGCGGACTGCCCTGTGTCCGGGTCGACTTCCACCCCGCCCATCACGTAGTGCTGGGCGGGGCCCACTTCCATCGGCTCTTTGGTGATGTCCACGTCGGCCAGTTCCTTGAACTGGTGGTGCATCGAGGGGAGACGCCGCAGGATCTCCTCGGCGGGCAGTCGCGAGGCGATGTCCAGGAAGACCCCGCCGTGCGGTGAGCCCCGGCCCGCCTTCACCTCGGCGTTGTTGGCCCTGGCCACCTCGTCGCGCGGCAGCAGCTCCGGCGGGCGCCGGTTGTGGTCGGGGTCGGCGTACCAGCGGTCGGCCTCTTCCTCGGTCTCGGCGTACTGATCCCGGAACACGTCCGGCACGTAGTCGAACATGAACCGCCGGCCCTGCGAGTTGCGCAGCACACCTCCGTCACCGCGCACCGACTCGGTCACCAGCAGGCCGCGCACCGACAGCGGCCACACCATGTGAGTGGGGTGGAACTGCACGAACTCCATGTTCAGCAGCTTGGCCCCGGCCAGCAGGGCCAGCGCGTGGCCGTCCCCGGTGTACTCCCAGGAGTTGGACGAGATCTTGAACGTCTTGCCGATCCCGCCGGTCGCCAGGATGACGGCGGGGGCCTCGAAGATCACGAATCGCCCGCTCTCGCGGATGTAGCCGAAGGCCCCGGCGATGGCATCGGAGTCCTTGAGCAGCCGGGTGATGGTGGTTTCCGCGAAGACCTTGATCATCGCTTCGGGATCGCCGTGCTGGCGCGCGTCCTCCTGCTGGAGGGCGACCACCTTCTGCTGGAGCGTGCGGATCATCTCCAGGCCGGTGCGGTCTCCCACGTGAGCGAGCCGGGGATACTGATGGCCGCCGAAGTTGCGCTGGCTGATCTTGCCTTCGGGAGTCCGGTCGAAGACCGCCCCCCAGGCTTCGAGTTCCCAGACGCGCTCCGGGGCCTCCTTGGCGTGCAGTTCGGCCATCCGCCAGTTGTTGAGGAACTTGCCGCCGCGCATCGTGTCGCGGAAGTGGACCTGCCAGTTGTCGTTCGGGTTCACGTTGCCCATGGCGGCGGCACAGCCACCCTCGGCCATGACGGTGTGCGCCTTGCCGAACAGGGACTTGGAGATGACGGCTGTCCGCTTGCCGGCCAGCCTGGCTTCTATGGCCGCCCGCAGCCCGGAACCGCCGGCGCCGACCACCACCACGTCGTAGGAAAGCCGTTCGATGTCACTCATGTCCTTGGCGTACCTTCTGCTTCAGCCTAGAAGAACCGTGGGTCGGTGATGACGCCGCTGGCCACCAATCGGATGTAGAGGTCGGTCAGCAGCACCCAGGTGAGCGAGATCCACGCCAGTTCCATATGCCTGGAATTGAGCCGCGAGACCATCGTCCACATCCGGTACCGGACGGGGTGCTTGGAGAAATGCTTGAGCCGGCCGCCGATGGCGTGCCGGCACGCGTGGCAGGACAGCGAGTACAGCCACAGCAGCGCCGCGTTGATCACCAGTACCAGGGTGCCCAGGCCCATGTGCCCCCACGCGCCGGCCACGTGCTGGTGGCCCACCACCGCCACCGCGCGGAAGGCGACCACCGCGTCGTAAGTGAGGAAGGCGTTGAAGGCCAGCGCGATCCAGAAGAAATAACGATGCAGGTTTTGCAGGATCAGCGGCAGCCGGGTCTCGCCGGTGTACTTCGCGTGCGGTTCGCGCACCGCGCAGGAGGCAGGCGATCGCCAGAAGGCCCGGTAGTAGGCCTTGCGGTAGTAGTAGCAGGTGAGCCGGAAGCCCATCGGCCCGCCGATGATGATGATGGCCGGGGTGAGCACGCTGACCCACGGGATCAGGAAGAAGCTGGAGTCGCCCGGAGTGCAGGTGGTCGCCAGGCACGGGGAGTAGAGCGGTGAGATGTACGCTCCGTAGGCGTAGTCGGCGTTGACCAGGGAGGCCCAGGTCAGATAGACGACGACGGCTCCGAGGTAAGCGGCCGTCACGGCGGGCGACCGCCACCAGCGGTCCCTGCGCAGCGTCCGTGCGGCGATCTGGGCCCTGGTCCTGCCTGGGGCTGCTTCCTGCGGGGCAGTTGCTGACTGCGTCATTGGTGCCTGAGTCCTTCGTGTATGAACTCGCTTGGCTTGCTGTGCGGTATGCGCTGCGAACGTTAGTCCACTGGATACCACCGCGCCGGGCAGGGTGCCGTTTCCCTCAGTGTGACCCTGGCTACACCATCGGTGATGGGACGGGCCCGGCTCCGCCCGGCAGTCCCCGGCGCAGGAAATCGACCTGCAGGAGCAGCAGATTCTCCGCCACAGCTTCCTGCGGGGTCATGTGGGTCACACCCGACAGGGGCAGGACGCAGTGGGGATAACCGGCCGCCAGCAGTGCTGCGGAAAGCCGCAGGCTGTGCGCGACCACCACGTTGTCGTCCACCAGTCCGTGGATGATCAGCATCGGCCGGTGCACCCGGCCGGGACCGGCGTCCGCGCTCCCCACCGCCGGCCCCGCGGCCGCTTGCGCTGCCATCCTTTCCGCGTCGGCCAGCGGCGAGCAGTGCGCGTAGGCCTGCGGATGCTCGTCCGGGTGCCCGAGGTAGCGCTCGGTGTAGTGGGTGTCGTACAGCCGCTGATCGGTGACGGGCGCTCCCACGATGGCCGCATGGAAGACATCCGGGCGGCGCAGCACGGCCAGCGCGGACAGGTAGCCCCCGAACGACCAGCCCCGGATCGCCACCCTGCCCAGGTCCAGGTCAGCGCACCGGTCCGCGGCCGCCCACAGCGCTGCGAGCTGGTCTTCCAGCACCGGGTCCGCCAGGTCGCCCGCCACAGCCCGCTCCCAGCCGGGGCTGCGGCCCGGGGTGCCGCGGCCGTCCGCGACCACCACCGCGAATCCCTGTTCGGCGAACCACTGTGAGGTCCAGAAGGCGCGCCGGGCCGCCAGCACCCGCTGGGCATGCGGCCCACCGTAGGGGTCGAGCAGCACCGGCAGTTTCGCTGACCCCGGCCGGTGCCAGGACGGCAGCAGCAGCGCGGTGCGGATCTCCCGCTCCCCGGCGCTGAACAGGTCCGGCCGGGGTTGTGGCAGGTTGGGGCGCTCAGCCAGGGAGGTGATGTGGGCAACCTCGCTGGACCCGCCGGGCGCTTCGCTGGCCTCGCGCAACACCGTGACGACCTCGCCGTCGCGGGTCAGGGAACTGCTGGCCACGACGGTCGTGCCGCCTGCCCGGCGCCCACCATGAACGCCCGGGTCCGTAGCCACCGGGCGCACGCCATCGGCGCTCGCGCACCACAGGCCGATCTCGGCCGGCTCTTCCTGCGACGCGGTGAACAGCACCACCTCGCCGTCGGAGTCGATGATGTCGCGGACATGCAGGGTGGCGGGGGTGACCGGCCGGGCCGAGCCATCGGCGAGTTCCTCCGGCGTGGCCACCAGCAGGCGCCGTGCCCCTCCCATGTCGGATGTCCACACGATCCGGCCGGATGCCGTGCGTGCCGGAACCCCGGGCACGATGTCCACCCAGTGCTCGTCGCGCTCCTCGCGGAGCACCGCCAGCGCGCCGTAGGCAGGGTCGGCGGAGATGAGCCGCATGGTGCGCTGATCGCGGCTCTGCACCACGATCAGCGGGACGTCCCGGCCCCAGTCCACCGTGACCAGATACGGGAAACGTGCCCGGTCCCAGTCCAGTTCGTGGGTGCTGCCGTCCAGTCCCACCAGCAGCAGCGAAACGTCGGCGTTCGGGGTGCCCGCCGCCGGGTAGGCGACCGCGACGGCTGGCCGGCCCGGGTTCGCGGGATCGCTGATGTGCCAGCGCTGGACCGGGCTCTCATCCACCCGCGCCACCAGCAGCGCGCTGCCGTCAGGCGCCCACCAGAAGCCGCGCATCCGGTGCATCTCCTCGGCCGCGATGAACTCCGCGAGGCCGTAGCTGACGTCCGCGGCGCCACCCGGGCCGATCAGTTCGGTGTCCTCACCGCTCGCCAGGTCGGCGACCCGCAGCGCCCGCTCGCACACGTAGGCCACCCGGTGGCCGTCCGGGTCCGGGTGTGGATCGAACGCCGGAGTGCGGCACGGCAACCGCTGGACCGCCGCCCCGGGTGTCAACGGGGCGAGGTAGGCCTGGCCACCGAGCGCGAACGCCGCGACGCTCAGCGAGGCGTCCGTCGCGTAGGTCACAACACCCCCGGCCTGCTCCCGGGCGCGTTCACGGCGGGCGCTTTCCTGCGCCGGCAGTTCCGCGTCCAGTTCCCCGAGCACCACCGGGTCCGCCAGCAGGTGCTCCCGCCCGGTTGCGACGTCCAGCAGCCACAGGCAGGTCACCGGGTCGTCGCCGGCCTTGCTCCGCAGGAAGGCGACCCGGCCCCCGTCGGGGGAGATCCGAAACGATCGCGGCGCTCCCAGGGTGAACCGCCTGGTCCGGGCGTGTTGCCGGGGGAAACTCTCGGTCATGGACCTAGATCTTGCCAGGCGGACAGCCCGAGCGGAGATCACAGCGGCACGGCGGGGGGCCGTGGCGGAGCCGACGTGGCCGGCGGCGGCCGTTTTCCGGCGATATCGCGGCGCCATTATCGTTTCTATGTGAGGTATTCATAGTTTGCGTAACCGCTCAATCAGGGCGGATTCACCTCGGCTGGCCATGGTGAACGCGCGAGGGGCCGACGGCGCGTCCGGTTATGGCCTGTTACCCCCGGGAGCTCAAACGAGCAGCGCAGTCCCACTGCCGATCTCCGCGGCCCGGGACGATGCTCCGCTGAGCAGATTCCACACCCGGTCGATTGTCACCGCTGGACTCGGGTTCTTCGCCGACGCCTGCGACCTTTTCATCATCGGCATGGCGGCCACCCTCATCGCCAAGGAGTGGAAGTCAGCGCCTGACCGGGTGGGCGCCGTCGCGGCAGACTGGACGCGACGGCGCCCATCACCGGGGCGGCCGCCGGCAGGGAGGGCAGGCCCAGAACATGGCGGACCGCAGGCTGCTGCTGGTGCACGCGCATCCCGACGACGAGTCGATCTGGACCGGGGCGACGATGGCGGCCTATGCCGCGGCGGGCGTGGCGGTCACCCTGGTCACCTGCACGCTTGGGGAACTCGGCGAGGTGATCCCACCGGGGCTGGCCCACCTGGTGGCCGGCCGCGAGGATCGCCTCGGCCAGCACCGGGCCGGCGAACTCGCGGCGGCCTGCGCCGCGCTCGGGGTCACCGATCAGCGGTTCCTCGGCGGGTACGGGCGGTGGCGGGACTCGGGGATGATGGGCGACCCGGGGAACGACGACCCGCGCTCGTTCTGGCGGGCCGACACCGGGGAGGCGGCGGCCGCGCTGGCGGAGGTTATCCGCGAAGTGCGCCCCCAGGTGGTCGTCAGCTACGACGCGCGTGGCTTCTACGGGCACCCCGACCACATCCAGGCGCACCGGGTGACCCGGCGGGCCTGCGACCTCGCGGCCGGCCTGGCCGGGCCCACCGCACCCTGGCGGGCCGCAAAGCTGTACGCCACCGCGATGCCCCGGTCGGTGCTGGCTGAGGCGATCATCGCTGACGAGACTGCGCTGGCCGGTGGCGGGGCGGGCCTGCGCTGGGCCGCCTCGGTGGACGAACTCCCGTTCGGTGTCGCCGATGAGCAGGTCACCACGGAGGTGGACGCCACCGCCCAGCTCGGCGCCAAGATCGCCGCGATGCGCGCGCATGCCACCCAGATCGTCATCGCGGGCGGGTACTTCGCCCTGTCCAACCTCGTCGGCCAACGGGTCAGTGGCCGGGAGCACTACATCCTGCTGACCGGGCACCGCCTACCGGGGCCGGCCGGCGGCACCGCACCGGGCTGGCCACCCGATGGTCTGGAACGGGACTTGTTCGCGGGACTGTGAGACGCCCGCGACCGCGCCGTGGCGGCGCCGTATAGCCTGCTCTGCGTGGAAACCACGCCGGGGAGGCCCTCAGTGGCCGCCAGCGCCGCAGCCTACGCGCTGCTGTTCCTGCTCGGCGTGGCTGTGGGCGTGATCGGCTCTTTCCAGTACAGCCGTGAGATCGGCCCCGTCCCGGCGCTGGCCCTGGTGTTCGATGCGGTGGTGCTCGCCGGGTGCCTGCTCGCCGGGGTGGGCATGGGGACGTCGCTGGGTGGCCTGGCGGTCGCTCTGGGATGGCTGCTCTCATCGCTGGTGATCACCCTGCCCACCGCCGCGGGCAGCGTGATCATCACCAACACCGCCGCCGGGAAGTGGTACCTGTACGGCGGGTCCGTCTGCGCGGCGTTGGGGGTGGTTTTGGGGGTGCGGGCACGGTCTGGCCGCGGGCCGGGACCACGGCCGGGTGGTGGCCCCCGCCGCAGGCCCGCCGGCGGCGGGCCATCCGCGGGCGTGAGCCTGTGACGGGTCCTGACAGCGATTCCTACCGGCGGGTGGCGGGCCGCTTCGCCAGCGGGATCGTCGTCGTCTCGACCGAACTGAACGGGGCTGGTCACGCCATGACCGTCACCGCGTTCACCTCGGTATCCCTCGATCCGCTGCGGGTGCTCTTCTGCGCGGAGAAGATCGCCCGGTTCCATGACGCGGTCCTGGCCCGCGGTGTCTGGGCCGTCTCGGTGCTTGCTGACGACTCCGAGAAGGTCGCCCGCTGGCTGGCGACCCGGGGCCGGCCGCTGGAGGGCCAACTGGACGCTTTCCGGCACCATCCCGGCGCGCTCACCCGCGCGCCGATCCTGGACGACGCACTCGCGGCGATGGAATGCCGCACCACCGCCGTGCATGACGGCGGGGACCACAGCATCGTGGTCGGCGAGGTGCTCGCCGTCAGCGAGCCCCACCCGGACGGTGGGCCGTTGCTGTACTACGCGAGCCGGTACCGGCGGCTGTCGGGAGAAGGCGGCTAGCTGAGGGCCTCGGCGATCCGGTCGAGTGCCCAGTCAAGGTCGGCCTCGCTGATGATCAAGGGGGGTGCCAGCCGGATCGTGGTCCCGTGGGTGTCCTTGGCGAGCACGCCGTGGCGCGCGAGGCGTTCGCATGCCTCCCGCCCGCCAATGGCGGTGAATTCCACACCGGCCCACAGTCCCCGCCCGCGAACCTGCGCCACCATCTGCCGCGGCAGGGCCGAGAGCCGGCTGTGCAGGTGCGTGCCGAGCTTGGCGGAGCGCTCCTGCATTTCACCGGTAGCGAGCAGGGCGATGACCTCGCGGCCCACCGCGCACCCGAGCGGGTTTCCCCCGAAAGTGGAGCCGTGCTGGCCGGGCTGGAACACCCCGAGAATGGCGGCCGATGACACCACGGCGGAGACCGGGACGATGCCGCCACCGAGCGCTTTGCCCAGGATGTAGATATCCGGGACGACGTTCTCGTGCTCGCACGCGAAGGTGGTCCCGGTCCGCCCGAGTCCGGACTGGATCTCGTCGGCCATCATCAGTGCGCCGTAGCGGTCGCACAGTTCGCGGACCTGGCCGAGATAGCCGGGCGGGGGCACGATAACCCCGGCCTCGCCCTGAATCGGCTCGACCAGCACCCCGACGACCTTCTCGTCCATCGCCCCCGCAAGGGCTGCGGCGTCACCGTAGGGGACGACCCGGAAGCCGGGGGTGTAGGGGCCGAAGCCCTCACGCGCCAGCGGATCGGTGGAGAAGCTCACGATGGTGGTGGTGCGGCCGTGGAAGTTACCCTCGAAAGCGATGATCACAGCCTCATCGGCCGGCACCCCCTTGACCTGGTAACCCCACTTGCGGGCGGTCTTGATCGCCGTTTCCACGGCTTCGGCGCCGGTGTTCATGGGGAGCACCATCTCCATGCCGGCCAGGGTCGCGAGCTCCGCGCAGAACGGCCCGAACTGATCATGGTCGAAGGCCCTGCTGACCAGCGTCACCCGGTCGAGCTGGCGCTGCGCGGCCGCGATCAGCCGGGGGTGACGGTGGCCGAAGTTGACGGCCGAGTACGCGGCCAGCATGTCCAGGTACCGGTGGCCCTCCACATCCCTCACCCAGGCGCCCTCGCCATCGGCGATCACCACCGGCAGCGGGTGGTAGTTGTGTGCGCTGTGCGCCGTGGTCATGGCCCGCAATGCGGCGGTCCTGGTGCCGCTTCCGGCCGCGGCCTCGCCCGTTGGCGTGTTCATCCACCTGCCCCCTTGCTCACTCGCCCGTCCCGTCAGCGTGCCGCAGTTCCAGCGTGCAGCACTTAGGGCCACCACCAGCCTTACGGAACTCCGATAGGTCCACCGGCACCGGCTCGAAGCCGGCCGCCGCGATCTGGGTGGCCAGGTGGTCGGCCTCGGCCGGCAGCACCACATGCCTCCCGTCACTGACGGCGTTCAGTCCGAGCACCTCGGCGTCGGTCTGCTTGGCCTCGATCAGCTCGGTGAAATGGGAGGCCAGCGCGGTCCGTGCGGCGTCGTCGAAGGCGGCCGGGTAGTAGGCGGCCACCCCGCCGCCGAGCACGCACAGGGCGGTATCGAGGTGGTAGTAGCGCGGATCCACCAACCGGACGGGAATGACGGGCAACCCGAATACCGCCGCAAGCTCGGCGCGCACGGACGGATCGGTCCGGAATCCGTGCCCAGCGAGAATCGCCGTTCCCGCGAAAATGATGTCCCCTTCCCCTTCGTTGACGCACGCTGGCTCGTGAACCACCGGATAGCCGCGGCGGCGGAACCAGTCCAGGTACGCGGGGCCTTCTGCGGCCCGCTCCGGGTGCCGGAAGCGGGCGCCGAGCACACGGCCGCCGATGACCGTGCCGCCGTTCGCCGCGAAGACCATGTCCGGCAGGCCGGGCAGCGGATCGATGAGGTCTACCCGGTGGCCGAGATCGAGGTAGGTGTCGTGCAGTGCCTGCCACTGGCGCCGGGCGCGGTCCCGGTTCACCGGCTCGCCCGAACTCATCCACGGGTTGATGACGTACTCAACCGCGAAGTGTTCCGGTGGGCACATCAGGTATGTCCGGCCCGGGCTCATCCGCCCCTCCCTGTGTCACGTCCGCGGTCGCCTCCAGCCTAGGAGTGACGGGTGGTGGCGGATATCCACCGATCATGCGCGTGACGGGCGATGCATTGCTTCAGCAGCACGACTAACGGCGATCCGTTGCGCAGCCGATCGGCTGGGCCGCCGCTTTGATCAGCCGGCCCTGCCGACCTCGCGCGCGAGATCCAGCCCGAGGACCTGATCGAGGTGGGCGAACGTCTCGAACTTGGCGCCGGCGGGCACGAGGTCGTCCGCCGCGAGGGCATCGAGGTGGCGCAGCGCCGTGGGGAAGTCCAGGTCGTCATCGATGGCGGCGCTGACTTCGGTCAGGTAGCGCCTGCTCATGGGCCGGCTCGGGTGGCCCGCCCAGCCGGCCACCAGGGCGCGCCAGGACCGCAGGCGGGTGGCAGCCGCGGCGATGTCGCCGGCGCCGACCCGCACGTCGGTGTGGTAGCTCGCGGTGAGCAGGGCCAGTCGCAGGGCCAGCGGGTCTTCACCGTCAGCCAGCAGCCCGGTGCCGGGCATTATCAGCGCTCCGGCCGCGATCCACCGCTGGTGCCGGGCATCAGCCCGGCCAGGGCCGGTGCCCGCCATGGCCTCGCCGTGTGCCACCACGGTCAGGTCAACCGGCCCGGGCGGGTCCGCCGAGAACTCACACGGGTAGATGTTCAGTTCCCGGCAGGCGTCCCAGAGCACGCTGTCGGCCATGGCGTGCCAGCGGCTCACCTGGTTGCCCCGTTCCGCCGCGACCCGCCCGGCCAGATCGGCGACCAACAGCGCCCGCAGGTTGGCGGCTTGCGTGCTGCCCGGTGCCGCCATCGTGTAGGTGGTCAGCGAACCCGGGCGGGCCGGGCGCAACTGGCTCGTGCCCCCGGTGCGCGGGTCATGGAAGCGAATCACGAGCGCGCCTATCCGCCGGCCAGCGCCGCGAGGCGGGTGACTGCGGCCTCGACACGTTCGTCGGTGGCGGTGAGGGCCATCCGGATATGGCGCGCCCCCTGCGGTCCGTAGAACGCCCCGGGCGCGACCAGGATGCCGGCCTGCGCCAGCACCTGGACTGACTCCCAGCAGTCCAGTCCGGGCCGGGTGGCCCACAGGTAGAGGCCGGCCCGGGAATGCTCGATCACCCAGCCTGCCGCTGTCAGCGCGGGCCACAGCGCCGCGCGCCGGGCGGCATACCGTGACCGCTGCTGGGCCGCGTGGGTGTCGTCGTCCAGCGCCGCGGCCATCGCGGCCTGGACGGGTCCGGGGATGATCAGTCCGGCGTGCCGGCGAATCTCCAGCAGTTCGGCGACGAGAGCGGGATCGCCGGCGACCAGGCCGGCCCGGTAGCCCGCCATGTTGGAGCGCTTGGAGAGCGAATACACCGCGAGCACCCCGTGCGGCGATGCGCCGCAGACGTCGGAGTGCAGGACCGACACCGGCTGCTCCTCGTAGCCGAGGTCGATGTAGCACTCGTCGGCGGCGAGCACCGTCCCGCGTTCCCGTGCCCAGTCCACCATCTTGCGCAGGTGGGCCACACCGAGCACCTGCCCGGTGGGGTTGGCGGGAGAGTTCACCCAGACCAGGGCGGCCCGGCCGGGGCCCACCGCCGCGAGCCCCTCGTAGCGGAGCGAATCCGCGCCCGCCAGCCGGGCGCCGATGTCATAGGTGGGATAGGCCAGTGCCGGATGCAGGACGGTGTCACCCGGGCCGCAGCCCAGCAGGCCGGGCAGCGCGGCGATGAACTCCTTGGTCCCGATGACCGGGAGCACGGCGGACGGGTCGATCACGACCCCATGGCTGCGGGCCAGCCACCCCGCGGCCGCCTCGCGGAGGCGGGCGGACCCGTGCGTCGCCGGGTAGCCCGGCGAATCCGCGGCGCCCGCCAGTGCGTGGCGCACCACGGTGGGCACCGGGTCGACCGGCGTGCCCACCGACAGGTCCACGATCCCGCCGGGATGGGCGCGGGCCTCCTCCCGGTAGGCCTCGAGCAGGTCCCACGGATAGCGCGGGAGCCGGTCGGCGAGGGTCAGCTTTCGTCTCCCTGCGGAGGCAGCGCCGCCACGACCGGGTGGTCCTTGCTGATCTTCCCGACCTTGGACGCGCCGCCCGGCGATCCGAGATCCTCGAAGAACTCCACGTTTGCCCGGTAGTAGTCCTTCCACTGATCCGGCAGGTCATCCTCGTAGAAGATGGCCTCCACCGGGCACACCGGCTCGCAGGCGCCGCAGTCGACGCACTCGTCCGGATGTATGTAGAGCATGCGCTCGCCCTCGTAGATGCAGTCGACGGGGCATTCCTCGATGCACGACTTGTCGAGGATGTCGACGCAGGGCTGCGCGATGATGTAAGTCACGTCCGAACTCCTCTTCCGGCACTGTCCGGCTGGTCAAGCTCCAGTATCGCGGCTGCGGGCGGTTCCGCGTGCACAGGCTCAGCCGGCCAGCACCTGCCCGCTCGGCCTCGCCCGCGCGTCCCGCCGCCAGCCCGCCCGGCCCGCGGCCGCCAGCCAGGTGTACCCGTCGTAGCGTACGTCGCGGATACCATAGCCGCCCGCATGGGTGACCAGCCAGGCAGCCACCGCCCAGCCCAGCGCGGGGCGGCCGGTCGTGAATGCGATCGACGGGGCATCGGAGGGTGTGCTCCGCAGGCGCCAGGCCAGGTGGCCGAAGGTCGCCAGCAGCGCACGCCGGGCGGACGCCAGCCGTGGCTTGCCGGGATCGCCATGCGGCCAGCACCACACGGACCGGCCGGCGTGGCCGGTGAACGCGGTGGCCATCACGCCTGCCATCGGCTGGTACTGGATGTACGCCGATCCGTCGGCACTGCGCTGAACCGCCTGCGCCGCCTGGTAGACGGGAAGCTTGCCGTAGCCCGGAACGGTGGCCAGCGCCTGGAAGAACTTGGTGCTCGCATACACGGGGTTCAGCAGCTTGCGGCGTGGTCCCCAGCCCTGCGATGGGCGCTGCTGGAAGACCCCGACCGAGTCACGGTCTCCGTAGGGCAGGTTCTGCAGCTTGGACTCCTGCATGGCGGCCGCGTACGCGATCTGGACGGCGTGGGAGGGCATGTGCTGGGCGTGGGCAACCCCGGCGATGGTCGCGGCGATCGAGGCCTGCTGGGGGTCGAGCGCCAGCGCCGTGCCGCCGGCGCGGGCGGTGCAGCCGCCACCGAGGGTGATGCGCGTGAAGTGCTTTGTGGTCAGGTACGCGCCGGCCGCGATGGCGAGCAGCAGCAGGGCAACGGCCGGGGCGAGGCCCCGCTTGCGCGGTTTGGTCGGCACACCACGAAAACGTACCGTCCCGCGCCGCCCGATACCCTGCCGCCCATGAACAGTTCCCCTCTTGATCCGCGGATCGACGAGCTCTGGGACCGCCGGGCCGAACTGACGCCGGCGGATGGACAGGCCAGGGCGCTGGTGATCGCGGCGGTGGACGCGCTCGACGACGGCCAGGCCCGGGTTGCCCTGCCCGACCCGGCCACGGACGAGGTGGTGGTGGACGAGCGGGCGAAGCGGGCCATTCTGCTGGCTTTCCGGCTGCTGCCGATGGCACAGTCGCAGGCGGGGGATTTCCGGTATCACGACCGCGTCCCGCTGAAGACGAGCTGGGACGGCGTGCGGGTGGTGCCTGGCGCCATCGCGCGGTGGGGCGCCTACGTGGCGCCCGGCGCCGTGCTCATGCCCTCGTTCGTCAACATCGGCGCCCATGTTGGGCCCGGCACGCTGGTGGACACCTGGGCGACCGTTGGCAGTTGCGCGCAGATCGGCGCCAACGTGCACCTGTCGGGCGGGGTGGGCATCGGCGGGGTGCTGGAGCCGCCGAACGCGGTGCCGGTGGTGGTCGAGGACGAGGCATTTGTCGGCTCGCGGTCCATGGTGGTGGAAGGGGCACGCGTGCGCCGGGGGGCCAAGCTCGGATCGGGCACCATCCTGACCGCGACCACGCATGTCTTCGACGTGGAGACCGGCGAGGAACTGCCCCGTGGTGAGGCGCCAGCCTGGTCTGTGTGCGTCTCCGGCACCAGGGTGCGCTCGTTCCCCGGAGGTGACTTCGGCATGCCGTGCATGCTGGTGCTGCGCCGTCTCGCGGAGGGCAGTGAGCACGGCAAGCTCGGCCTCAACGACATCCTGCGCGACCACGGCATGAGCGGGTGAGCCCGGGCACATACCGGTAGGGCGACTGTTTCGTGGCGGCGGATCACCGCCACCTCAGGCGGGTACCCTGGCATGACCATGAATTCCGAACCTGAACCCCGCCGGATGCGCCGCCAGGGTCCGGCGGTGCTGCGGGGCCGTGCCATCCCCAAGACGACCACCGACCAGCGGCTGCTGGACCGGCGGGGCCCCAGTGACTGGGTGCATACCGATCCCTGGCGGGTGCTGCGGATCCAGGCCGAGTTCGTCGAGGGTTTCGGGCTGCTGTCGGAACTCGGGATGGCGGTCTCGATCTTTGGTTCCGCCCGGGTGGAGCAGGGCACCGAGGAGTTCGAGCTCGCGGAGCGCATCGCGGGGGCGCTGGCCGCAGCGGGCTACGCGGTGATCACCGGCGGTGGCCCCGGCATCATGGAAGCCGCCAACCGGGGTGCCGCCAGCGTGGGCGGGGTCTCGGTGGGGCTCGGCATCGAACTCCCGATGGAGCAGCGGCTCAACGATTTCGTGGACATCGGCCTGGAGTTCCGGTACTTCTTCGTCCGCAAGACGATGTTCGTGAAGTACTCGCAGGCCTTTGTCGTGCTGCCGGGCGGATACGGCACCCTGGACGAGTTGTTCGAGGCGCTCACGCTGGTCCAGACCGGCAAGATCACCCGCTTTCCCATCGTGCTGGTGAACAGTGCCTACTGGAGGGGGCTGGTCGGCTGGATCCGTGAGCGGGTCGCGGCTGACGGCAAGATCTCTCCTGACGACCTGGACCTGTTGCGGGTCGCGGACGAGCCGGCCGACGTCGTGCGGATCGTGCAGGAGGCCCACCGAAACGGCGAAGCGTTCTCCCCGAGGGTCCCCCTGGTCGAGTCCATCCCGCTGCCCCAGCAGGCTGCGGCGGGCGGGCCGCCGCAGCGGGCCCCGGCGGGTGCGCCGCCGCAGGAGGCCCCGGTGGACACGTCGCCGGCCGGGCCGTCGGCGAACCCGGCGCCCTGATCTGGCACGGTCAGGCAAGCCCACGAACGGTCAGGGAGGGCTTCCGCCTGCCCGCGATCGTGGCCGTCATGTCGATCGCGCGCCGGGCCGCCCGCAGATGCCGGGTGGTGATGGCGGGAGCGGCGCCGGTCCAGGTCATGATCGCCGCGACCGCCACCACGCCTGCCGGAGTCCGGTCGACCTGGTCGGCCTCGAACACTCCCGCCCCGGCCCGCCATATGGCGCCGTCCCCGCGGCCGGCCCGGATGGCGTCCACCACCCCAGCTTCGGCATCGCCGACATCGAGCGCGTCGGCACCCTCGGTGAGCGCCTGCCAGGCCTGGTCGATCGTATGTGCGCGGCCGACCAGCACCGGGGTATGCGCGGAGCCGGCCAGCACCGGGCCGGGCGCCGCAGGGCGGGCGGGGACCGGCCCGCCCGGTTCCGGACCGCAGTGGGCGTTCATGTTCCGAGCATGGCACGATGCCAACTGTGCCAGTGATGCTGACGTTGGCCGCGGCCGTCGCGATCCTGGGCGGCGTGCTGGCGGCGGCCCTGGGCCGGGCCGGTGAGATGTCCCTCGTTCCGGGCGACTTCCCGCCCGTTGACCCGGCCGATCTGACGGCCGCGCAGGTGTTCATGCTGCGCCCGCCCATGGCCGTGTGGGGCTATCACGCGGGGGCGTGTGAGGAGGCATGGCGGGTGATCGCGCGCTCGATGGCGGACAGGGACGCGCAGATCGCGGTGCTCCGCGAGGAACTCGCGGGATTGCGGGCCGGGCCGGCGGGCGAGGCACCCGACGCGGTGCCTTCCGGTGACTGACGCGCCGGGCCGTGGACCGGTCCACGGGCCCGACGGTCGTCCACGGTGCCCGTGGGCGACCGCGAGCCCGGAGTATCTCCTCTACCACGACGAGGAGTGGGCCGCCCCGGTGCGGGACGATGTCGGCATCTTCGAACGGCTCTCGCTGGAGGCGTTCCAATCCGGCTTGTCCTGGCTGACCATTCTGCGTAAGCGGGAAAACTTCCGTTCGGCGTTCGCCGGCTTCGATCCGGCGGTGGTGGCCCGCTTCGGCCCGCGGGACGAAGAGCGCCTGCTCGCCGACGCCGGGATCGTGCGCAACCGGGCGAAGGTCAGTGCCGTGATCCAGAACGCGCGGGCGACGCTGGCTGTGCCCGGTGGTCTGGCGGACCTGATCTGGCGCTACGCCGCCGCGTCGGTGCCGGCGCCGGCCACGACTGCGGACGTTCCGGCCCAGACGCCGGCCTCGGCCGCGTGTGCGAAAGAACTGAAGGGGCTCGGCTTCGCCTTCACCGGTCCTGTCACCGTGTACGCCACCTTCCAGGCCTGCGGAGTAGTGGATGACCACCTCGCGGACTGCTTCCGGCGGGGCACCTGCGCGGCCGCCGCCAGTCGATGACCGGCGGAGGCAGGGGCAAGGCAGGGTCGGTTCCAAGCCGGCCCTGGCAGCGCCCCGAACTGAGCGACCTCCGTGACCTGCCGCATGTCTTCTGGGTCTGCGGGGCTGAGCACGGGAAATTGCGGAACTCGCCATTACGGACCGTGCGGGGGCCTGGTGGCGGGACTATCCGGAGCCGTGCCGCCTTCGCCGCATTTATGGCGGATGCCCGGTGCGGCCGTTACGATCCCGATACGCAGCCGACGCCTGAGATGCCCTCCTGGAAGGCCAATCCCAGCGCCGCCTGGATTGGCGTTCCGCGTACGGATGCCATTGCGGATGCCTCGCACGGCTCGTAATCTGGATTTCACTGATGTTCGAGTAACGAAGGCTGCGGAGCATGTTACCCTCGCCGCTCGCTGCGTCGCAGACTGCGCCCGAGCCTTCCGCCATCCCCGATGCTGCGGACCGTCGGAGGGGAGGGTCTGCCGCCCTCGGGGCGCGGAGGGGCGCTCCGGAGGGACCGGATGACGCCAGGCCGTCCGATCCCAGCGTGGTCGCGGCCGGAGGTTGCTATGCGTGGCCACTGCCCGCGGACGCGACCTGTGCGAGTGAGGCGAGGACGGCCTTCAGGGCTGCGGCCACCTCACTCGGTCTCGCGCGGGACCTCGTCCATGACGGTGTGACCATGGCCAGCGAACTGGCGGCCAACACCCTGCACGCCCGGGACAACATCCAGTTTGACGCGACGGCTCCGGGGGCTGTCGCGGGTGGGCCGGAACTGTGGATCTACCTGCGCTGGGCGGGCGGCGGATGGGAGCTTGCCTGCAAGGTCTTCGACTCGATGCGAGGCTGGCGCGGCGGCCGTGCGCCACAGCCCACGGACACAGTTCCCGACGCCCTGTCCGGCCGGGGCTTGCAGGTGGTCGATGGCCTGTCGGGTGGGCGCTGGGGTCATCACCTGACCCGGTCGCGGTTCGGTTGCTGGAAGGTCCCCGGCAAGGTGGTGTGGTTCGCCCTGCCGGTGCCCGATGAAGCCGTGCCCGCCCGCCTGCGGGGGGCGGGCACGGCGCCCGCGAGCGCGGCGCGTGCGCTGGAGCGGATGCTCGCGCGGCGGGGGTTCGGTGAGGGACTGCTGCGGGTCGAGGACCATGGCGCCACCATGTCGGTGCTTTCCGTCAGGTACGGGATCACGCTGTGGTGCCAGGGTGCCGAGGTGCGGTGGCTGGCCTGGGAAGGTTACCGGCATCACCCGCTCGCCGATGTCGAGGAAGTCGCCAAGCAGGTGGTCGCGGTCTGCGAAGAGATCGATGACGGACGCCCGGTGGCGGAGCCTGGACCGCTTTTCGAATAGCCCCACGGCCCCTCGGGTGGCGTCACAACTGTCAGCGGCCGTGGAAGGCCGGCTGCTGCTTTTGCAGGAACGAAGCGGTCGCGGTCCGGTGATCGTCGGTGTGGCCGAGCACGGTCTGCAGGCGCGCCTCGTTCTCCAGCGAATCGGCCAGGCCATGGGTCGACGAGAAGATCAGGGCTTCCTTGATGGCCGCATACGCCGCCGTGGGACCCTCCGCCAGCCGTCGCGCGAGCGCGAAAGTGGCGGCCTCCAGGTCATCATCGTCGACCACGGCCGTCACCAGGCCGGCCGCGAGTGCCTGCTCGGCACCGACCGGGTCGGCGAGCATGAGCAATTCCGCCGCCCGCGGCAGCCCAGCCAACCGCTGCAGGGTCCATGACGCACCGGAGTCCGCCCCGAGCCCTACCCGGGCGAAAGCCATGAGCAGGCTCGTGTTCCTGGCCGCGATCCGGAAGTCGCAGGCGAACGCCAGGGCGGCGCCGGCGCCCGCGGCGCTTCCCCGGACGGCGGCGAGGACGGGTTTGGGCATGGTCATGATCGTCGTCACGATCGGGTTGTAGTGCGCGCGCACCGTGTCCAGCGCTTCCCCGGCGCTCAGATTGTCCGCGTGCTCCCGCAGATCCTGGCCCGCGCAGAACGCACCGCCCGCCCCGGTGAGGATCACGGCCCGGATACCGGAGTCCGCGCCGGCCCGGTTCAGCGCGGCGAGCAGTTGTTCCTTCAT
This sequence comes from Actinomycetota bacterium, assembly GCA_027306495.1. GTDB lineage: Bacteria > Actinomycetota > Actinomycetes > Streptosporangiales > Streptosporangiaceae > DAHUZQ01. Next base: position 2,960 of record DAHUZQ010000251.1, on the reverse strand, counting down.
CTCGGTGGTGAGCGCGTTGCGGGCCTGCGGGCGGTTCAGGGTGATGGTGGCCACCGGGCCCCGCACATCGGCAAGCACGCTCTCGCTCACGGTTGTCCGCCTCCTCCGCTGCTGATTCCCTCGCTCAGGCAACAGTCCACGAAACGGGAGGCGGCGGGCAAGAGCCGCGCCGATTCTGCATGGAAGAAGTCAGCCGCGCTGCGTCCCGGCCAGTTCGCCGGCAGCAGGGCGGCGGGCAGGCCCGGGTCTGAGAACAGGAACTTGCGCCATTCGTGGACGAGCATGCTCCGCGCGGCGAAGAGTTCCTGATCGGAGGCGTCGCAGTCAGTCACCGCGATCAGTTCATGGGCCGTGGCCAGCCAGTTTCGGTAAGCCGCGGCGAGCGACTCCAGGTCCCAGGATCGTGAGAGCAGGTCGGCCGCCTCGCCCTGGTAGCCGGCGCTAAAGCACTGGGCGGCGATCCGCTCGGTCGCGAGCATTGAGTCAAGTTCGACCGATGCCTGCGGGCTGACCCACGTGCCCTCGCTGAGCGGGGCATATCCCAGATAGCGCATTGCGGCGCGGGCGCGCGCCCGGCGGCCCCGTTCTGCCAGCCGTTCCATGACGACGATGTGCCATTGGCCATCCCATTGCGGGTCCCCATGGCGGTAGATCCGCTCAGCGGCCTCGTCCAGCCTGCTGCGGGCCCGTGGTGTGAGGGCGTAGCCCGGTCCGCCAGCCAACCGGACGGAGGTGAGCCAGCCCTGCCGCACCATGCGGGACACAGCGGTGCGGACCGCGGGGGGGCTGATGCCGAGCGGAGCGAGCATGGCGACCAGCGCGGCGATCTGGGCGCGCTCGCCCCGCTTGCGCAAGTGATCACCATAGAGGTCGAAGAGTGCCGAACGCGCGTTCACAGTTCCAGTGTGGTGCCACCGGCCGGAAAGTGCCCGTAAGCGGCCCGGGTCCGGCCGGCCGGAAAGTGCCCCTGAGCGGCCCGGGTCCGGCCGGCCGGGAGTCACCGGCAAGTCCCCCCGGCGAGCCCGTCCTTCGGCCGCGCGGCGCTCCCCACAGACGAGATCGTTACCATCCGCCGCCCGGACACGGGATAATAGATGTACTGAACATCACGACTGTGAATTGACAGCACTAGTCACCGGCGACCCCAGTGGCTGGTGAGGTCCCATGTGGCCGGCAACCGGAAGGGGATGCGGATGGCGGCGATGAAGCCGCGGACGGGTGATGGCCCGCTCGAGGTGACAAAGGAAGGCCGCGGCATTGTGATGCGTGTACCCCTCGAGGGCGGTGGTCGGCTGGTGGTCGAGTTGTCAGCCGATGAGGCGACCGCGCTCTCGGACGCGCTCAAGTCCGCTACGCCCTGAGCCTTGGCCATCAATACCCGGCTGACCGCCGTGGCAGCGGCGCGTGACCAGCCATTGCTCACGGCTCTGGCCGCCGCCGGGAGCGGTGGCCAGGCGCCTGATGTCGTCGCCGTGGCGGTTTCCGACCTCGGGACCGCCGGCCTTGACCGGTATCTGGGCGGTCCGGCCGAACTGGCCGCCACTGCCTGCGGGATCACGGGGCGCGCGGGTGAGGTCACCCAGTTCCCGATCGCTCTGCCGGCCGCGACCGCCGCCGAGACCCAGCCCGCCCCGGGCGGTCCGCACGCCGGTGGCGGGCGGTGGGGCCGGCTCATGCTAGTCGGGTTGGGTGGTGAGTCCGCGGCCGAGATGCGGGCGGCTGGCGCTGCCCTGGGCCGTCGGCTGACCGGCCCTGCGCGCGTCCTGACGTCGGTCGCACATGGCCGCCGTCAGCCGGCGGTCAGTGCCTTCGCGGAGGGGTTGCTGCTCGGCGGTTACCGTTTCTCGCTTGGCGAAGCCGACATGGCGGGCGAGGTGGGTCCCCTTGAGGTGAGCCTGCTCACCCAGGAGCCTGACGCATGCCAGGCGGTACTCGACCGGGCCACGGCCGTCACCGGGGCCGTGTCGCTCGCGCGTGACCTGGCAAACACCCCGTCGGATCGCAAGAGCCCGGCCTGGCTGGCGGATCAGGCGGTCGCTGTGGCCGCCGCCAATGGACTGGCGGTGCGTGTCTGGGACGAGCGCGACCTGGCGTCGGAAGGCTTCGGTGGCCTGCTCGGAGTCGGGGCCGGCTCGGTCAGGCCACCCAGGCTGATCATGCTCAGTTACCACCCGCCGCACCCGGCCAGGCACATCGTGCTGGTCGGCAAGGGCATCACCTTCGACTCGGGCGGGCTTTCACTCAAGCCGAACGACAACATGAAGATGATGAAGACTGACATGGCCGGCGGGGCCGTGGTCATCGCGGTCGCCTCGGCACTGGCTGCCCTGGCCGCTCCGGTGCGGGTCACCGGGCTGATCGCGGCAGCGGAGAACATGCCCTCGGGTTCGGCGCTACGTCCCGGCGACGTGATCACCCACTACGGAGGGCAGACGGTGGAGGTGCTCAACACCGACGCGGAGGGCCGTCTGGTGCTCGCGGACGCACTGCGGTACGCCCGGTCGGTGCTGAGCCCGGACATCATCGTCGACATCGCCACGCTGACCGGGGCGGCGCGGGTGGCGCTCGGCAGGACCGGGGCGCTCTATGCCAACGATGACGCCCTCGCCGCCGCGTTGCTCACCGCGGCGGCCGACAGTGGTGAGGCGCTGTGGCGGATGCCGCTGGTCGATGAATACCGGGAAGGGCTGGACTCGCCGGTTGCTGATCTGGCGAATGTGGCCCGCGGAACGAGGACCCGCGCCGGCTCGATCGACGCGGCGGTGTTCCTGCGGGAATTCGCGGGCGAGGGCCCGTGGGCACACCTGGACGTGGCCGGAGCGGCCCGGGCGAACGCCGATGACGGCGAAACCGCCAAGGGGGCTACCGGGTTCGGCACCCGGTTGCTGCTCCGCTGGCTCTGTCCTACGCCCGCTTGACAGCGGCCAGCAGTCCGTCCCCGACAGGCAGCAGCATCGGCA
>DAHUZQ010000250.1 GCA_027306495.1 Actinomycetota bacterium | reverse complement strand
GGCCGCACCCTCGGCCGCCTCGCCCGGGCTCTCGGCGAGCACCCAGCCACCACCACACTCCGCCCGCCTGATGCCTAGGGTGCGGCACGCCTCGCTGCTGGACGGATGCGCCCTAACGCCTTGTTCCTGTCCACCGCTGCCTCGGCCAACCACCCTGTGCTGCTCCCGGTTTGTGCCTGGTTCGCCCGGAACCTGCGGCTCACCGACGCGGGCAGCCGCCAGTTCCGGCAAGCGTTGACCCGCGCTCGCCAATGGCTACGACGAAGCGCGACGCCGAGCGAGTTCGCAAGGGTCTGGCCTTCTGCGCGCCGGGCTGCCAGCTCGGCTTGAACGCTGGGGATGTTGGCCGGATGGCAGATCGACGCCGCACAGTGCAACATCGACCGGATGACGGCCGGGGTGAGGCAGGTCGGGGCCACCGGCATGGACCGCTGCGGGGCGGACACAGCGGAGCACGCCCTGGCCCTCGCGCACCAGGTCACCGGTCTCCCCGGGCTGCGGCTGGCGGGCTACGACGCCTTCCACGTCGTTCATGGCGGCGTGGTCGTTGGCGTCTGGCCCGTCATCCCGCGCGGCCCCGCCCCTGCGGCCTCGTCGGCCTCAGGTGACCGGTCGCGCTCAGTGGTGCAGGAGATCTGCTGGGTGAATGCGGCATGAAGTCTTGCCGGCGAAATGCTCGGCATGCATACTGTCCCTCGTGAGCATTCGCGCAGTGCTAGAGCAAATGCTCGGGCGTGTGTACAGGGTGCTGCGCGATCTGAGCTGATCCTCATCCGATCGCCAGCCACCTTGCCAGGCCATCCCCAACCTCAGCCCCGCAATGACGTTCACCCCGTGGAGGCGATATGGATCGCAACGAGCTGGAACAATCGAACAGACCCCGGCCGGAGGGCCCGGGCATGCCCGCCCGCGGGCCGGTGTCCCGGCGGCGGTTTCTCGGCCAGGCTGGCACGGCCGCGGCCTCGCTGGCGGTAGCCGGGCCGGTCCTGGCCGCGTGCGGCACCACAAGCACCGGGACCAGCACCGGGACAACCAAGAAACCCTCCGGCAACCGGAAGAAGATCGGCTTCAGCCAGCCGGACACGAGCGCCTCGATCTGGGCGCCGCTCATGGCGGGCGCGAAACAAGAGTGCCAGGCACGCGGCTTCGAGCTGCTGGAAAGCCACGCCAACTCGCAGCTTGACGCGCAGTTGTCGGAAATCCAGACGTGGATCGGCGAGGGCGTCGGCGCGATCGTGGCGCTGCCGCTCGACAACAACGCGATAGTCCCGCTCATCCATCAGGCGCATAAAGCGGGCATCAAGTTCCTCGACTACTCTGACAACGCCCTGCCGGGGGTTGACGGCTGGTGATCTTCGACAACCTGCAGGGCGCGAAGCTCGTCGGCACCTACGCCGGCCAGTGGGTGAAGAAGAACCTCGGCGGCACCGCGCAGGTCGCCCTGCTGACCCACCAGATCCAGCTGACCGGGCGGCAGCGGGTCGAGGGCTGCGTGAAGGCACTGCAGGCGGTGGCGCCGGGAGCCAAGGTCGTCGCCCAGCACGAGGGAGTGCTGTCACCGGACACCTTCCCGGCCTTCCAGTCCATGTTGCAGGAGCACTCGGGGATCGATGTGGTCATCTGCATCGCGGATGAGGGATGCGACGGCGTGCTGCGCGCATTCGAGGCCACGCACCCGTCAGCCCAGCGGACCAAGGACATGTTCATCTGCGGCTTCGACGGCTCCGCGCCGGTGATCAAGGACATCGAGACAGGCGGCCCGATCCGGGCGACCGGGGCGCTGGACGCCGTCGCGATCGGCAAGGCATCCATCGAGGCGGCCGCCAACGCGATCGAGGGCAAGTCGCCAACCCAGATCAACTTCCCGTATGTACTGTGCACGGCGCAGACCACAACGCTCAACAACAAGCTGCTCTCTGAGATCAGCGCCTAGCGTGCACCCGGCCAGCAGGACGGACGGGGGACTCCGCCATACCGTCACCGGTACCTTTGGGGAGGAAACTGCATGAGTGCAGACCTGATCAGGCAGTCATGGCGCGGCGGAGCCCCCCGGCTGAAAGACCCGCGCCGGTCATTGCACCGGCTCGCGTCCGCGCAGGGCGGCGGCCTGTTCGTCGCGCTGGTCCTGCTGTCGCTGTATTTCAGCATCTCGACCGGCAGCTTTTTCACCCGCAGCAACATCCTCGTGGTGCTGGAGCAGGTCTCGGTCCTCGGCATGGTCGCCGTGCCGGGCGCCATGCTCCTGGTCTCGGGGAATCTTGACTTGTCGGTGGGCTCGGTCGCCGGCCTGTCAGCGGCCGTGTTCGGAGAGTTCGACAAAGTCTTCGGCTGGCCGATGTGGCTCGCCGCGCTCGGCGCGCTCGCGGTGGGCGCGGCCTGGGGCGCGATGAACGGCGTGCTCATCTCCTACCTCGGGTTCTCCCCGGTCATTGTCACCCTGGGGGGATTCGCCGGGGCGGCCGGCCTGGCGCAGACCATCACCAGCGACGTCACCCGGTCGGGTTTCGGCGCGACCTTCGACTTCCTCGGCGACGGGACGCTGGCCGGGATCCCGGTCCAGGTCATCATCTTCTTCGCGGTCTTCCTCTTCGGCGCCTACATCTGGTACGAGACCAGGGCCGGGCGCCATCTCATCGCGATCGGCGCCAACAAGGACGCGGCGAGGGCACTGGGAGTTGCCTCCCGGCGTCTGCCATGCGTGATCTACATCCTGTCCGGCACGGCCGCTGCCCTGGGCGGCCTCATCGTCACCGCCCAGCTGGACGGCGCGTCCGTGCAGATCGGCGTGGGGCTTGAGCTGCAGGTGCTGACCGCGATCCTGCTCGGCGGGGTGGCGTTCAACGGCGGGCGCGGCTCACTGTGGGGCACGCTGGCCGGGATCTTGTTCATCGGCGTCCTTGACGACGGCCTCATCCTCATCAACGTCGGCCCCTACGTCGCGGACCTGGCGGTCGGCGGGGCGCTCGTGATCGCCGCCGCGCTCGATGTGCTGTACCAGCGGCTAGAGAAGATGCCGGTGCCCGAGACCACCGAGGCGGAGGCGTTGGAAAAGGACCGGCCCTCCGAGGGAGCGCCAGCGGCAGCGGCTGACGGGCCTGCGGCCTCGAACGGCGCGGCAGGCGAGCGGGGCGCGGCCGGCTGGCCGGCCGTGCCGGCTGGGCAGGCGCACAGCCATCCCGGCAAGCAGCCGCCGGCCCTGGAAGTCCGGGATATCACCAAGCGGTTCGGCCCGGTAGTCGCGCTGCGCGGCGTCTCGCTGTCCCTCGGCCCCGGCGAAGTCCTCGGCCTGGTCGGCGACAACGGAGCCGGGAAGTCCACCCTGATCTCCATCATCTCCGGCGTGGCCAGGCCCGACTCCGGGGAGATCCGGCTGGACGGGACACCGCGCACCGAGGGAGGCGCGCGCACGACCCGTGAGGCCGGGATCGAGACCGTCTTCCAGAACCTGGCCCTCGTGCCGACGCTCAGCCTCGTCGAGAACATGTACCTGAGCCGCGAGCTGTACGGCCCGGGCCGGCTCGCGGCGGCGGCGCGGCGGATCGACAAGCGGCGGATGCGGCGCGAGGTGGAGGGGGCGTTCACCCGGCTCGGGCTGAAGATGCCGCCGGTCACCACCAAGGCCGGCGCCCTGTCCGGCGGGCAGCGCCAGGCGGTGGCGGTCGCCCGGGCGGTGCTGTGGGGCAGCCGGGTGGTCATCATGGACGAGCCTGCAGCTGCGCTCGGGGTCCAGCAGACCGAGGCTGTCCTGTCCCTCATCGGCAGGCTCAAGGCCGAAGGCGTGGCGACGCTCCTGGTCAGCCACAACATGGAGCACGTGCTGCGGGTCGCCGACCGGGTCGCGGTGTTCCGGCTAGGCCGCAAGATCGCTGACCTGGACCACCGGGAGCAGCCGGTGACGGGGATGGAGCTGGTCGGCCTCATCACCGGCGCGACCTCGGCATCCGCATGACCGGGCAGGAGGACCGGGACCAGCCGGGCGAGGACGGCATGCCGGGGCCGCCAGTGGTGCTGATCACCGGCGGGGCGACCGGCATCGGCCGGGCCTGCGCCGCCGCCTGCGGTCGCGCTGGCGCCATCGTCGTGCTGCTGTCCCTTCCGGGGCCTGAGCTATCCCGCGCCGCGGGTGAGCTGCGCGGTGCCGGGGTGCAGGTGCACCCGGTGGAGGCGGATGTCCGCGATTTCGGATCCGTGGAGCAGGCCGTCAGCGGAGTCTCCCGCGAGCTGGGCGGCATCGATGCCCTGGTCACCAGCGCCGGGATCGCTGACCAGTCGAGCATCACGGCCGGCTCACCGCAGCGCTGGCAGCAGGTCGTGCAGACCAACCTGCTGGGCACGGCCAACAGCATCAGGGCGGTCGCCCCGCTGATGACGCGGGCCGGCGCCGGTGACATCGTGGTGATCGCCTCAGCATCGGGGCGGGACACCTATGTGGGCGAGCCGCTGTACATCGCCAGCAAATGGGGCGTCGTCGGGCTGGGCCACGCCGTGCGCAAGGAACTGCAGGCCAGCAACATCCGGGTGGCGCTGATCGAGCCCGGCCTGGTCGACACCCCGCTCACCCGGGGCAGCGCGGCAGTGCGGCCGCTGGTCGAGGCCGGCGGGGCGCTGCTGCCGGAGGACATCGCCGACGCCGTCGCCTGGCTGCTCTCGCGGCCGCGGCGGGTGGCCGTGACCGAGCTGGTGATCCGGCCCGCGGCCGCCCCGGATATCGAGAGGATCTAGCCCATGACCACGCATCCCGCACCCGGCGAGCCGGCCCATCAGGCTCTGCGGATCCCGCTTGCTGATGGCACCGTGCTATCCGGTGACCTGTACCGCCCGGCCGGGCTGCCACCCGGGCCGGTACTGGTCAGCTACTACCCCTACCGCAAAGACGACATCATCGGCAGCCTCTTCGAGCACACCCGGGCCGCGCTGGGCCAGCGGGGATACCCGACCCTGTTCGTGGACATGGCGGGCACCGGCGCGTCGCAGGGAAGCTACGGGGAGAGTTTCGACCTGCCCCGCGAAGGACGCGACTGCGCGGAGATCATCGAGTGGGCCGCCCGCCAGGACTGGTGCGACGGCACCGTCGGCGCCTGGGGAGTCTCCTATGGCGGGATGACCGCCCTGGCGGCAGCGTCACACCGGCCGCCGCACCTGCGCGCGGTCACCGCGGTCTACGCAACCACGGACATGTACGCCGACACCATCGCACCGGGCGGCTGCCCGGCGATGCTCGGCCGGTATGCGTGGGCCGCGCACATGATGGCCCTCGGCCTGTGCCCGCCGACGCTCCAGGACCCCGGCGGCGGCTGGCGGCACACCTGGCATCAGCGGCTGCAGCGGCTGACCGCCGGCGAGCCGCACGCCCTGACCTGGCAGGCGCACCCCGAACGCGACGGCTACTGGCAGGCCCGCGTGGTGGACGCGGCCGCCATCGAGACGCCGGCCCTGCTGATCGGCGGCTGGGCCGACGCCTACGCCGACGCGATGACCCGCGTCTTCGGCCAGGTGAGCGCGCCGAAGAAACTGATCATGGGCCCGTGGATGCATGTGCTGCCGCACCTGTCCGACGTGCAGCCTTTTGACTGGGTCAGCGCGATGGCGGACTGGTGGGACACCCACCTGCGGCAGGCACCGGCCCCGCCCGACCCCGGGCCGCCGGTCCTGTTCTTCGCCCGGGCAGGCGGATGGCGGGCCGCGCAGCACTGGCCGCCGGGCGGGATAGCCACACGGCTGCTCTTTCCCGCCGGGCACCGCCTCGAGGAAGAGCCCCCGCCTGCCCCCGGACGGCGCGACTACCACAGCGATCCGCTGGTCGGCCTCGCAGCCGGGATCTGGGATCCCTTCGGGACCGGCAACGGCTGGCCGGAGGAGCAGAGCAGCGACGACGCGCGGAGCCTCACCTTCACCAGTGACCCGCTGCCAGAGCCGGTGCTGCTCGCCGGCAGCCCGGAGGCCGACCTTCGCCTGGCCCTGCCGCCAGGTGAAGAGGTGCACCTCGTGGCGCGTGTCTGCATGGTCAGTCCCGATGGCCGGTCCACGCTCATCACCTCCGGCCGCCGGCGCGTGCCGGGCACCAGCGGCGGCGACGCCGCCAGCCGGCTGATCACGATCCCGCTCGGCGCCGCGGCTTTCGAGCTGCCGGCCGGCTCCCGGATACGGCTGGGCGTGGCATGCGCGGACTTCCCGGACATCTGGCCGACCCAGGCCAGCCCTGCGCTGGCGCTCAGCACTGGCCCGGGCAGTGACACGGTCCTGCGGCTGCCGGTCAGCCGGGCAGCCGACCGGGCCGACACGCCCGCTGACCCCACGCCGCCGCCCGCGGAGCCGGACACCGGATGGGTCACCGACAGTCAGCCGCTCTACCAGCTGATCCAGGACAAAGCGGCAGGCGAGACCGCCGTAATGTTCGGCGCCAGCTCCCGGCTGCGGCTCCCCTCCGGCGCTGACATGCGCCTGGCGGAAACGTTCACTGCGCGGATGCACCCGGGCCGTCCGGACGGCGCCATAGTGCTGGCCTGCGTCGACGTCAGCCTCCGGATGGCCGCCGGTGAACGGGTGCAGGTCAGCGTCCGCAGCACCTCGCACAGGCAGTCCACGGCCGTCGAGGCCAGCGTCGTGCTGGACGGCGTCACCGTGGTGCGCCAGCAATGGGCAGGCTGCCCCCCGCCGGGGCGCCCCGGGCAGGAGAATCCATGACCAGGAGAAACGGAGAACCAAGCGTGGAACTGGTTGGCTACGCACAACCGTGTGTGACCCATCCGGGCGGCACCGTCGAGGTCAAGGTGAGTAGCACCCTGCCGGAGTTCACCGCCGAGGTGGTGCGGCTCGGCCTGGACAGCCAGCCCGTGGCTCCCCCGGTGGCGGGCCGGTTCCCCGGCCGCCGCCAGGAACTGGTCAGCGGCTCGTACTTCCTCGCCGAGCTCAGCGAGGAAGGGCCCGGCACAGCCGGGCACACCGCGGCGCTGTGGTTCTGCCCCACCCTGCTGGCCGGACGGCGGCAGTGCCTGATGGCGGGCCTGGCCGGCGGCGGCGAGGGCTGGGAACTGGGCGTGGATGAGGAGGGCCGGGTGAGCGCCGCCCGCCTTCCAGCCTCCGGCGCACCGCCGCGCTGGGTGTCCGCCGGGCCCGTGCTGCACACCGGGCACTGGTATTTCGCCGCTGCCAGCTGGGATGCCGCCGGCTCCCTCACCCTGGTCGTCCTGCCGCGCGCTGCGGCCGGGACGACGATCCCGGCTGACGCGGGGCCACACGATCTGGGCGGCCCGTGCCCGCAAGCGCGGGTCATCAGTGCCGGCGCAGCAGTGAACGGGCGCACCGTGCAGCGGTGCTTCAACGGGAAGATCGACACACCGCGGCTGTTCGTACGCCCCCTGACGGCTGCAGAACTGACCGCGCTCGCCGCCGACGCGCCCGCCACGCGCATCGGCGGGCTGCGTCATGAGTGGCGGTTCACTCCCGAGGCTGCGCTCCCCCCGCACCGTGTCCGCGACAGTGGCCCCGGCCGGAGCGACGGGAGGCTGGTCAACTCCCCGGCGCTGGGGGTTACCGGGCGGAACTGGATCCCCGGCACGGAAAGCTTCACGGCCAGCCCGGGCGAGTACGGGGCAGCGCACTTCCACGAGGATGACCTCACCGACGCCGGCTGGGAGACCAGCCTGTCCTTCCAGGTGCCCGATGAATGGCCGAGCGGCGCCTACGGGATCCGGCTGCGCGCTGAGGGGCACGAGGATGTCGTGCCGCTGATCGTCAGCGCGGCCGGGCGCCGCCCGGGCGCTGGCCGTCACGGCGCCAGCCATCGTGCTGCCGTGCTGCTGCCGACCTTCAGCTATCTCGCCTACGCCAACGAGCACGCCTCCTGGGAGCACCCCATCCAGGCGGCAGGCGACGCCTCGGCGTTCCCGGTCACCGGCCGGGACCGCTTCATGGCTGAGCACCGGCTGCTCAGCCTGTATGAGTTGCACGCCGACGGGAGCGGCTGCTGCCTGTCATCGTGGCGCCGCCCGGTCCTGAACATGCGCCCCGGCTATCATCTTCCGCTGATCCGGGGCCCGCACCAGTTCAGCGCGGACCTGGAACTGCTGCACTGGCTGGAGTACCAGCGGGTCGGGGTCGATGTCATCACCGACGATGACCTGCACACCCGCGGCGCAGCCGCCCTCAGCCCCTACCGGGTGGTACTGACCGGGAGCCACCCGGAGTACTACAGCTCGCAGATGCTCGATGGGCTGGACGGCTACCTGGCAGCCGGGGGCCGGCTGATGTACCTCGGCGGCAACGGCTTCTACTGGGTCACCACAGCGCCGGAGGACGACCCGTCCCTCATCGAGGTGCGGCGGGGGCAGGCCGGGACCAGGCTGTGGGAATCAGCGCCCGGCGAATGCCACCAGGCGATGACCGGTGAGCGCGGCGGGCTGTGGCGCCACCGCGGGCGCTCCCCGCAGTCGCTGGCCGGGGTCGGTTTCACCGCGCAGGGCTTCGACGCCTCCCTCCCCTACCGGGTCCTGGCTCGCCCGGGGGATGAGCGCACCGGCTTCATCCTTGACGGCATCGACACGACCGTGCCGCTGGGCAGCGCAGGGTCGGTGCTCGGCGGCCCGGCGGGATTCGAGATCGACCGGGCAGACCCGGCGCTGGGCACCCCGCCCGGCGCGGTGGTCATCGCGTCGGCCGGCGGGTTCAGCGCCGTCTACCAGGGAGCCGTGGAGGATGTCACTACCGCCGACTCCCGGCAG
>DAHUZQ010000248.1 GCA_027306495.1 Actinomycetota bacterium | reverse complement strand
TGCCGACGATCACGTCCATCCAGGGGCGGACCGGTGAACTGGTGAGCACCGTCCGGACGCACGCCGAAAACCCGCCGGGTTCGCGGGACTGGCTGCTGAGGACGAACTTCGCCGACAGTCCCGTGCATGTCATGTCCGAGGACGATATGGACCAGCTTTCCTCGGATCTGCGCAGCGTCCAAGGCTATCTGGAAGGCCTTTAGCGGAGCACCCCGGCAGTTCCGGGCCCGTGCGCTCAGTGCGCCTGCAGGAAGACCGTGCCAAGGTCCCTGGCGGCGCGAAGGATATCGGGGCTCGCGAGCTTGGACCTGTTCAGCGGCAGCACGTCGTCGAAGTTGATGACGCCCGCAACTTCCCTGCCATTGCGCTGGTAGACGGGAACGCTGAGAACGCTTTTGATCTCTTCGCCACCGAGCATCTTCATCGTAAGGATCCGCACCGGGAAATCGACGTTGCGCGGGCCGGGGAGTTCACCGTCATGGCCGCCGAGGACTGTGATCCGCTGTTCGAGGGCCGTGCTGGCGCAGCTACCGTCGCCGCGCTTCCATGGCTGACTCCGTTCGAAATCCCGGTAGGCCGTGCTGAGGTATTGCATCCGCAGGGTGCCACCCCGGCCCAGGCGCATGTAGTTCGCTCGCACGTTCCTAACGCCACTGGCATGGAGGAAGTTCACGGCCGCGTCCAGGACGTGCTGCTTGGCGGCATGCGAAAGGTTCAGTTCGGCGAGCCAGAAGCCGAGCAAGGTGGCGAGGCAGCCGAGGATGAACAGGACGATCTGTGTCCTGCCATGGGCTAAGGCAGCGCCCGCCAGGGATACCGGGCCGATGAAAACGTACGACAGTCGGACCCAGACGTTCATCGCCGCGCCCAGAGATTCATCGCCCACCTCACGTGCGGAGGGGTTCAGCCACCTATTTCGGGATCTCCGCGCTCCGCGCGTTGATCAATGCCTGCAGGTCGGGGTCGAGCAGGACGCCCTCGCTGATCGCCGTGTCCCGCTCGCCTTTGGTGTCCCAGAACACGCTGCGCAGCAGGGCGGACAGCTCGGCCGGGACAAATATGTCGCTATCGGCGTGATTTGTAAATGATACCCGGAGATGCCTGCGGGCGATCTGCGGCCATATGGGCGGCAGCTTGGCAAGACGCTCCGGCGCCAGCGCACCGCCGGGTTCGTCGGGTATGGCGATGACCACGCGATCGATATGGGAATTAAGGATGGCCACTGTGCACATGGGGCACGGCTCCAGGGTCGTGTAAAGAAGCGTGCACGGCCACTGCGGCCCAAGCCCTGTCCGCAGAAAAATCTCATGCGGCCGCGGTGAGGCGAGGACCTCGGCTATGCCGCGCCAGGTGGACATGTGCTCGGCCCGGCGGGCCGCATCAATGGCCATCAGGTTCTGGAATTGGCGGATGGAGTTGGCTTCGGCATGCCCGAACGGATCCCGCCGCGACAGGACCGTGTTGCTCGCGACGCTGACGATCTCGACATCGTCGTAGCGGACGACCAGCGCGGCGCTTATGCCATAGTCACCCGTGCTGCTGGCACGGGCGGCCCGGTCCAGCAGCACGGTGAAGTATTCCTGCGCGCTCTGCGGTGGAATGGGATCGACCCTGGCCGCCAGGTACTGCCTCACTCGCTGGCCGGAAAGTCCCCCGGTGGGTCGCTCCATGTGACACCTCAGTGGCTGATCATACTGACCGGCGGAGCCATCCCCGCCGATATGCGGCCGGCCGTCTCAATGCCCCCGGAACGCTTCCTCAAGCCACCATGAGCCACTGCTGGCGGTCACCTTGGCGTCGATCAGCAGTGGCCGGTCCCGGGGACCGGCCAGCCATTCCCGGACCGGATCCAGGTCATCCAGTCGCCGCACCGTGACCCCGGCGCAGCCAAAGCCGCGCCCGATCGCGGCGATGTCGGCCGGCGGGAACGTAACCGTGTCGAGCGGATGACCGTCCGGGCCGAAATGGTGGACCTCGGCGCCGTAGGCCTCGTCGTCGTACACCAGGATCACCATGGGCAGGCCGAGCCGGGCGACCGTCTCGATCTCACTGACGCCCATCAGCAGCCCACCGTCGCCGAGAGCGGCGACCGGCAGCCGGCCCGGCTGGGCCAGCGCGGCCCCGATGGTGGAAGCCAGCCCCAGCCCCACCGCCTGGTATGCCTGCGTGAAACAGAAGGCGCGCTCATCGGGCACCGACAGGAACATGCTCGGGTACCCCATGAAGTTCCCGGAGTCGATGCCGACCACCCGCTCCGCGGGCAGCAGATCGTCCAGGGCGATGGTCAGCGTCCGGGCGTCGATCCGCTGGCCAGCAGCATCGGTGCCCGGCGCCGCGCCGTCCGGAGCGGGCGGATGGCCGGTGCCGCCGATGGATGCCGCGCCGTCCGGAGCGGGCCGCGACCCGGCAGCCGTTCCCTCCTCGTCGTAGGGGACGTCGCGCCAGCGGACCTCGCGGGCGATGCGGTCGCGGACCTGCGCTGACCGGTAGCCGCCGGACGTCCGGCCCGCCAGCGCGGCCAGCACCGCCCGGGCGCTCTCCCGCGTATCACCGACGACCGCGAGGTCGACCGGCCGGTGGGCGCCGATCGCGGAGGCGTCGTCATCCACCTGGGCGACCCTCGCCCCAGGGCCGATCAGCCGGCCGTGGCGCATCGTCCACATGTTCAGTGAGGCGCCCCACCCGACGATCAGATCCGCGCCGCTGATCAGTTCGGCGGCCAGTGGCGAGGCGAAACCACCGCTCACGTCAAGGTCCCAGGGATTGCCCCGGAACAGCCCCTTCGCCGTGGCCGAGGTGGCCAGCAGCGCGCCGCAGGCGTCGGCGAGGCGTTCCAGGTCAGCCCGGGCGCAGCCGACCCGTGCCCCCCGGCCTGCCACGAACACCGGCCGCCGGGCGGCCAGCAGGGCTTCGGCCAGGTCGGTGGCGGCACTGGCGGAGGGTGGACAGGGGCGTACGGGCGGCACCTGCCCGACCACGGGCGGGTCACACTGGGCCGCCTGCACGTCCAGGGGCATGGCCAGCACCACGGTGCGCCGTTCCCGCTCGGCGGTTCGGTAGGCGCGGGCAGCGTCGGCCGCTGCGGAGACGGGGGAGTGCAGCCGTTCCGGGACGGCCCCGATCGAGGCGGCGAGCGCGGCTACGTCGATCCGGAAGTTCGAGCGCACCGCGGACCCGGCCACGTCGGGCGCGAGCACGAGCAGCGGTGTCCGGCTCTTGGCGGCTTCGGTGATGCCGGTGATGGCGTTGGTCAGGCCCGGGCCCTGGTGCACGGTGAGGAGCCCCACCTGGCCGGATGCCCGCGCCCACCCATCCGCCATGCAGGCGGCGCCGCACTCGTGCCGGGCCGCGACGAACCGGGCACCTCGCGCGACCAGGGCGTTGGTCACATGGAAGTTCCCGCTGCCGACCACGCCGAAGACCATGCTGGCACCAAGATCGACCAGCACCTGCGCGACGGCGTCGGTTACCTGCATCAGGAGCGCTCGACCAGGGCGAGCACGCGGGACGGGCTGCCGGAGCCGCCGACGATGGGCAGCGGCGCGGCGATCACCACGGTGCCGGTGGCCGGCAGGGCGGCCAGGTTCTGCAACTGGGTCAGGCCGTACTTGCCCGCGCCGAGCAGCGCCGCATGGCAGGGGAACGGCGGATCGAACGAGTGAGCCGTGCCGGCATCGGTCCCGACCGTCTCCACGCCGAATCCCATGACGGGCGCCTGCTCGGCGAGCCAGCGGGCGCACTCGATGGAGACCCCGGGCGTGTGCGGGCCGCTCTCGTTGGCGTTGAGGAACCGGGCCTGGTCGGCGGAGCGCTCATCCCACCCGGTCCGGTACAGCAGCCACCCGCCCTCGGGGAGCGGGCCGTGATCGGCCTCCCACGCCTTGATGTGGTCGACTTCGAGCAGGAAGTCCGGGTCCGCGGCGGCGTGGGCGCTGAAGTCCAGCACCACGGCCGGCGCGATCAGGCTCCGCGCGGCCACCTGCGACACGTCCTCGCCGTCCCGGCCGGTCACCCAGTGCACGGGCGCGTCGAAATGGGTGCCGGTGTGCTCCCCGGTGGTGATGTCGTTCCAGTACCAGGCAGGGCCGCGGTCGTCGTAACGGCTGATCTCCGAGAGCGAAAAGGTCGCGGTGTTGCCGAATGGCGGGGGCAGCATGATCACCGGCGTGGACGCCGAGAGAGGCGCGGTGAGGTCGATGACCTCGACGGACTGGCTGCGGATCGCATCGGCAAGTGCGCTGAGGACCGACATGGCGGCTCCTGTGGTTGGCAACCGGGTGGACTGGATGGCTCTGCCGTTCTATCACCGCCCGGGGCGCTTCCATCACCACCCGGACCGTCCCCGCGTTCTTGATCCTGAAGGATTTTCAGTAATGGTCGGTGCGATCGAGGAGGGCACGGCGCGCCGCCCCGGCCGTGTGTCCAGGCCGGCCCGGACGGCTCGTTCCGTACAATGAAAGGCTGTTGCGGCGACGGAGGGGGGCACATGCGCCGTTCCCTGGCCGCGCTGGCGCTGGCCAGTGCGTGTGTCATGGGCTCGGCCGCGTGCTCGGCGCCCGCCCCCGGCAGCGCCGCCCCCTCCCGGTCCTCCTCCGGTGGGACCCGGGCGCACGCCGCCTCACCCGCGCTGGGGGTGAGCTACGACCTCGCGCTGGGCGATTCGCTGGCGCAGGGGGTCCAGCCGAACGCGGCCGGGTACAGCGTGGAAACCGGCAAGGGCTACCCCAATCTCCTCTACGCGGCCCTGCGCCTGCGCGATCCGCGCCTGCGGCTGGTCAAGCTCGGCTGCCCGGGGGAGACCACTTCCACCATGATCCACGGCGGGATCTGCCGGTATCCGGGCGGTTCCCAGCTAGCGGCCGCCACCAGCTTCCTGCGGCAGCACCGCGGCCGGGTCTCCCTCGTCACCATCGATATCGGGGCGAACGACGCGGGCACCTGCCTGAGCCGGGCCTCCACCAGGGCGCTCGCCTCATGTGTGGGCAGGGCGATGCCGCGGGTCACCGGCGACCTCGCCACCATCCTGGCAAGGCTGCGCCGCGCGGATCCGGGCGTGCGGATCATCGGGATGAACTACTACCTGCCGGCGCTCGCATACTGGCGTGACGGGCGGCAAGGCGAGGTGATCGCCCACGGCACTGAAATCGCCACCGCGGTGTTCACGCTGCTGGTGGACCACGTCTACGCCAACGCCGGCGCGCGGGTGGCCGATGTGTTCGCCGCCTTCCACACCGGGGACTTCACCCAGTTCGTCACCGTGCCGCGGCTCGGCCGTGTCCCGCGCAACGTCGCCGCCATCTGCCGGTGGACGTGGGAGTGTTCCCCCTCGCCACGCGGGCCCAACCCGCACGCGAATCCCGCGGGTTACCGGGTGATCGCCCGGGCGTTCCTGGCCGCCGACGGTTACTGAGAAGAGCCGCTGGCCACTAGGAAAGCCCGCGGAATGGTCGCATCATGGGTCTGGCCGGTGGTCGGTTATGGCCGGCTGACGAAGGTTGTCGTGGCTTGCTGGCAATAGGCGGGATATGCTGCGCGTCGCCGATCGACCTGGAGCGGGGATGACCATACAAGTGCCGCCAGCAACGAGCGACATACGGCTGGCAGAGGATGCGGCGGCGCTGCCGCCGGAATGGGACGCGCTGGCCGGCCCCGGAGCCTGTCACCTGAGCACCGCCTACCTGCGCATGTCCGAAGCCTACGCGCGCGTGCCCACCCGGTACCTGCTGTATTACCAGGGGAACGAGCTGGCTGGCGGGCTGGCGGCAACGCTGGCCGGCCCGGCTGCGCCATGGTTGTTCACGCGCACCGACACGGCGCTCGAGTTCAGCGCGCTCGAAGACCTGCCGGGCGCCGCGGCCTGCTTCGCCGCCCTGACCGGCGGGCAGTCCGTCCCGAGGACTGTGGAAGAGGCAACCCGCGCCGTCACCGGCGAACAGCCCGCCGCTCCCATCACCGACCTGCTCATGCCCAGCCTGCTGTGCGGCGGGCGGCACTTCAACCGGACCAGAGTGCTCACCCGCGACGACGCCGCTGGCGGGCAGGCCGTGATCAGGGACCTGGTGTCGCGGGCCGAAGATCTGGCGGGCGACCTCGGAGCCCGCAGCATCGCCTTTCTCTACATAGATGAGCAGGACACCCGGCTGCGGCAGGAGCTCGCTGGGCGGGGGTACTTCAGCTGCGCGTCCTCGCGGCACGCGAAGCTGTTCCTGCCGGACGGTGGCTTCGACGGGTACAAGGCCACGCTGCACCGCAAGCAGCGGCAGTCCATCACCGCTGAGCGCCGCAAGCTCGCGGCAGCAGGGGTGGAAGTGAGCCTGGAGCCACTGACCGACAGCCTGATCGAATCGCTCGCGGACCTGGAATCACGCCTGTTCACCAGGCATGGGGGCAGCTGGTCGCCGCAGCAGTCGGCCGATGCGCTCACGGCGATCCTGACCGAGTTCGGGCCCGGAGCTTTCGTGATCGCCGCCCGGATGGACGGCGCGCTGTGCGCGTTCGCGCTGATACTCGAGCATCGCCGGCACTGGTACACGCACCGCGGCGGATTCGACTTCGACCGCATCGGCGATCTGCCGGTCTATTTCGAAATCACGTTCAACTCGGTGATCGAGCGGGCCGCCGCCGCTGGCGTGCAGACCATCCATTACGGGGCCGAGGCGCTGCGGGCCAAAGAATTGCGGGGCTGCTCGGTGGTCACCTACCACCTCGCCGGCAAGCTCCTGCCCGGCAATGACCAGCGGTGACGGATGGGCGGGAACCGGCCGTGACTGACATCCGGGTGGTCAGCACAGCGACTGCGGTGCCCCGGGAGTGGGACGACCTGGCGGGCCCGGGGGAGTGTTACCCCACCCGGAGATTCCTGGGCGTCTCCGAGGCCACCAGTGGCGTGCTGACGCGGTACCTGCTGAGCGAGCAGGACGGCCGCCTGAATGGCGGGCTCGCGACCGCGCTGGCACTGCCGGCCTCCCCGTGGCTGTACGGCCGCACCGACACGGTGCTGGAGTTCAAAGCCGGCGAAGGGATGCCCGGAGCCGCCGAATGCCTCGCGGCACTGGCCGGCGAGCAGGCGGTCCCCCGGGCCGTCGGGGAGGTGACCCGGACGCTGGCCGAGGGTGGCCCGCACGCTCGCGTCACAGACGCTCTGATGCCCAGCCTGGTGTGCGGGGGCCGCCACGTCAGCCGGGTGAGAGTGCTGAGCCGTGACGGCGATGACGCCGGTGCTGCCGTGGTCGGCGACCTGGTGCGGCACGCCGAAGGGGTCGCCCGCGAACTGGGTGCCCGCAGTGTCGCCTTCCTCTACATCTGCGAGCACGACACGCGGGTCCGCGACGTGCTGGCGGGACTGGGGTATCTGAGCTGTGAGTCGGGCAGCTACAGCGATCTGCTCCTGCCCGACGGAGGGCTCGACGGATACCGGGCCATGCTGCCCAGGAAGCGGCGGCCGGTGATAGCCGCGGAGCGGCGCAAGCTAGCGGCGGCGGGCGTCAAGATCGGGATCGAACCGCTCAGCGATGACCGCATCGGGCTTCTGGCGGAACTCGAATCCCAGCTCTTCACCCGGCACGGGGGAAGCTGGTCGCCACGGCAATCCGCGGAGGTCTTCGAGGCCGTGCTGGCCGGGTTCGGGAAGGACGCGATGGTCGCCATCGCGTGGATGGACGGCACGCCCTGCGGATTCGCGCTGATCCTGCAGCACGGGCAGGACTGGTCCATTCACCGGGTGGGCTTTGAGTACGACCGGATCGGCGACCTGCCGGTCTACTTCGAAGTCGCGTTCAACTCCGTCATCGAGCACGCGCCGTCGTTTGGTGTGCGGGCGGTCCACTACGGCCTCGGTGCGACCCGGGCCAAGCAGTTGCGAGGCTGCACGGTCACCAGGACGTTCCTGTACGTCAAGGCTCTCTCACCGCAGTCGCCCGGGTGAGCCGCCCGGATGAGCCACGGCGGTGACGCAGGCGGCCGTTTAGTCCCGAGCGCAGGACCGAGACGACGGAAACCAGCTATCAACGCCTTCGCCATCACCTTCGGTGGCCGGTTCCCGGCCGCCGGGACCTACTCACCGCCCGCAGATGGCGCTCTTGGGTAGCGGTGGGATGGGCCCGGGCCATGCTGGGTTGTGGATCCGCATGGTCCAGTCCATATTCTGGTATTGCCAGCCATTGTGCCCGTCGGTTGTATACCCGATCTTGACCCGGTTGAAGTGGTAAACGCCGACCTGGCTGATGGTGAATGCGATGAGGATGAACCACCTGGAATTGGAGTGTGGCTGGGTGATAAAAGAACTGATGGGTGCGGGGTGGAACTCCTTGGGG